>DASXPG010000204.1:0-6651 GCA_036493755.1 Gemmatimonadales bacterium
TCGATGATCATCACACCGGACTTCGGTGTCTGCCCGCCCCGTCCCCAGATCGTCGAGTTGTACGACCAGGTCACGCGATACGGCAGCCGCGCGCGGTGCTGCTCGAAGCGCTCCAGCGTAGAGAAAGTCAGCCCGGCACCGATGCGCATGTAGGTCTCGGACGTCGCGAGACCCAGGTCGCTGGCCGGCAGTCCGATCCGGATTGCATCCGCCGGATTGGCGTAGCTGAATGTGCTCGCGGCTTGATGGAAATAATGCCAGCCGAGTCCGAAGTTCAGCGCGTCATCGAGTTGCCAGTTGGGAACGAGATCGATGGCGTAGTAGTCGCCGAGCTTCCGGTTCACGTTCGCCAGGCTCGAGTCCGGCGCGTAGGGCGCGTACCACGGCGCGACCCGCCGGTCGAGGTTGTCGGACATCTGTACCGCGTAGCGTCCGCCGGCATGCACCCACAGATTCTTGTTGAGAATGAAGTCGTTGCGGAACCCGACCTCGACGTCCAACTGGTGGTCGCCGGTTCCGATGTCGATGAGATTGTTCGGGTCGTCCATCTTCCCGGTGGGCAGGCGCACCGTAAGCGCGACCTGGCTTCGCCACGACGGGCTGTTCGCCAGCTGGTACCAGCCGCCGACCTCGATGTCGCCGATTCCCGTGCGCACCACTTCGGAGAGGGAGTCGCCGCCGATGCCGCCGGAATTGATGAGGAGGGCGCGCAGCGCGGTGCTGTCGAGGGGCGCAGTGGGCAGCGCGTACGCCGAGGCCAGGCTCAGCGTGGGGATCGTCACATTCGCCGACTGGTATGCCAGGCGGACCGAATCGTAGCTCAACTGGGCGCGGCCGAGTTGCACGGAGATGCTTTCGCCGGCGACGCTGGTGCCCAGCGGAAGAAAGGGCGCCGGCGCCGGTCCGCCGAAGCAGGGCGAGTTGGGGTCGGTGGTCTGGCTGGCGAGGTTCGAGAGGCCGCAGAGCAGCGGCGAGAGCCGCGTCAGAGCGGACTCGGCCTTGGCTTGCAATTGGCCCGTGGGACCAGTCGACGCTCCGGACCTGAGTGCGCGCAGAGCGCTGTCGACCGAGAGCCGGAAGGGGTCGAACGCCGTCGGGGTAATGGCGCCGACATTGCCATGCGCCGACGTGCTGGTGTCCTGGGGAAGCCCGAGGAAAGCGCTCATCCGCGACCGGACGATCGGTACCATCACCTGAAAGGCCAGTCTGGACGACGGCGCCCAGGCGATGCGGATCGGCTGATGACGGACGCTGGCATCGAGGACCAGGCGGGTATTGCCGATATCGATGGCGTAGCCTGGCAGGCCCGTCAGAGCGCGGAGCTGATTCTGAACCGGCACGAGAAAGGTCAGCTGCTGTGCGCCGAGGGAATCGGATCCGAAGTCGACGCCGATGGGCTCGACGGTGCCGTCGGGTTGGCCGGGATGGGCCGGGGACGCGGTGCCGAAGCGATTGGTATAGTGCGCCCAGTCGGCGCCGATCGACACCCGGAACGAGCCGCTGGGCATCGGCAGCGCGTTCTCGCCCTGCGCATGCAGCGCCCCCGGGACGAGCATGCCGGCGAGGAACAGCAATGTGGCCGCGGGAGTTGCACGAGGCATGAAGCGATAAGACTAGTGGGACGGTCCATGAGGGTCAATGAAACCGGCTGAACGCGCGCGCGAACTCTTTCGTCGCCACTTCGGTACCGATCCCGTCGCCGTGGCATCGGCGCCGGGCCGTGTGAATCTCGTCGGCGAACACGTCGACAACTTTGGCGGCCACGTGCTGCCGATGGCGACCGGCTGGCGGACGGCGGTGGCGGTCGGGCCGGGACACGCAGCCTTCCGGGCAATCTCCGAGCAGCAGGGGCCGATTCAAGCCGACTGGCCCGCGGCGCCGCAAGGTCACTGGAGCGACTATGTGGCGGGCGTCGCATCGCTCGACAGCCCCTTGACCTCTCCCTGGTCCGAGGGTCTCTGTGCGGCGGTCGCCAGCGACGTTCCGACCGGAGCCGGCCTCAGCTCATCTGCGGCACTCGAAGTGGCGACGGGCTTTGCGCTGAGCGCATGGGCCGGCCGCTCCATCGATCCTGCCGCCCGCGCCGACCTCGCCTGGCGAACCGAGACGGGATTTGTCGGCATGCCCTGCGGCCGCATGGATCAGATCGCGTCGGCGCGCGCGACGCCCGGCGAGGCGATGCTGCTCGATTGCCGCACCCTCGGTATCGAATCGGTTCCGGTCCGGCTGGATGTCGTCATCGCCGAGTCGGGCGAGTCGCACGCACTCCGCGATTCTTCGTACGCCGATCGGCGGCGGGATTGTGACAACGCGCTCGCGATCATCCGCGGGCAATTGCCGGGGATCGAGTACCTCACCGATATCCCTCCGGCACGGCTGAACGAGGTCGCGGGACGGCTGCCCGCGCCGCTTGACCGGCGGGTCAAGCACGTGGTCAACGAGAATCAGCGTACCCTTCTCGCGGCGCAGGCATTGGCCGCCGGCGACGTGCGCGCATTCGGATTGCTGGTCGGCCAATCCCACAATTCACTGCGCGACAATTACGAGTGCTCGACGCCGCGCCTCGACGCCATCGTTTCCGCTGCGCGCGCGGTCGCCGGCGTGCGCGGGGCGCGGCTGGTCGGCGCCGGGTGGGGCGGGTCGGTCCTCGTGGTGTGCGATTCGGGGGCGGGAGCGGATGTCGCGGCACGTCTCAGGGCCGACGCCACGCTCGCGCTACCGCTGGTCAGCGTGGTCGAAGCGGGTGGGGGCGCGGCGCTGGAAACAGACTAGGACCAGATTGAGACCGCAAGCAAAACGGGGTCCGAACCGGGCCCCGTTTGCTGTCTCAATCTGTTGTAATCTGTCTCAATCTGTCTACGGAATCGGCGACAAACTCCCGCCTAACGTGTTTGCCGCGGTGATGAACGCGTTGGCGATCAGCTTGTGGCCCGCTTTCGTCGGATGGATACCATCCTGAGAGAAGAGGGTCCCGAAAAGCTGCGTCGGCGTGGCGAAGTTGGGGAACGGGGGAATGTTGGCGGCCTGCGCCGTGAGCGCCGCGTTGAAGTCCACCAGGGCGTAGCCGTGCGCCGTCGCCAGGGCGGCGATGGTGGTGTTGAAGGCCGCCACCCGCGCTGTGATTGCGGCCAGCTCCAACGGGTTGATCGTTGCGCCGGCGGGAGCCACAGCGACCAGCGGGCTCGCCGCGGTGCCGACGAGGGCCGAGTCACGCTGGCAATCCAGCTTGGCCGCGCGGCTCGCCGCAAGCACGGCGGTGATATTGCCGGTTGTCGTGAAGGGGACCAGGTAATTGTCGCCGATGCCGCCGGCGGCGTTGGGTGCGCAGGAGGCATCCACGGTAAAGAGCGGCGAGCTGTAGGGAAGGGCCGCCGGGAAGCCGCACGCCCCGGTCTTGAGACAGAAGAACACCGACGCCTTGGAGAAGTGCGGAATCACGGTCACGTTCGGAATGTTCGCGACCGCGACCTTGGCGTGGGTCGAGTCGAGCTTGGTGGCAATCGCATCCATCGACGCGCTGAAACTCGCGGTGCTGGTGAGCAGCGTGGTGTCGCCGTGGGTCGCGGCACCAAGTACGTCGTTGGCGCCCATTTCGAGCGTCACGAAGGTGGGATGCTCGGCCACGACCATGTCGATCGGGTTGCGTGCGCCGACGATGAACTGCGCCAGCTTGAGCGTATCGGTCGCCGGAAACGCGAGATTGGTGATGTCCAGCACCTGAGCCGCGCGGATGCTGGGGATGCTGGTGTTGTTCTCGAAGGGTGCGATGCTGGCGGAGCTGCGTGTCGCGCATGCTGCCGCGCTGGCGCCGCCGACCCGCGCGCCGGTCGTGGCGTTGGCGAGCGGGGCGGGACAGCCCGGCATGGCGAAGCTCGGGTAGAACCAGTCGACGCCGGGGATATGCCCCTGCGCCACGGCGAACTGGTAGGTGTACGCCTCGCGCTGGGTGCTGTCGTTGATACCGCCCGACTGGATACCGGCACCGATGCTGGTGCCGATCGCCGAATAGGTGGTGAAGATCGCCCCACCAGCCGGCGTGCCGCGGGTGCCGATGGTCTGATCGGTGAACATACTGCTGCACGAAGCGAGCAGCGGCAGGGCCGCCAGAACAACGGCACTGAGCCGGCTCGTCGCGAATCTGGTCATCCGTGTGGGCTCCATCGTTTACCTTCCCCAGACGAGGCTGACGCCGAAGAGATTGGCGCTGCCGGTATAGACGCCGGTGTTGAAGAGAGCGCCCTGGCCGCGCGGCGCGTTCACGACGCGGCCGCGGCGATCCTGCTGGCTCAGGTGCTGATAGGCCGCTTCGATCTTGGTGTGCGGGTTGAGGCGGTAGCTGACACCGAGCGTCTGCTCGGCGCGCGCACCTTCGGGAAGCAGCGGCGTGACGGTGTTGTCCGGCGAGGCGCCCTGGTGATAGAGCAGGCCGGCGCGCACCATCCACTGGTTATTCGCTTCGTACTCGGCCCCCAGACGGAAGCCGCTGGTGTTCTTGAAGTCCTGCCACAACGTCACCGTGGGCAGCGTCGCCGTAGTGATGGTGAGCTGCTGGAACATCGCCCAGTGCACCCACTGGTAGTCGCCCAGGAGGGTGAGCTGGTTGGTGACCTTCACCGAGACGCCGGCCACCAGCTGGTCCGGAAGGGCGACGTTGGTCGAGGCGTGCGGAGTGTTCAGCGGGCCGCTGCCCCGGAACTGCGGCGCGACGACCGAGTCCAGCGGCGTGCCGCCGGGAACGCCGATCGGGTTGCCGGCAGGAAGGATGATGCCGGTCGACACCTGGTTGATGTAGGCGGCGCCCTGAATGTCGGCGGTGCTCTTCATCATGTAGCGCAGGCCCAGGCTGATACGGCGCCAGGGGTGAACCATGACGCCGAAGTGCCCGGCCGACGACCAGCTCGTCCCATGCAGCTCGGCGTTGGCGAAGTCGGTGCCCAGCGGAATGCCGAGGTTGCCGAAGGTCACGCCGGGGGCGGCGGTCTGCGAAGAAAGGTCGACACGCTGACGCAGGTCGACGAGGGTGCGGATGTAATCAACGCCGGCGCCGATATCGAGCCAGCTGTTGACCTTCTTGGCGATGGTCGGCTGGAAGTAGCCGGTCTTGATTTCGGAGCGGTAGCCGAGGAAGCGGCCGCTGAAGGTCGTCGGCCACTCCGACACCAGGCCGTAGGCCGCGAAGGCGCCGAAACCGACCGCCCAGCCGTGGGACAGCTGGCGGGTGATATAGAAGTGTGGCGCAAGATTGTTGTTGACCGGCCCGGATGTCGTAGCGCCGCTGACGCTGTCGTGGAAGCCGAAGCTGGGCCGGATCAGTACGCCACCGAGGACCACATCCCATTTGTTGCCGCCGGTGTGCTGGATGCCGGCGGGATTGTAGAAGATCGCGCTGGCGTTACAGGGTGCGGCCACGCCGGTCCCCGCGCGCCCCATCGTACAGGCGTCCTGTTCGTAGACACCGTACCCCTGGGCCCTGGCACGGCTCGCGCTCAGCGCGACGCCCGCCAACGCCAGGACGGCGATCTTCACGGCATGTCGCCGCATGATACCTCCGACAAACGGTTGGGAATTGGGCCAGCAGTAATGATGGCCTGCACGAACTGCGCAGACCTTACGGTTTGGCTGGGCCTTTGTCAATGTTGTGGGGACATGCGACTTGACCGTCTCGCGGCGGCCCGTCTAGCTTCGAGCCACGCGGGAATAGCTCAGTTGGTAGAGCACAACCTTGCCAAGGTTGGGGTCGCGGGTTCGAGTCCCGTTTCCCGCTCCTCGTCAGCCCGGGTGACGGAATGGCAGACGTAGCGGACTTAAAATCCGCGGGGGGCAACCCCGTGTGGGTTCGAGTCCCACCCCGGGCACTCTTTCGTTTTCCGCACCACGCCAGTTCGGGGCCTACCCGATGACATTCCCGGCGCCTCCGGGTCTCTGCGCGAATTGTCGCTGGATGCGCGCCGTTCCCACCCGGGCCGGCGCGTCCTTCGTTCTGTGCCGGAAATCGGAAACCAATCCCGCCTTCCCGAAATATCCCTCGCTGCCGGTACGGGCCTGCGACGGATATGAACCCGGCGGGGAGAAGGGCGCGGACGCCCTTCCCCCGCCTGCCTAACGGAGGGTCAGGGACCCATCCGCGACGTGCTGATGCCGACCTGGTCGATCCAGTCGGAGCTCTGCTGCTGCATCGAGTTCGTGGTCCCGCGGAACTGGTACCACTCGAAGGTGCCGGTGCTGGGACTGTGGATTGCCCGGGCCCCGGTGTAGTCGAAGTAGAGCACGCCATTGATCCAGATCTGGAAGGCCAGCGCGTTCGATGTGGTCATGTCCACCATCAGCTCGACGTTCACCCATTTCCCGAGCAGGCCATTCATGTTGGGCGCCGGGAGATTGGTGTTCGCGAAGTGAGTGGCGGCCGGATCGGCCTCGGGGAACCGGAACTCCAGCTGGCCGGCCGCGGAGCCGAGCGTGGTGGAGATGAACAGCGCCCAGGGATCACCGTTGTTGCCGGCGCGATGGGCGCGAAGCAGCTTCACCTGGTCATAATTGCTGACGGTGCCATGCTGGTTGAAGGGGCTGGACTGGCGGTAGTTGAACCGGATGAAGACCTTCTTGCGCGCCGCGTCATGAAAGAAGAAGGCCTGGCCGGTGTTGCCGGTCGTC
>DASXPG010000205.1:0-7234 GCA_036493755.1 Gemmatimonadales bacterium
GGCTCGGCGGCGACGGCTCGCTCGCCTACCAGCAGACCTTCCAGCTTCGTTCGAATGACTATTACTCGTCGCGCAACTACGCGACCCGGCTCATCGGCTCGAAGCTGGTTTATTACGCGCCGTTCTATCTCGGCCATTCGGGCGGCAACGTCACCGACAATCTTCCCGCGGTGCGGCGCTGGAGCCGGCACGCGGCTGGCCGCGCCTTTCACATCATCTCCACTCCCGAGCATGTCTTCCATCCCGCCGGCTGGAACACCAGCGGGGAGGTCGCACTGCACACCGTTACGTCGTGCGATCTCGCGACCGCCGAGGTGCAGTGCACGGCGAGCGTCGTTGTCGGCCCGCCCGGCAATGTCTTTTACGTCTCGCAGAGCGCGGTGTACGTCTGGATGAGCGACTGGGCCACCGGCAATCAGCGCGCAGCTTCCATGCTCGCGCGCATTCCCCTCGATGGCTCGGCGCCCAGCGCCGAGATGGTCTCGGGGAGCCCGGTGGACCAGTTCTCATTTCTCGAGAGCGCCGACGGCTACTTGAACGTGATGACGATGTCCGGCAGCCCCGGCGACGGGATGTGGGGCGCCGAGAATGCGCGCGGCTCGGCGTCGCTGTTGCGCATCGCGATCGACAGCATCGGTGACGGCAGTCGCGCGGCCCCCCCGTGGTATTATCGCCCGCTTCCTCCGCCCGACGGCGGCACGGTGCAGAATCGCTTCGCCGGCGACTTCCTATTGTATGGTACAGGGAGTGGCTGGGGCGGCGAGGAACAGTCGAGCCGCGTGCTGTATGCGGTGCCATGGCGGGGCGGGGATCTGTCGAGCCTGCACCTCCCGCACGGCACCGATCGCATCGAAGTCATGGGCGATGGCGCGCTGGTGGTCGGCGTCCGCGGCAGCGACCTCGAGTTCTCGGGACTCAGCCTGCACGGCAAGCCGCGCCTGGTCCAGCGCTACACCATGCGCAACGCGTCACAGGGCGAGCTGCGGAGCCACGGCTTCTTCTATCGCTCCGACAGCACCGGCGCCGGCGTCCTCGGCCTGCCGATCCGCGAAGAAGGGCGGCCCGGCTGGACGCACCTGGTCGATGGCTCGGCGTCGATTCTCTTTCTCAGCAACGCGGACGGCCGTTTCGCGCAGCTGGGGAAGCTCGCGGCCGGCGAAGTCCGCAGCGCCGACGACCAGTGCAAGGCGTCGTGCGTGGACTGGTATGGCAATGCCCGTCCCATTTTTGCCCGCGGCCGAGTGTTCGCGCTGCTGGGCTATGAGCTGGTAGAGGGTCGGATCAACGATGGGGTCATGCGTGAGGCTCGGAGAGTGAATTTCCTGCCCTCGGCGCCCAGGGTTGCGCTCAGGTGACCGACGCATGACCCACGACGTACGGATTCGCTGAAACCCACCTTTAGAGCTTCCGTTCTGTCTTACTGTGGAAGGGCCCGCGCTCCCGCGGGTCCTTCCTTCACTCTTCAGAATGGAACGCCCATGACTGTGAACCGGTTGCTCCGGCTCCTGCCCGGATTTGCCTGCGCTCTCACCGTTCTTCCGGCCGGCCTCGCCGCGCAGGCTGCCAGCAATCGGGCCGCGAGCCGGATGCCGGCCTCGCATGAGCTGCCGATCAAGTACACGGGGCCCGCGACCAGGCCGGCGATCACCGCCGGCGACCTGATGACCCGGCTGTACATTCTCGCCGACGATTCGATGATGGGTCGCGATGCCTACAGCGAAGGCAACGTGAAGGGAACCACGTACATCGCGGGCGAGCTGGCGCGCTTGGGGCTCGAGCCCGCAGGCGAGGACGGCGGTTTCTTCCAGTATCCGCTGGTTTTCGATTCCACCAGCAGCGGCTTGAGCACGCTGTCGGTCAATGGCAGCAGCTTCGTGCTCTGGCACGACTTTGCGCCGCGCGATCAGGGTACCGGCGCGCGTGCCTTCGATGGCGCACCGGTTGTGTACGCCGGGTCGCTGGGTGACACCGCGCACATGCTTCCTTCGTCGGCCGTCGCGGGCAAGGTGGCGCTGCTCACCCTGGCGCGCGACAGCGCCGGGAACCGGAACTCGAACGTGAACCGGTTCCTGATCACACAGCGCTTCCACGATGCTTCCGCCATCGCCGTCGTCATGCTGGACTGGGTCGTCCCGCAGCAGATGCAGGCCTTCGTGGCCCGCCAGAACGCTGTGCGCTCGGCTACTCCCGGCCCGACGACGCCGAGCTACTTCTACGTCACCAAGGCGGCCGGCACACAGCTGCTTGGAACCGATCCCGAAGCGGCCACGCCGGGCGCGACGGGCGGCACCGTGCACGGCGACGTGAAATTCGGGCAGACGCGCGCCCCCGGTCGTAACGTGGTGGCAATACTCCGGGGCTCGGATCCGGCGCTGCGCAACGAATACGTGGCGATCGGATCGCACGACGATCACATCGGGTTCCGGACCGATCGCTCGTTCGATCACGATTCGGTTCGTGCCTTCCACATGGTGGCCGCGCCGCAGGGCGCCGACAACGGCCCGGTCGCGCCGACCCCCGAGCAGGTGGCGCGCATCCGCGCCATGACCGACAGCCTGCACGCGCTTCACGGCGTGCGGATGGACTCGATCTACAACGGTGCCGACGACGACGGCTCGGGCTCGGTGAGCCTGCTGGAGATCGCCGAGCAGTTCTCCAAGGCGCATACCCGGCCCAAGCGCTCGATGCTGTTCATCTGGCATGCGGGCGAGGAATACGGCATGCTGGGCTCGCGCTACTTCACCGACAATCCAACGGTGCCGCGCGATTCGATCGTCGCCGAGCTGAACATCGACATGATCGGCCGCGGCGGCGCCACTGACATCACGGGCGTCACCAAGGAAGGCGCGCTGATCCACGGCGGTCCCGGCTACGTGCAGCTCATCGGCTCGCGCCGCCTCTCCACCGAGCTGGGCAACCTGGCCGAGACGGTGAACACCGAGAAGCACCTCGGCCTGCACTTCGATTATTCGCTCGATGCCAACGGCCATCCGCAGAACATCTATTGCCGCAGCGATCACGCGATGTACGCGCGCTGGGGAATCCCGGTGGTCTTCTTCACCACCGGCGGCCATGCCGACTATCACCAGCTGACGGACGAGCCGCAGTACATCGATTACGACCGGATGGCGAACGTCGCCACCATGGTCTACGATCTGGGCGAGCGGGTCGCGAACCTGGATCACCGTGTGGTGGTGGATCACCCGCGGCCGGATCCGAACGGGCAGTGCCAGCAGTAACTTGCCAGGCGGCAAGCGCGCAAGACGCTGAAGCGCCCGGAGCGATCCGGGCGCTTCGTCTGATCGGAGGTTTGGTGCACCGTACCATGTCGTCCGCGATCATCGGCTTCGAGGCGCTTCGCGCCAATCCGCTGCGCTCGGCGCTGTCGACGCTCGGCGTAGTGATCGGCGTGGCGTCGCTGGTCGCGATCCTGGCGCTGGGCGACGGGCTCGAGCGCTTCACTCGGGGCCAGCTGGGCGAGACTACCGACATCCAGATGGTCACGATCCTGCCCCAGATGATCGAACTGACGGCCGGGGGTGTGTCGGTGCGCCGCACCGACATTCCCATCCTCACCCAGCGCGACCGCGACAGTCTCGCGGCGGCGACCGACGGGCGTGCCGACGTCACCCTCGCCCTCGGCGGCTCGGTGTATGTCACGACGCCGGACGACACCACGCGACATGCCGCCATCGTCACCGCGACACTGCCGGGCGGCGAGCGCTTCATCGACATGAGACTGCTCGCGGGGCGGCTACTGCGCGCGGACGATGCCGCCAGGCCCGGAGCGGTGATCACCGCGGCCATGGCGCGTGCCCTCGGCGACGCAACGGACAGCGCGCTGATCGGCAGGCGCATCGAGGTGATTGGCCGCGCCTACGAAGTTGTGGGCGTGGTGGCTGGTGCGTCGGCGCCGGCGCGTGCTTACATCCCGCTCGACAGTACGGCGGTCACGCGCCTCGGCGACAGCGGGCGCCAGGCGCCGATGGCCATCCTGAAGGCACACCGGGTCGAGGACGTGGAGCGCGTCCGCGCGGACGCCGAGCGGTGGCTGACGCGACGCTTCGGCGCGATCAACGGCCGCTTCACCGTCAGCTCGTCGGGGAGCCGGGTCAATCAGGCCGAGCGCGGCATTCTCGTCTTCAAGCTGGTGTTGGGTTCGATCACCGGGATCGCCATCCTGGTCGGCGGCATCGGGATCATGAACGTGCTGTTGGCTTCGGTGGCCGAGCGGACCCGGGAGATCGGTGTGCGCAAAGCCGTCGGCGCCCGGGCTGGGGACATCATGGTGCAGTTCCTGGCGGAGTCGGTGGCGATTTCGGGAGCGGGAAGCCTGGTGGGCGTGCTGCTCGGGCTGTCCGGCGCCTTCGGCATTACCGCAGCCATCCGCGCGCTGGCGAAAGCGCCGATTTTCGCCGCCTTCACCTGGAGCTCGCCGCTGTTTGCGATGCTCGTCGCCGTCCTGGTGGGCGTCGCGTTCGGGACCTATCCTGCGCGCCGCGCCGCCCGGCTTTCTCCGATCGATGCCATCAGGCACGAATAGCGCTCAGGAGCTGTCCGCGCGTCTGGGTATCTAGTTGCCCGCCATCTCCCGTAAGCGCCCCTCGATGAATCGCCGCTCAGGTTCCTGCTCCGTCAGGGACAGCGCCCGCTCATACGACGCAATCGCATCCGCGGTGCGGCCGAGCCGGCGGCAGAGGTCGGCGCGGGCCGAGTGGGCGAACTGGTAATCGGCGAGATCGCCGCGGGCGAGGATCGCGTCGATCAGCGCGAGGCCCGCGGCCGGCCCATCCCGCATCGCCACGGCGGCGGCGCGGTTCAGCTCGATGACCGGCGACGGATCGGAGCGTAGCAGCACATCATAGAGGCCGACGATCTGGTCCCAGTCGGTGTCGGCGGCTCGCGCAGCCTGTCCGTGCACCGCGGCGATGGCCGCCTGGAGGGTGTAGGGCCCGAAGGCGCGCGAGCCGAGCGAGCGCTCGACCAGCGCGCTTCCTTCCTCGATCATCGCATGGTCCCAGCGCGAGCGGTCCTGAACGTCGAGCAGCACCAGTTCGCCGTCCGATGAGGCGCGCGCCGTGCGCCGCGACTCGTGCAGCAGCATCAGCGCCAGCAGTCCCTGCGCCTCGGCCTCCGGCAACAACTCGACGAGCAGCCTGCCGAGCCGGATCGCTTCCTCGGAGAGATCGCGGCGCGTGAGCGTGGCGCCGGAGCTTGCCGAGTACCCCTCGTTGAAAACCAGGTAGACGACCCGCAGTACGCTGGCCAGCCGCTCGGCGACGTCGGCGCGCTCCGGGACTTCGTAGGGAATCTTCGCGTCGCGGATCTTGGTCTTGGCCCGGACGATGCGCTGGGCGATCGCCGAGGGGCGGGTGAGAAAGGCGTGGGCGATTTCTTCGGTGGTGAGGCCGCAGACTTCGCGCAGCGTCAGCGCGACCTGCGCGTCGGGAGGCAGCGCGGGGTGGCAGCAGGTGAAGATCAGCCGCAGCCGGTCGTCTTCCACCGCGTCGGGATCCCGCATGGCGTCGTTGTCTCCGTAGAGCCGGTCGGCGACCTCGCCTAACGAGGCGTCGAAGCGCGCCCGCCGCCGCAGCGAGTCGATCGCCTTGAAGCGGCCCGTGGAAACGAGCCAGGCGCGGGGATTGGCCGGAACGCCGACCCCGGGCCACTGCTCGAGGGCGGCGCCGAAGGCATCGTGCATCGCCTCCTCGGCCAGGTCGAAATCACCGAGGAGGCGGATGAGCGTCGCCAGCACCCGGCGCGATTCGGAGCGGTAGACCACCTCGATCGCCTCGTGCGCCGGCGAGCTGCCGGAATCGGTCAGGCCTGTCCCGCGAGGGCCTTGGGCACCGCCGACTGCTTCGAGAAGTCCACGACCGGACGGATTTCGATGCTGCCCACCTTCACACCGGGAATGCGCTGCGCGACCTTGATCGCGTCGTTCAGGTCTTTCGCCTCGATGAGGTAGAAGCCGCCCAGCTGTTCCTTGGTCTCGGCGAAGGGGCCGTCGGTGGTCGACAGCTTGCCGTTCCGGCTCCGCAGCGTCGTGCCGGTGGCCGTTCCCTGGAGCGCCTCGCCGGCGACGTAGTGGCCGCTTCCGCGGATGCTCTCGCTGAACTGGTTGTACTCGCTCATCATGGTGTCCATCTCCGGCTTGGACATCGTGCTCCACATCTTCTCGTCGCTGTAGATCAGGCAGAGATACTTCATGACAGCCTCCCGATGATGAATTGATTGGAAATCGTGGTCAACCATTAGTCGTTCGGGAAGATCCCGAATCGACATAGGCGCCAAGTCATTGTCAGTGGCGGGCTTTCAGCGGCTGCGCCGGGCCTCGAGGGTGGCCATGCGGCGCGGGCCGGGGTAGGGCACGCTGTCGCCTTTGATGGCGCGCCAGAGCACCCGGTTGAACAGGTCCATGTCCGCCCGGTCCGCCGCGGACAGATCCAGCCGCCGCGAGTCGATGGCGGCACGGGTGCGGGCCGGATTCTGCTCGTCCAGCGGCTGCGCCGGTGTCAGGGCCGTGAAGGGCGTCAGGTCGGGCCGGTCAGCCCAGACGTCGCGAAGCGGCCGGCCGAAGTCGTCGAATTGCGAGAGATGATCGAGTTTCAGGATTTCCTCGATCGTCTGCACCACGTCGGTCGTGTTGGTGAATCGATGATTCACGCCGCCGCGATTCCATGCCGAAATGACCAGCAGCGGCGAGCGGTGCGAGTCCACGTGGTCGGGGCCGTCCTGCGCGTCATCCTCGAGCACGAACACCGCCGTGCTCGGCCAGAACCGGCTCGCGGACAGCGCCTGGATCACACGGCCCAGCGCCAGGTCGTTGTCGGCGACCATCGACTTCGGCGTGACGTAGCCCGCGGCCGCCCCGCTGGTGTGGTCGCGCGGCAGGTACAGAATGGTGAGCGCTGGCATCCCGCCCGTTTGCTGGTACTGCTGGAATTCCTGGAGCCAGATGTCCGCGCGGCGCTGATCGGGAATCCGCAGATCGAAATAGGGATAGTCGTGGTTGACGTTCGAATCGATGTATGGCTTGGTGCCGACGTAGACGTGGCGCCGGTTGACGGTGATCTCGTGGACGAATTCGCCGAAATCGCGGAAGCTGATGTGCGCGCGCCGCGCCAGGTCCCAGAGGTACCCGGCGCCCGGCTCGGCGACGTCGTCGTCCGGGATCTCGCCCTTGTTCTCGCCCTCGTAGTCGTAGGTGCGGCCGCGGTTGCTGTACTGGGAC
>DASXPG010000206.1:0-4965 GCA_036493755.1 Gemmatimonadales bacterium
GCTGATGGCCGGCTGGGTGTGCCTCATGTATCACGACGTGCTCGAGGGCGGTGCGGCGCCGGGTGGTGGCGCCGAATATTTCGCCGTGTCGATCGACGGCTTCAAGCGGCAGCTCGACTACATCAAGAGCCAGGGGCGCCAGGGGTGCTCGCTCGAGTCGTGGCTCGCCGCTCCTTCGCCGGAGCGGGTTCCTATCACCTTCGATGATGGAACGGCGAGCCAGTACCAGCACGCCTTTCCGGCCCTCGCCGAGCGGGGCATGAGCGCGACCTTCTTCGCGGTCACGCAGTGGACGGGGCGACCGGGCTTCGCGACCTGGGATCAGCTGCGCGAGATGCGCCGGGCCGGGATGTCCATCCAGTCGCACACCCGCACGCATCCATTTCTATCCGAGCAGGGTCCTGATGCGCTGCGATCGGAGCTGTCGGGATCGGCCGAGGAGCTGGGCCGGGAGCTGGAGGTGCGCCCTACGACCTTGGCGCTGCCGGGGGGAGACGCGCCGCGCCGGCGCTTCCGGCCCATGATCGGCGAGGCCGGCTACCGGGTTGTGGCCACATCGCACTGGGGGGTCAATGCCGAGCATGACAATTCTCCCGTCCGATACGTTCGCCGTTGCACCATACGGGGTGAGACACCGTTGTCACGATTCCACGCCATCCTGAGCGGGGATGCCGCCCTGGGGCTGCGCCAGGGTCTGCGCGAGTCGGTCCTCGGCTGGACCCGAAGTGCGCTCGGCGCCAGTCGTTATGCGCGCTGGCGGCGGTCGGCCCTGGAGGTGTTGCGGCGGGATCGGTGATCCCGGCCCCGGTCATTTGTGACAACTGCCCTAGCGGCGACGGCGTCCAACACGTTAATTGCTTCCCCTAACTCGACATAGAAGAGGCTTTCGGCATGGCGAAGCGGCGCGGTCAAGGGCGCGAAGTGCGCTCACCCTCGGGGCTCATCCTTCCCGGCTCAGCCGGGATGCGCGGTCAGCACTCCCGGCGCGATTTCGTGAAGACCTCCGGTGGCGTGCTGGTCGCCGCGGGACTCGCCTCGTGCGGCAGCCCGATCGAGCCTACCGCTTCCGGTACCATTACGGTCACCATCACCGGCCTGGGCAGTGGCCTCGCCGATGGGGGCAGCGCGGTGGTTACCCGCACGGATGTCCCAAGTACCCCGCTCACCATCCCGCTTCCGGCGTCGGGCAGCGGCGAGGCGACGGTCCCGGTCGGGACCTATCACGCTGTGTACACGCCGCCGGCCGGCTACCAGGTGAACGGCAGCAACGTTTTCGACGTCACCATCACCGCGGGCCAGAACACCGCGGTCAATGTTGACGTCAGCCTCATCGTAACGTCGGGGACGCTGCGCATCACGGTGAGCGGCCTGACCGGGGCGGCGACGAACGGCGGCTCGGCATCGGTGCTGCGCACCGACATCAGTGGACAGGCGGCGGTGGTCGTGAACGTCCCCAATAGCGGGGCTTCGGTGAATGTCGATACCGTCGTTGCGGTTGGCACCTATCAGATCACGTATACCACTCCCACTGCTTTCAATCTTTCTTCCGGTGTCAGCAATCCTCAGAATACGGCGGTCACGGCGAGCACGGTATCGCAGGTGACATTTACGATTCAGGCGGCGGGTGGCGGCGGCGGCAACGGCGTGGCGGGCAACGTCTACGACTTCGGATTCGAGGATGGTACCGTCGGCTCCTTCATCGGCGGCAACAACCAGCCGATCAGCGCGCCGTGGTCGGTGGATACGACCCAGGGGTATCGCGGAAGCAAATCCGCCAAGCAGACCTACAATCCCTCCAACGGCTTGAATACCGGCACCCCGTTTTATTTCCTGCTGACCGGGGCGGGCGGCGGGTCGCGCCTGTTCTACTATTGCCGCTTTGCCTACATGCAGAGCGCCGCCTTCAATAACGATGGTGTCAAGAGCAACGCCAACCAGGTGAAGGTGCAGCGCGGCCTGGGTCCGGGGTCGAACAGCCAGCTGGGCTCGTTCTTCATCGGCATCGGCAACTTCAGCAACGGCAATCCAGCTTTCGGCTGGGACACGCTCGACACCGTCGGCGTGGGCGACCGGATCGCCAACATGAATCTGCCGGCGCCGAACATGAACAACCTGCTTGGACAGTGGACGGTGTTCGAGAACTTCTGGGACATCAGCACCAGCGGGGCGATCAAGTTCAAGTGCTCGATCAACGGGGTACAGCACTTCGACTACACCGACAACCTCAGCAATCAGTCAAAAACCTACGGCGTAGTGCAATTCGACGGAACCATCAACTCGATGGCATCAACCAGCACTGCCTGGTTCGACGCCATCGGCATCTCGTCCGCGCCCATGGGCTATCCCCCGCCATGATGCGGTGAGCGTTTCAGTGGGGCGGCGCTGGTCCCGATCAGCGCCGCCGCCATCGGTTCGACCAGCTTCTCCAGCAGCCGGTTGCCGGCGATGGTAAGGTGCCGGTCCACCGATCCGTAGAGCTTTTCTCCGACCGATTCCGCCGTCATGAAATTCTGCTGCACCGCCAGGTTCACCACGTGGCGCGCATCGAGCTCTTCTTTCATCCGTCGCGTCGGTTGTCCGAGGTCCACCGTCCCGGGATCGATCTTGAAGCCCTTGGCGTAGACGGAAAAGGTGGCGGTGTCGACGGCGATGGGCGACGGGATCAGCACGGTGAGGGTCGGAACGCCATGCTGGCGCGCCATGGCGACGATCTCGGCGCAGACATCCGCGGTCAGCGCCCAGCGGGGCGCGGTGGCTTCACTGCGGCGCAATTCGACCGGAAAGAAATCGGCGGTCAGGTGGGCGCGCTGGCGCAGACTCTGCAGCCGGTTCTTGAAGAAAATGAACAACTGCGAATGACGCTTCAGGACGTCGTTCAGCGGGTAGAGCAGGGCGTCCACCATCTCCGACCAGCGCAGCGAGCGCGGGACGCGCAGATGGTGCAGCACTTGCGGCGCGCGCGGCGGGATGTCGTCCACGCGGCGGGCGATCACGTCGTTGCCCAGATAGACGGCGACCACCAGCAGGTCGTAGTGATCGGTCGCCATCAGCTGGCGGGCGCGCACCAGGTACTGCGGCGGATCCCACCCATCCACGCCGGCGTCGAACACTTCGACGCCGTGGCCAAGACGGCCGGTCAGCCCCGGCCCCAGCAGGCCCGAGAAGGTCTGCTCGTACTCCACCTGCAGCGCTTCCATGAACGAGTCGCCGATGACCAGGACCTTGGTCGGCGCCGCCTGACGGCCTCCCGCGCCCACCCGCAGACCGGCGGAATCGGTGTAGAGATGGACCGTCCGCTCGCCGGTATTGATGGTGGTGTTGACGTTCGGCCGGTTGGTCCAGCCGAGGGAATCGGCGGGGCGCCAGATGTCGGGGCGAATCTGGATCAGCTGCTGAGGGGCGATGATGCGGACGAGCATCTCCGCGAGTCCTGCGGCTACGAGAATCGCCACCAGGAAGACAGCAAGATTGACGAGCAAGCCGCGGAGCCAATGACGTTGTTCCGGCAAGCATCCATAGTAATGTATTTTTCGGCGCGGCGACAAGACTTGAAGCGGTCACCTTTTTCCATCGGGGCTCGATTCCATTGAGTCGGTTGGGCTCGACGTGGCGCCATCTCTCTTACTCGGTCCCCTGGTCGGTTCCGCAGTGGGGCTGGGCCGAGCTGCGCGCCACCCTGGCCCGGGTGCTTACCGGGCGCGCCCGTCGCGGCGCCGACCAGGAGCACTTCGTCGAGGCGGTGCGCCGGTACCTGGGCGTACGATATGCTATGGGGGTCGATCGGGGGCGGACCGCCATCGAGATCGGTCTGCGCGCGATGGGCATCGGCGCGGGCGTCGATGTCGTGGTTCCGGCCTATATCTGTGCCAGCGTCGTCGAAGGAGTCGAGCGCTCGGGCGCCCGGGTGGTGTACGCGGACGTGGGCGCCGACCTCAACGTGACGGTTGGGACCATCCAGGCGGCGCTGACGCCGGCCACGCGATGCGTCATCGTTCCCCACCTTTTCGGGAGGGCGGCAGCGGTGGACGACATCGAGCGCTCCCTGGCGGGCACCGGCATCGTGGTGATGGACGACGCAGCCCAGGCGCTCGGTGCGCGGCGGGCGGGCCGGATGGTCGGCAGCTTCGGGGCCTGCGGCATCGTCGCTTGCGGTTTCGGGAAGCCGCTCGCGGGAGCGGCGGGTGGAGTGCTGGTGACGAACGATCCGGCGCTCTTCGAACGCGCATCGACTCTGGCGCCGGAGCCGGAGCCAGGTGGAGTCGCGGCGCGGCGGCTCCTCGCCGCCTGGCTCTGGCGGCGCTGGCGCCGCGTCACTCTGCCGCTGCAGGTCGTGCTCGACCGGCTCGGCCTGCGGCGCGCCGAACCGCGCCACCGGAGTGCCGGCTTGGCGAACATCGATGCCGCAATCGGAGTGGTGCAGCTCGCGTCGCTGGAGCACCATGCGGCTGCGCGACGCGAGCACGCGCGGCAGATTCTCGCGGCGTATCCCTGGCTGCGCGGCATGCTGACCTCGGATCTGGGCGCCGAGGATCTGGTTCTGAAGCTGGTGGCCATCCTTCCGCGCGGCGGGCCGTCGGTGGCCGAGGTCATCGAGGAGCTCGCGGCCGCGGGCATCGAATGCCAGCCCGGTTACATCCCCTGCCACTGCGGTGCGGCCGCAATCCCCTTGCCCGTCACCGACGACCTCGCCCACCGGGTGCTCTGGATTCCAGTCGAGCTGCCTCTGAGCGGCTCGGCCGCCCGGCGCGCGGCCCGGACGTCGGCGCACCTCAAGGCCTCCGGCGCCGCAGCGGAATGACATTATCGTCGGGCGACGAGCCGGTCACGGGAGAGCTGGCGGACCGTTATCCGGAGGAGACCAGCGCGACGTCCGCCTGGGCGGCGGCGATGGAGCGGCTGGGCTGGCGTACCCGGATGCTGATGCTGCGGGACGGTGATCGACTCGTGGATGGCTGCCTCATCTGC
>DASXPG010000207.1:0-2922 GCA_036493755.1 Gemmatimonadales bacterium
ACCCGCAGTCCATGGCCGCAGAGCCCATTCTCTCCATTACTCACAGCGCGATGCTCAGGCCGATCGATCGGCCGCTGAACGCCAGGCGCGGCTGGTAGCGCCGGTTCGCGCGATACACCGTCTTCCAGTGGCGCAACGGCAGCGCGATGACTCCCCCGGCGAGGCCGCCGACCAGCGCGCCCATGGCGCCACCGGCCAGCATCGCGGAAAGCGGCATGGTGGACTTTCCATCGAGACAATCGGCCAGGCAGAGGAAAATTCCCGCCTCGGCGCCCGCCGCCAGCCCGAGGACGAGCCCGGTGGATGCCCCGAGGACGATGCCGGTCTTGTAGAAGCTGCCCCGGCGCCAGACGCGGCGCACATCGGCGGTGTCCACCGCGAAGCGTTCATGGGGGCCCCGGAGGCGGCCCACCAGGGTGCCATCCTCGATGTGCGCGCTGTCCAGCTGCTCGCGGTTCCCCGAGGCCAGCTCCATGCGGATACCGCTACGGCCGTTGAGAGTGTGGGCAAAACGGGACCACTGGGCCGAAGCGGGCCGGGCCAGCAAGGCAAAGGCGAAGGGGACGATCATGATCGCTTTCATCGGAAGGCTCCCGTATGGGTACGCGATCATGGTGTGGCGGGCCCGTCAGCAAAGCGTCAAGCGGACGGCCCCGATATTATTTCAGCTGATCCTGTAACCATCCGCCGGAGTGTGTGATGCACGAGGGAACCCTGCCGCTCCTGACCGACTGGAGCACTTTCTACGTGATCATCGGATCCTCCGGCGCGGCGCTGACCGGCCTGATGTTCGTGGCCATCGCGCTGGTGGCCGATACCTCGCCGGCCCGCGAGGCCGAGCAGGGCATGGGCGCCTTCGGCACGCCGACCGTCGTGCACCTGTGCGCCGTTCTGATTGTGGCCGCGATGCTCTGCGCGCCGTGGCACTCGCTGCTGCCGGCCGCCTGGGCGGTCGGCATGGCTGGTGGCGCGGGCGTGATCTACATGGCTTTCGTCACGCGCCGCGCCCACCGTGTGACCATCTATAAGCCGGTGATGGAAGACTGGATCTTCCACACCATCGTGCCCTTCACCGCCTACATCATGATCCTCGCTGGCGGCATCCTGCTACCCCGGAACACCGACAGCCTCTTTTCCATCGGCGGCGCGACGTTGCTGCTGCTCTTCGCCGCCATTCATAATGCGTGGGACACCGTCACCTACCTGGCGCTCCAGGCCACCCAGCGTCGTGAAAAGGAGCGGCAGGAACCCGCGAGTCGCCAGTAACCCGGTCCCGGCTACCGTCCTTGCTTTGCCAGGTAACGGTCCAGATTCGCGAAGGTCTCGTCCGTCCCGCTGGTCGCTCCGGTATCGATCGCGGCATCGCGGGTCGCCTTCGACGGGAAGATCATGGTCCACGTCATCAGCGTCTTGCCGTCCTGCACGGTGAAGGCGTAGTCCTGGATCGTCTCCGGCCAGTCGCCGCCCCAGTTCTCGGTGTAGACCACGCGGTCGGGCCGCCGGACCTCCTTGAAAATGCCGGTAATGTCCATGGCCTGCCCGTCGGCATTTCTCCACCCGCAGCGGTAGGCGCCACCCACCCGCAGGTCCACTTCGCAGACCGCCATGGTGAACCCCGGCGGGCCGATCATCCAGTTGGGCAGGTGCTCGGCCATGGTGAAGCAGTCGAAGACCAGTCCCTGCGGCGCGTCGAAGCTGCGGATGACGCGGATCTCCGTGTCCTTCGACGTGATGACGGTTGTCTCAGCGGCCTTGCTTGCGGCGACCATGTTTCTTCTCCCTGGCTTTCAGTTGTTCGAGGTAAGCATCCAGGCGCTTGTAACTCGCGTCCCAGAAGCGGTGATAGGCTTGGGCCCAGTCGGCAACTTCCTTGAGCGGCGCCGCCTCGAGGCGGCAGGGACGCCACTGCGCTTCGCGCCCGCGGGCGATGAGACCGGCACGCTCCAATACCCGCAGATGCCTGGAAATCGCCGGGCCGCTGATGCGGAAAGGCGCCGCGATCTCCTTCACCGACACCTCGCCCCCGGTCAACCGCGAGAGGATGGCGCGCCGCGTGGGATCGGCGAGAGCGGAGAAGGTGGCGCTGAGGTTGTCCTGCATGACCATGTAATTAACCTTTTGGTTATCTAACCTATTGGTTATATACAAAGGACACGAGGGCCTGTCAAGGATGGCACATCGCCTTACCTTATTGGCCATGCCTACGAGATCGCTGCTGCTGATCGGCGCGTTGCTGGCTCCCGCTGCCGCGCGCGCCCAATCCACCGAGCTGGCTCCCGGGCTCTTCGTCTATGCCACGCCGGCCGGCAACGTGGTCACCTTCGCCGGAGCCGACGGCGCCTTCGTGGTCGGACCGGTCACCAATGCCAGCACACCGGCAATCCAGGCCGATCTGTCGCGTCGCACTTCGGTTGCGGAGCGATTCGTGATCGTCATTCCGACCGACCAGACCCGCGCCGACGGTGACGCCGGCTGGGGCCGGCTCGGCGCCTTCGTCGCGACCCACGAAAATGGCTGGAGCCACTTTCCCAACGGCACCCGGCCACGGGCGGCGTTCTCCGAGGTGCTCAAGTTCCTCGTCGGGAACGAATCGATTCACGCGGTACACCAGCCGCCGGCCCACAGCAATGGCGACGTGCTGGTCCACTTCGAGCGCAGCGGTGTGGTCTATCTGGGCGAGCTGCTCCCCGGAGACGGCTATCCCGATATCCAGGCGGCGAACGGCGGCGGCATCGACAGCTTTGTCGTATTGCTGCATCCGTGGGCCAGCAATCCGAACAAGTTCGTGCCGGCCCGTGGGGCCGTGCTGACCGATCGCTACGTTGCCAGCTACCTCAACGCGCTGACCACGACGCGCGACCGGGTGAAGCAGATGAAGGATGCGGGGCAGAGCGTGGACCAGGTGATTGCGGCGCGGCCGAC
>DASXPG010000208.1:0-6286 GCA_036493755.1 Gemmatimonadales bacterium
CGCCCATGCCGTAGGCGAAATGGGCGTTGGTGTCGAGCGGCGCGGTGACGCTCCGCCGCTCGGCGATCCAGCGCGACAGCAGAATGTTGCCGTCCACGGTGCCCACGCCGTTGCGCAACGCCAGCGCCTCGCTGAGCATCAGCGCCGCGGTGCGGCCGAATTGGGCGGTATCGCTGGCCCCCACGGTGGAGAAGGGCAGCACGGCGATCGTCGGCGCGGCCGAGACCGGGTCCGATGCGTCGGTGACCGCGGCGGTGCTCGCGGTCACGGTCCCCGCGGCCCCGACCGCGGCGGTGCGCCGGGTGAGCACGACGCCGGCCACCAGCGCGATCACCGCCGCGACGCCAAGGATCAGGGCGAGAGTCTTGGCCCGGGTGTGGGGGCCTGCCGGGCCGATCGTGGCGATGGTGTGCGCGCCGGCGGCGATGCCGCGCAGCGCCTGAGCGACTTCCTCGGCGTTCTGGTACCGGTCGCTGCGGGACTTGGCCACGCAACGGTTCACCACCGCGGCGAGCAGCGGATTGATCTCGGGGCGCCGGCCCTGGATGGGCGGTACCTCGCGGCTCACCTGCTGCATGATGACCGCCTGCGACCCGCCTGCATGGAAGGGGAGCTCGCCGGCCAGCATCTGCCAGAGGAGGATGCCTAACGAGTAGATGTCGGAGCGGTGATCCACCAGCTCGTCGCCGCTGGCCTGCTCGGGGCTCATGTAATGGGGGGAGCCGATGGCGATGCCGGTGCCGGTCAGTTTCTCTTCGCCCGACCCGGCCGCCGCCTTGGCGATGCCGAAGTCGGCGACCAGGATCCGGCCGCGATTTCCCTGGAGCATCACGTTGAGCGGCTTGATGTCCCGGTGCACCAGGCCGGCGGCGTGGGCCTCGGCGAGGGCGTCGGCGATTTCGGAGCCGATGCGGGCGGTGTCGGCTTCGCTCATCCGGCCTTCGCGGCGCATCCGCGTCTCCAGGGTCTCACCCTCGATCAGCGGCATCCCGAAATAGACCAGTCCGTGGTTCTCGCCCACGAAGAAGATCGGCAGGATGTGCGGGTGATTGAGTCGCGCCACCGTCTCGGCTTCGCGCACGAAGCGCTGCTTGCTGGCGCGGCTCGCGGTGAGATCGGGGCGGAGCACCTTGACCGCCATCCGCCTCGAGAGCTTGCGGTCGAACACCGCGAAGACCACCGCGAAACCACCCTCGCCTAACGGACCCTCGACGCCAAAGTTGTCGCCCAGGGCGGCCTGGAGCCGGCGCTGCAGCAGCGCGGCGTCGTTTTCACCCGACGGCGCGCCGGTGGTCTCGGGGTTCGGACTCCCGCAATGGGAGCAGAATGCCGAGGCAACCGGAATCTCCTGACTGCAGGTGGTACACGTCGGCACGGGCGGCTCGATTCCTCCTGTACCTTAGATGCTCCAGAGGCTCAACTGTTGCAGGCGCTCACCCGCTCCGCGATCTGACGCCGATGGTGAATCGCATGCCGGACGTGAAAATGCATGAACTCCGGGAGCGTGAGATCGCCGAAGCGCGGATGCTTGAGGAAGAGATCGTGCCCGCGTCCCGGGAGGAGCTCGCGCTCCGCAGCGACGAACGCCTCAATTCCGGCGCGCAGCCTGGCCTCGGTGGCCTCGCGTTGCGGCTGGTCGGCCGGAATGGTCATGGTTGGCGCCTGCGGCTTGCCGGGGAACCAGCCCAGCCGGAAGACCACCGTTTTCGCGACGACTTCCTTCAGGGTGCGCGGCCGCCTCTGCATCGCGGGCTTCGCGGCGCGCTCCGTGAAGCCTTTGGCGCTCTGGCTCATCGCGCTGGCCAGGTGGTCGACCACCTGGCCGGGCGACCACCGGCCATCCGGCGACCAGGCCCAGGCGGTGTCGGGGGCGCCCTGCAACGGCTCGAGGATGTAGTCGGCGAGCGAAGCGAAAGAAGGTTTCATCGTGGACTCCGCAGCGCCGCAGCCGCCAGGCAGCCCCAGCCCGCCAGGAAGCAGAGGCCGCCCAATGGCGTGACGGCGCCGAGCTGGCGGACGCCGGACAGGGCCAGCGCGTAGAGCGATCCTGAGAAGAGCACTGTGCCAAGTACGAAAAGCCAACCGGCGCTGTTGGTGAGCGTCCCCGGCCAGCGGGTGACGGCCCACGCGACGGCAAAAAGTCCGAGGGCATGGTACATCTGATAGCGCGCGCCCGTTTCGAAGACACCGAGCATGTCGGGCGTAATCCGCGCGCGCAGGGCATGGGCGCCGAAGGCGCCGGCAGCGACGGCCAGAAAGGCCGATACTGCCCCGAGTATGGCGAAGGTCCGGTCCACGCCGGGAATCTACGGCGGGGCGGGGTTCCTGACGAAGCGTGCAACCTTTCAAGGCCATAGACCGTCTATCCCCTAGACAGCCTATGACCCAGACACCCGACAACCGCCGCGAGCTGCTCCCGGGCACGCTCGACATGCTGATCCTCAAGTCGTTGACCGTGCAGCCGATGCACGGCTACGGCATCGCCCAGCACATCCTGCGGCTCTCCGGCGACGTCCTCTTCGTCGACGAGGGCTCGCTGTATCCCGCGCTCCAGCGGATGCGCCAGCAGGGCTTCCTCAAGGCTACCTGGGGCCGCACCCCCAACAACCAGCGGGCCCGCTACTACACCGTCACCCGCGCCGGCCGCCGCCACCTGGGCGAGCGGGAGACCGGCTTCGCGGCGGTGATCGAGGCGATGCTCCGGGTGCTCAAGCCGGCCTGATGGGCCTCTTGGCTTTCTTGGCGAAGCTGGCCGACTGGCGCCGGCGCGACCAGCTCTCGGGCGAGCTGGACGAGGAGCTGAACTTTCACCGGGCCCAGCTCGAGCGCGACGGTGGGGCGGGGCACGCGAGGCGCCGCCTCGGCAACCTGACCAGGCTCAAAGAGGAGACGCGGGACATGTGGTCCATTCCCTGGCTCGACCAGCTCCAGCAGGATGCCCGCTACGCGTTGCGGGGCCTGCGCCGCTCGCCCGGCTTCGCGGCGACGGTGATCGTGACCCTGGCGTTAGGCATCGGCGCCAACGCGGCGATGTTCGGCGTGGTGGACCGGCTGATGTTCCGGCCGTTCGCCTATCTCAAGGATCCGGACACGGTGCATCGGGTCTATCTGCGCTGGCACGATCGCGGCACGGTGCGGACCGACAACTGGATGGAGTACACCCGGTTTCTCGACCTGCAGAAATGGAGCAGCGCGTTCTCGCAGTATGCGGCCTTCGCGGACCGCAACGACGCGGTGGGGGTCGGGGACGCCGCACGCGAGCGGCCGGTCGCCGTGGTCAACGCGTCGTTCTTCGATTTCTTCGACGCGCCGCCGGCTCTGGGGCGCTACTTCACGGCTTCCGAAGACAGTCTTCCGCGCGGCGCCGACGTGGTGGTGCTGGGCAATGCTTTCTGGCAATCGGAGTACGGCAGCCGGAACGTGCTGGGCACCGTCCTCCAGGTTGGCGACATGCACCTCACCATCATCGGCGTGACGCCGCGCGGCTTCGCCGGCGTGGCGGAGGGCGAGGCGCCGGCGGTGTACCTGCCGATCACGACCTACGCGGGCTCGCGCCGCGGCAATCAGGGCACGACCTACTACCGGACCTACAACTGGGGCTGGATGGACTTCATGGTTCGCCGTCGGCCGGGCGTCACCGTGACGCAGGCATCGGCGGATCTCAGCCAGGCCTACGTCCGGAGCTGGAATGCCGAGGCGGCGACGGACCACATCGCGCCGGCGAGCGTGGCGAAGCCCGAGGCCATCGCGGGTGCGCTGAAGGAGGCGGCCGGCCCCGATCCCGGCCTCGAGGCGCGCACCGCGCTCTGGGTCAGCGGCGTGGCGCTGATCGTGTTGCTGATCGCCTGCGCCAACGTCGCCAACCTGTTCCTGGCGCGCGCGCTGAAGCGGCAGCGTGAGATGGCGGTGCGGCTCGCGCTGGGCGTGAGCCGGGGCCGGCTGCTGCGGCAGATGCTCACCGAGAGCCTGCTGCTCGCGTTCATCGGCGCGATCGCCGGCGTGCTGGTGGCGCAGTGGGGCGGGGCGGGTATCCGCGGCCTGCTGATCTCGAAGGAAGGCGCGTCGCTCGCGGTGATCGCCGATTGGCGGACGTTAGGCATCGTCGCGGGGGCCGCCGTCGTCGCCGGGGTGCTGACCGGTCTGGCGCCGGCGCTGATCACCCGGCGCGAGCTGGCCACGGCGCTGAAAGCGGGAACGCGCGAAGGTACCTATCAGCGCTCGCGGCTGCGCACCGGACTGCTGGTCGCCCAGGGCGCGCTATCGGTGTTGTTGCTGGTCGGCGCGGGCCTCTTCGTGCGCAGCCTGGAGCGCGTCAAAGCCATGCGGATGGGCTACGATGCGGACCCGGTGCTCTTCGTGGAGCGCAACAACCGCGGCGTGAACCTGGACGACAGCGCCTTGGTGCGGCTGAATCTCAGCCTGCTCGACGCGGCCCAGCGGCTGCCGGGCACCGAGCATGCGGCGTTGAATACCACGCTGCCGTTCTGGAGCACGTCGTCCACCAGCCTGTTCATCACCGGCATCGACTCGGTCCGCCGCCTGGGGCGCTTCACCTTTCAGCAGGCCACCACGGACTATTTCCGGGTGATGGGGACGCAGATCCTGCGGGGCCGCGGCTTTACCCCGGAGGATCGCGCCAGCGCGCCGCGGGTCATGGTGGTCAGCGACGGCATGGCCCGCCGGTTGTGGCCGGGCAAGGACGCACTGGGGCAATGCGTCCGGGTGCGGGCGGACACCATGCCCTGCACCACCGTCGTCGGGATCGCCGAGAACATAGTGGAAAGGGATCTGACGGGGACCGACCGCTTCAACTACTACATGCCGCTGGAGCAGGATCACCTCGATTTCGCCGACGGGCTGTTGCTCAAGATGCGGGGCGATGCCCGCGCGCAGCAGGAAGCGGTGCGGGGGGCGCTCCAGAAACTGATGCCCGGCGCGTCCTACGTGACGGTGCAGAGCTTCGGCGACGTGGTGGATGGCCAGCGCCGCTCCTGGCGCATGGGCGCGACGCTGTTCGTGGCGTTCGGCCTGCTGGCGCTCATCGTCGCGGCGATCGGCATCTACGGGGTCATCGGCTACAACGTGGCGCAGCGGATGCACGAGCTGGGCGTGCGCATCGCGTTAGGCGCGCAATCGGGCGACGTGGTGAAGCTGGTGCTGGGGCAGGGAATGTCGTTTGCGCTCACCGGGATCGGGGTGGGCTTGATCCTGGCGCTGGTCGTGGCGCGGTTCGTCGAGCCGCTGCTCTTCCACGAGTCGGCGAAAGACCCGGCGGTCTATGCCGGCGTGGGCCTGGTGCTGCTCGCGGTGGCGATGCTGGCCTGTGCGCTGCCGGCGCTGCGGGCGACCCGGGCCGATCCCAACGCCGCGCTGCGCGGCGACAGCTAGTTCAGCGGGGTCCGGGGTGTTCGTGGCGGCGCAAGTCTGGCCCGGCATATGGCCTGTCCGCCACTTTGATCGCGGCACCGTCTCGCACCACATCTCTCATGGAGCCGTCCGGTGTGGTCGTGGGCCGACGGAAAGCTTACCTCGATGGGTGCCTCGGTCACCGGCGACGCGACGCTTACGGTTCCCGCGGGCACGTTCCCCTGTTGGCGGGTCTTGCTGAGCGGAAGTCAGATCGGCGACCTGGCTGTCTACATCACGAAGGCGGCCCCGTTCGCCATCGTCCGCTACGAGCCGACCGCGATACCGATGGCTTTCGTGCTGAAGCGGCGCGACCCCTAGCCAACGGCAGGACCTTGGCTCGGACCCTTTCTGCGACCATATTGGGCCCTTACCCATCAAATGTTCAGGGGACCACGATCCTGGCCGATGCCGGGGTTCCGCAGGCCGCGTGAGGAGAATCTTCATGAGCTTCGAGGGACTGCGTCGCTTCTTCCGCCTCGATCGCGCCGCCGACGTAGACCGGGCGGTGAAGGACGAGCTGGACTTCCATTTCGACTCCGAGGTGCGCGAGCTGATGGCGCGCGGGATGAGCGAGCAGGCCGCCCGCGAGGAGGCCGAGCGGCGCTTCGGCGACGTGGCGGTCACCGAGCGGGCACTGAGTGCGATCGGCAAGACGCGGGTCGGCACCGAGCGGCGCTCGCAGTGGTGGCAGGGCTTCCGTCAGGACCTGCGCTACGCGCTGCGCGGGCTGGGCCGCAAGCCTGGCTTCACGATCGGCGTCATGCTCACGCTGGGCCTCGGCATCGGCGCCAACGCGACCATGTTCGGCATCGTGGACCGGTTGCTGTTCCGGGCACCGCCGGGTGTGGTGAAGGCCGGCGAGGTCAGCCGCGTCTAC
>DASXPG010000209.1:0-7070 GCA_036493755.1 Gemmatimonadales bacterium
ACTTCACCTACAATCCCGGCGACCAGTTCAGCGCCTGGGACGCCTCGCTCGGCTTCGACTACATGCCGGACGAGTTCATCACTCTTCGGGGCGAGTTCGACCACCGCCACGCCAGTGTGCCCTACTTCGCCGGCCTGGGCGGAGTAACCCCGCCGAATGGCGACCAGGGAGCTCCCGGTTCGCAGGTGGCGGGCTGGACGCCGGATCTGCGGCAGACCGAGAACCGCTTGAACTTCGCAATTCTGGTGAAGTTGTAGGCCTCCTCGCGCCCGGCCGGGCGGGTCGTTATGGTGACAGCCATGGGTGAGCGCCCTGATCCCGATGCCTTGCTTGCCCGTGTCCAGGCGGACTCGGCGCGCGGCAGCCGCGGCCGGTTGAAGCTTTTCTTCGGCGCCGCTCCCGGCGTCGGCAAGACCTTCACCATGCTCGAGGCGGCGCAGGCCAAGCGGCGCGAAGCCGTCGACGTGGTGATCGGTATCGTCGAGACCCACGGGCGGGCCGATACCGCGCGACTCCTGGATGGACTGGAAGTCCTCTCGCGACTCGCCATCACCTACCGCGGCACGACCCTCACGGAATTCGATCTCGACGCCGCGCTCGCGCGACGGCCGGGACTGTTGCTGCTCGACGAGCTGGCCCACACCAATGCGCCGGGCAGCCGCCACGAGAAGCGGTGGCAGGACGTCGCCGAGCTGCTCGATGCCGGACTGGACGTCTACAGCACGCTGAACGTCCAGCACGTCGCCAGCCTGAACGACGTCGTCGCCCAGATCACCAGCGTCACGGTCCGGGAGACGGTGCCCGATGCGGTGCTGGAGATGGCCGATGAAATCGAGCTGGTGGATGTCTCGCCGGAGGTTCTGCTGCAGCGGCTGCGCGAGGGGAAGGTCTACATCCCCGAGCAGGCGAGCCGCGCCCTCGAGCAGTTTTTCCGCCGCGGCAATCTCAGCGCCCTGCGCGAGCTGGCATTGCGCCAGACGGCGAGCCGGGTCGACGCCGAGATGCGCGACTATCGCCAGGCGCAGGGTATCGCGGAGACGTGGCCGGCGGCGGACCGGATCGCGGTATGTGTGGGACCCGATCCCGATTCGGCCCGGCTGGTGCGCGCCGCAAAGCGGCTGGCGGAGGGACTGTCGGCCGAATGGACCGCGGTCTACGTCGAGTCGGCGGCGCACGATCGCCTGGCGCCCGCTGACCAGGCGGCCGCGGTACAGAACCTGCGCCTCGCCGAACAGTTAGGCGCCGCGACGGTCACCCTGACCGGCGACGACATCGCCGCCGAGATCCTCTCCTGGGGGCGCGCCAACAACGTCACCAAGATCATCGCCGGCAAGCCGGCTTCCTCGCGCTGGCCCTGGCAACGCGCGTCGCTGCTCGACGCGCTGATCCGCGGCAGCGGCGCGATCGACGTCTATGTGATCACCGGGGCGGCGACGTCCGCGCGGCGTCCGCCGGTGCCGGCGGAGCCGCTGACGCCGCGCGACTACGGGCTCGCCGTGGCGGTGGTCGCGATCGCCACCACGCTCGGGCTGCTGTTTCGCGATCTGCTCAGCACCACCGACGACTCGATGCTGTACCTGCTGGGTGTCGTCCTGGTCGGCGCGCGCGCCCGCCAGCGGCCCGCGCTGCTCGCCAGCGTGCTGAGCATCGCCGCCTTCGATTTCTGTTTCGTGCCGCCGTACTACACCTTCGCCGTCAGCGATCTCAGCTACGTCCTCACCTTCGGCATGATGCTCGGCATCGCCGTGGTGATGGCGAGACTGACCGGCCGGATTCGCGAGCAGGCGCTGCGGGCACGGGCGCGCGAGCAGCGCACCGCCGCGGCATACGCGCTGAGCCGCGACGTCGCCCAATCGCGGGACGCCGACGCGATTCTCACCGCGCTGGCGCGCCATATCCGCGAGGCGTTTTCCAGCGCGGTGACGATCATCCGGCCCGGCCCCGGAAATCTGTTTCCCGAGGACGACGGCGTGGCCCGCTGGGTCTTCGAGCGGCGCCAGATGGCCGGGCTCGGCACCCAGACGTTGCCGGCGACGCCGGCGCTCTACCTGCCGCTGCTGGCATCGGACATGGTCCTTGGCGTGGTGCGCGTCGAGCCGCGCGATGCCCGCGACGCGCAGGATCCCGTCCGCCGCCAGCTGCTCGAGACCTTCGTGGGGCAGGGAGCGCTCGCGCTGGCCCGGGCTCGCCTCGCCGAGCGGAACCAGGAAACCGAGATCGAGGTGAAGACCGAGCGGCTGCGGACCAGCCTCCTCAGCTCCCTCTCCCACGATCTGCGCACCCCGCTGGCGGGCATCGAAGGGGCGGCGTCGACCATGCTCGCCGGCGAGCCGCCGGCGGCGGAGCGACGTTCGCTGGCGCAGACCATCGTCCGTGAATCACGACGGATGACACGCCTGGTGGCCAACCTTCTCGATATGGTGCGCCTCGAAGCCGGCGCGCTGCACGTCAACAAGGAATGGCAGCCGCTCGAAGAGGTGGTCGGCGTCGCGCTGGTGTTGCTCGAGGAACGGCTCCAGGGTCATCCGGTCGCCACCCACATTCCCCCCGACCTCCCCGTGGTGCCGATCGACGGCCTCTTGGTCGAGCAGGTGCTGATCAACCTGATCGAGAACGCGGTGAAGTACGCGCCGCCCGGAACGCCGATCGATATCGACGCGTCCCCGGTGCCCGGTGGGGTGGTGGTCGGCGTGGCCGATCGCGGCCCCGGAATTCCCAAGGGCGAAGAGCTGCGCATCTTCGAGAAATTCCATCGCGCCACCGAGGAGGACTCGGCCGGCGGCGTGGGCCTGGGTCTCACCATCTGCCAGGGGATCGTGGCGGCGCACGGCGGAAAGATGTGGACCGAGAACCGCGATGGCGGTGGCGCGTTGTTCCGCTTCACGTTGCCGATCGAGGGACAGCCGCCCGCCATGGTGGCCGAAATTGTCGCGAGCTCGGCGCGTGGCTGATACGCCGCTGGTGCTGATCATCGAGGACGAAGCGCCGGTGCGGAGTTTTCTTCGCACCGCGCTGACCACCCACGACTATCGCGTCGCCGAGGCGGGGACCGCGCGCGAGGGTCTCGCGCAGCTGACCGGGCGGCAGCCGGACGTGGTGCTCCTCGATCTTGGCCTTCCCGACGAGGACGGCATCGCGGTCCTGCGCCGGCTGCGCGAGTGGTCGCGCACGCCGGTGATCGTGATCTCGGCACGCGGCCGCGAGGACGACAAGGTCGTCGCCCTGGACACCGGCGCCGACGACTATCTCACCAAACCCTTCAGCGTCGTCGAGCTGCTGGCGCGCATCCGGGTGGCGCTCCGTCATGCGGCCAGTGCGCCGGGCGGCGATCCGGTCTTCGCGGCCGGAGACTTGTCGGTGGATCTTGTGCTGCGCACCGTGAGCGTGAAGGGCGCGGAGGTGCACCTCACCCCGACCGAGTTCAAGCTGCTGGCCGCGCTGGTGAAGTATCCTGGCCGGGTGCTCACCCATCGCCAGCTGCTGCACGAGGTCTGGGGTGCGCACACCGTCGCCCAGGTCTCGGCGCTGCGGGTGTACATGAATCAGCTCCGCCACAAGATCGAAGCCGAACCGGCGCATCCCCGGCGCGTCATCACCGAGCCGGGCGTCGGGTATCGGCTGCGCGAGGCAGACCCTTAGATTCCGCGCCGTGATTGCCCGCGGCCGCATCACCGTTCCCGGCGACAAGTCGATCACCCATCGCGTTCTGATGCTCGGTGCGCTGTCGGACGGCGTGTGCCCCTTCGAGGGAGCGCTCGCCGCCGGCGATACCCGCGCCAGCGCGGCCTGTCTGCGCGCCCTCGGCATTTGCGCCGGCCCGCTCCGCGATGGGCGCGCGCTCATGATCCACGGCCGCGGCCTGCGTCCCTTCCGGAAGCCGGGCAAGCGGCTCGACGCCAGGAATTCCGGGACCACCGCGCGCCTCCTGATGGGACTGCTGAGCGCCCATCCCTTCGCGGCCACCATCACCGGCGACGCCAGCCTGCGCCGCCGCCCCATGGCGCGCGTCGCGGCCCCGCTCGAATCGATGGGAGCGCGCCTAACGAGTACCGGGGGCCGGCTGCCGCTCACGGTCAGGGGCGGGACGCTCCGCGAGCTCGATTACACCAGCCCCGTGGCCAGCGCCCAGGTGAAGACCGCGCTGCTGTTTGCCGGACTCGCCGGCGGCGTGCGGGTCAGCGTGAGCGAGCCGGTGAAGTCGCGCGACCACACCGAGCGGATGCTGCAGGAGCTGGGTGTGCCGATCGCGATGCGGGGCTCGGCAGGCGGGGTGCGGGTGGAGCTCCATCCCGTGCCGGGAATTCCGCCGTTCGGCGGAGTCATTCCGGGCGATTTTTCATCGGCCGCGTACCTGATCGCCACGGCGGTGCTGGCAAAGACCAGCGAGCTCAGCATCGAGGGCGTGAACGTGAATCCCACTCGAACCGGATTGTTGCGCGCCATCGCCCGCATGGGAGCGGCCGTCGAAGTGACGGATGAGCGCAATGTCCTCGGTGAGCCCGTCGCGACGTTGCATCCCCGCAGCCCGCAGCCCGCGGCCCTCGTCCCGGTCTGCGTCGAACCCGCCGAAGTCCCTTCGATGGTCGACGAGATTCCGCTGCTCGCCTGCGTGGCGTCGCGGGTATCGGGGACGTCGGTGTTCCGCGGCGTCGGCGAGCTGCGCGTCAAGGAGAGCGACCGGCTCGCCCTGGTGGCACGCAACCTCGAGGCCCTGGGCGTTCGCTCCTGGGCCGAGGCCGATACGCTGTGGGTCGAGGGCACCGACGCGCCGCCGCGGGGAAGGATCGAGACCGCCGGCGATCACCGGCTGGCGATGTCGTTCGCGGTACTCGGCACGCTTCCCGGCGCGCGGGTGCGGCTCGACGACCGCGATTGCGTCGCCATCTCCTATCCCGGATTCTTCGATACCCTGAAAGCGATCCTGCATCGTGCGTAGCCGGCCCATCATCGCCATCGACGGACCCGCCGCCAGCGGCAAGAGCAGCACCGCCCGGGCCGTCGCGGCCTCGTTAGGCTACGTCCATCTCGATTCGGGCGCCGTCTATCGCGCCTGCACCCTGGTCGCGCTCGACTCCCTCGGCGCGCCGCAGAGCTGGACGGCGGAGAAGGTCGCGTCGACGGCGCATGCGGCCGGCGTGGCGGTCCGCTCGGCGACCGGCGCGCTCGAGGTGCTGGTCGGCGGGCGCAACGCCGAGCCCGCGATCCGCGCCGACCGGGTCACGGCCGAGGTGTCGCGGGTGGCGGCGATGGGGCCGGTACGGGACTTCGTGAACGGGTTGTTGCGGCGCTCGGCGCAGAATGGCGGCGTGGTCATGGACGGCCGCGACATCGGCACCGTCGTCTTCCCCGATGCCGACGTGAAGATCTTCATGGTCGCCGACGCCGAAGAACGGGCCCGGCGGCGGCTGGCGGAGAAGGGAGTGCAGCAGGATCGGCGTTCCCTGGAGGCCGAGGCGGGCGCCCTCGTGGACCGGGACCGGCGGGACAGCAAGCGGGAAGTCGCCCCGCTGGCAATGGCGCCGGACGCCGTGATGCTCGACACCACGGCGATGAGCTTCCCTGATCAGGTTGCGATGGTGGTGACGCTTGCCCGAAAGGCCGCCGAAAGGTACCGTTAAAGGCTATTCCCGAGCCGGTATTCCGCCGGTCCGGGATCGACCTTTTCCGGCGCCCGGACAGGCGAATTGGAGTTTGTCGCACCTATGTTGACCGCTCAGGACGATCTGCAGGACGAAGAGGAAGTCAAGGAACGCAAGAAGCAGCCCGCCGGAAAGATCAACGTTCGCGCGGACCTGTTCGAAGAGAGCTACACCACCGAGCAGTACGAACAGATGATGCAGATGTACGAGGGCACCCTCCAGCACATCGAAGAGGGTGAAATCGTCAAGTCGAAGGTCCTCCGCGTCACCGATACCGCCGTCATCCTCGATGTGGGCTTCAAGTCCGAGGGCGCGGTTCCCATCGATGAATTCAAGGACGCCAAGTCGCTGAAGGAAGGCGACGAGGTGGAGGTCTTCCTCGAGCATCTCGAAGACAACGAGGGCGCGGTCGTGCTCTCGAAGAAGAAGGCCGACTTCATGCGGGTGTGGGAACGCATCCGCGTCGCGTACGAGAGCGACGAGCCGGTCGAAGGCACGCTGGTCAAGAAGATCAAGGGCGGCGTGGTCGTGGACCTGATGGGCGTGGACGCCTTCCTGCCCGGGTCCCAGATCGCGCTCCGCCGCGTGCCCAATATCGACGAGCTGCTGGGCCAGACCTACGCCTTCAAGATCATCAAGCTCAACAAGCGCCGCCGCAACATCGTCGTCAGCCGCCGCGTGATCCTCGAAGCCGAGCGCGCCACCAAGCGCGAGCGGCTCATGAAGGAGCTCGAGGTCGGCCAGGTGCGGAAGGGCATCGTCAAGAACATCACCGACTTCGGGGCGTTCATCGACCTGGGCGGCGTCGACGGCCTGCTGCATATCACCGACATGAGCTACGGCCGCGTCTCGCATCCCAGCGAGATGGTGAAGTTCGGCCAGGAGCTCGAGGTGAAAATCCTCGACATCGACTGGGAGCGCGAGCGCATCAGCCTCGGCCTCAAACAGCTCCAGGCGTATCCCTGGCAGAACGTCGCCGCCAAGTATCCGGTCGGCACGCGCGTCCAGGGGAAGGTCGTCTCGATCACCAACTACGGCGCCTTCATCGAGCTGGAGCCGGGGATCGAAGGCCTGGTGCACATCAGCGAGATGAGCTGGACCCGCAACGTCCGCCATCCTTCGAAGCTCGTCAGCATCGGCGAGACCATCGAGGCGGTGGTGCTGAAGGTGGACGAGAGCGAGGAGAAGATCTCGCTGGGCATGAAGCAGACCGAGCAGGATCCGTGGATGGTGTTGCCGCTCAAGTATCCGGTCGGCACGCGGATCAACGGCAAGGTCCGCAACCTCACCAGCTTCGGCGCCTTCGTCGAAATCGAGCCGGGGATCGACGGCCTGATCCACATCTCGGACATGTCGTGGACCAAACGCGTCCAGCACCCTTCGGAAGTGGTGAAGAAGGGCGATGCGGTCGACGTGGTGATCCTCAACATC
>DASXPG010000210.1:0-9628 GCA_036493755.1 Gemmatimonadales bacterium
GCGGCTGGTGCTCGACGAAGGGCATCACCTCGAGGATGTCGCCGCCGAGCATCTGGGACGCCGCGCCTCGAGCCGCGGGGTCGAGCGGCTGCTGGGCCGCCTCGAACGACAGGGACGGGGCGTGATGCCGACGCTGCGCACCGTCGTCACCGGCGAAACCGATGCCGAGACGGGGCCGATCGTGCTCGACCGCCTGATCCGGCGCGTCGCGCCGGCGCTCGATGAGGCGCGGCATGCATCGCAACGGCTCTTCGCCGTACTCGATCTGTGGATGAACGGCCAGCGCGAGACCGTCGTGCGACTCGCCGACCCGTTCGAAAAGGATGGCGTCTGGCGCGACGGACTCGATGAGGCCCTCGAGCAATTCGGCTACGGCCTGGGTACGCTGCGGGAAGAACTGGGCGGCGTCATCGGGAAACTGGAAGAGACGGGCGACGACATGCCCCTCTCCGACAAGATGGTGTCGCTGGTGCAGGAAATTCGCGGGATCATGATCCGCATCGAGGGCGCGCGCGATGCCGTGAATTCGGCGCTGCGGCCGGCAAGGGGGCTGCCGCCGTCGGTGCGCTGGATCGAACGGCGCACCGGAACCCAGGTCGCGCTGGCGACGGCGCCGCTCGAGTTGGCGCCGCTGCTCCAGGAGATTCTCTGGAGCCGCGTGGAGACGGTGGTGCTGACCAGTGCGACGCTGACCGCCGGCGGGAGCTTCGAGTTTCTCCAGTCGCGCCTCGGCCTCGACCTCGAGCCGGTGCGGCCGGGACCGCGCGAGGTGCTGCCATCGCCTTTCGATTATCGCACCCAGTGCGTCTTCGCGATTCCCGAAGATGCCCCTGCGCCCGACTTTGGCCAGGATGCGCACGACATCTTCACCGCCGAGGCAGCGGCCGACGTTGCGGCGGCATCCGATGGCGGCGTGTTCGTGCTCTTCACCAGTCATCGGGCGCTGAAGCGGGTCGCGGGGATGCTCCGCGAGCGTCGCGAGGTCGCCGGAAGGTGGCCGCTGCTGGTCCAAGGCGACGGTCCGCGCGACCTGCTGCTGCGCCGCTTCCGCGAATCAGGCTCGGCGATTCTCCTCGGCACCGACTCGTTCTGGGAAGGCGTCGATGTACCGGGGCACGCGCTCCGCGCGCTGATCCTCGCCAAGGTGCCATTCAGAGTGCCGACGGAGCCGCTCACCGCGGCGCGCCTCGAGGCGATCGAGGCGGCCGGCGGCGATCCCTTCAACGACTATCTGGTTCCTCTCGCCGCCTTGAAATTGAAGCAGGGATTCGGACGGCTGATCCGCACCCGGACCGACATCGGCACGGTCGTCTTGCTGGATCCCCGGGTGCTGTGGAAACGTTATGGTCCCACGCTGCTCGAGGGCCTCCCGCCCGCCGACCGGCTGGTCGGTCCCTGGGAGCAGCTGCGCGGACGGATTCAGGAGTTCTTCGAACTGCACGGCGTTGATGGGCGCGAGTCGCCCGTCGGAGGCGGCCATGACATTTATCAGTGAGTTCTTCGCTGACGGCGCGACCATCCGATTCGGCGGCCGGACCACCGGCGCCGAAGTCCTGGAGGCGAAGCGCAAGTTCTTCGGCCACAAGTTCGAGAAAAATCCGGTCTACGTACTCTGCGATTTCACCCACGTCGAGAAGCTCGAGGTCTCGGCCGACGACATCGAGCGGATCGTGAGCCAGGACCTGCGCGCGGCGCACAAGAATCCGGCGCTGGCGGAAGTCATCATCGCGCCGGAGCCGCATCAGTTCGGCCTGGCGCGGATGTGGGAACAGCAGGTCACCGACGAGCGTCCGCACACCCATGTCACCAAGACCCGCGAGGGAGCGATCCAGTGGCTGAAGGAACAGGACATCACGGTGGGCGGATGATGCATCGGGCACCACTCGCCGTCGCGCTCTCCCTCATGGTCTGCGCAGCGCCGCTCAAGGCCCAGACCACGATGCCGCCCGCCGAGCGCGCCGCGGCGCGCGCCATCTTCCGCGAGCTGGTGGAGATGGTCACCACCGACTCGGCCGGCAACACCCCACGCACCGCGCAGGCCATGGCCGACCGGCTGATCGCTGCGGGGATTCCCGCCGCCGACGTCCACGTCCTCTCGCTCAACCCGAAGGTCGGGATGCTGGTGGCCAGACTGCGCGGCCGGAACAGCAGCGCGCGTCCGATTCTGCTGATGGCGCATCTCGACGTGGTGCCGGCGAATCGCGCCGACTGGACCGTCGACCCGTACGCTTTCCAGGAGCGCGACGGCTGGTTCTTCGGCCGCGGCACGTCCGACGACAAGGGCGGCGCGTCGATTCTGGTGACGACGCTGGCTCGTTATGCACGGGAGCACTGGCGGCCCGAGCGCGACATCATCGTCGCCCTGACCGGCGATGAAGAAACCGCCGGCGCGTCGATCGCGTCGCTGGTCACAGACCATCGCGACCTGGTCGACGCCGAGTTCGCGCTGAACGCCGATGCCGGCTCGGTGACGCTGATGGATGGAAGGCCCCGCGTCTTCGCGGTGCAGGCGAGCGAGAAGGTCTACATGGACTATCAGCTCGAGGTGACCGATGCCGGCGGTCACAGCTCGCTGCCCCGCGCCGTCAATCCGATTTACACCCTCTCGGCGGCGCTCGTCCGGCTCGGCGCCTACCAGTTTCCCCTTCAGCTGAACGACATCACCCGCACCTGGCTGGAGCGTTCGTCCCAGCTCGACACTGGCCAGCTCGCCGCCGACAAGCGCGCCGTGATCGCGCCGTCGCCCGACCCCGCGGTGGTCGCGCGACTGTCCGCGGTGCCGTATCTCAACGCCCGGTTGCGCACCACCTGCGTCGCGACGCGGCTCGACGGCGGACACGCCAACAACGCGCTCCCCCAGCGGGCGCGGGCCACGATCAACTGCCGCGTGCTTCCCGGCCAGCCGATCGAAGAAGTGACCGCCACGTTGCGACGACTCGCCGGCGACAGCGTCACGTTGACCGAGCTGCGCACCCCGGTGCTGAGCCCGCCGTCGGTACCGCCGCCCGCGCTCATGGCGACCTTCGAACGATTGTCGGCGGAACAGTGGCCGGGTATTGTCACGATTCCGTACATGGAAACGGGCGCCACCGACGGACTCTATACCCGCAACGGCGGCATCCCGACCTATGGCGTCGAAGCGTTCGCGAGCGATCCCAACGACGTACGCGCCCACGGCCGCGACGAGCGGCTCGGCGTCGAGGCGTACTACGATGCGGCGCAATTGTGGTATCGCATGGTGAAGGAATTGGCCGGCTCACCGGCGAGGCCCTGACCGTCATGATGACGCCCACCAAGATCGTCTGCGTCGGCCGCAACTACGCCGCCCATGCCAAAGAGCTTGGGAACAAGGTTCCCGACAAGCCGCTGCTTTTTCTAAAGCCGCCGTCGTCGGTCATCGGCCACGGCGACTCGATCGTACTGCCGCCGGATTCGATGCAGGTCGAACACGAAGGCGAAATCGGCGTCATCATCGGGAGCCGGTTGAGCCAGGGTGACGAAACCGCCGCGCGGCGCGCCATCGCCGGCATTACCTGTGTCAATGACGTTACCGCGCGGGATCTCCAGAAGTCCGATGTGCAGTTCACCCGGGCCAAGGGCTTCGACACCTTCTGTCCCTGCGGGCCGCGAATCATGACAGTCGGGGCCGATTTCGACTACAACACGCTCCAGGTGTGGTGCAGGGTGAACGGCCAGCAGCGCCAGCACGGAAAAGCCTCCGACATGGTATTCAGCATTCCCATGCTGGTGGCGTACATTTCAAGGATCATGACGTTGGAGCCGGGCGACCTGATTCCGACCGGCACCCCCGAAGGCGTCGGCTTGCTCAACATCGGGGACGTCGTGGAAGTAGAAGTAACGGGGGTCGGGAAGCTCCAGAATACCGTGATTGGGAGAACGTGAGTTGAAGCCTCGTATCGCGTCGCGAGTCTCAAAGTTGCCCGGGTATCCGCTCGCGCACATTCCCAAGCGCAAGCGGGAGCTGATCGCCAAGGGGATGGACATCATCGACCTCGGCGCCGGCGACGCGGATTTCATGCCGCCCGCGATCGCGACCGAGTCGCTGGTGAAGTCGCTCCCCAACCTCGCGATGCACAAGTACGCCTTCCAGATCGGCCTGGCGGCGTTCCGCGAATCGATCGCGAAATACCATCAGCGCCGCTTCGGCACGTCGCTCGATCCGATGACCGAGATCCATCCGGTGATGGGCTCGAAGGAAGGGATCGCGCACCTGGTGCTCGCGGTGGCCGAGCCGGGCAATCTCGCCATCGTCCCCGAGCCGGGCTACGCCTGCTACATCGGTGGGACCATTTGTGCCGGCGCGACGCCGCACATCTACTCGCTGACCGAGCGCACCAACTTCCTCCTCGAGCTGGGCGAGCTTCCTCTTGACGTTCTACAGAAGACGCGCATCGTCTTCCTGAACTATCCGAACAACCCGACCGCCGCGGTCGCGCCGCGCGATTACCTCGAGCGCACCGTCGCGGTCTGCCGCGAGCATGGCATCACCCTCTGCTACGACAATCCCTACGTCGAGCTGACCTTCGACGGCTACAAGGCGCCGAGCATTTTCGAGATCGACGGCGCGAAAGAGGTCGCCATCGAATTCCATTCGATGTCGAAGTCCTTCTCGATGACCGGATGGCGCGTGGCCTGGGCGGCGGGGAATCGCGAGCTGATCGCCGCGCTCGCCACGGTGAAGAACTACTACGACACCGGCTCCTTCCTGGCGCTCCAGCAGGCCTCCGCCGATGTGCTGGCGCAGGCCGAAACGCTGGTGCAGCCCGCCATCGCCGCCTTCCGCTCCCGGCGCGATGCGACCCTCGAGGCCATCCGCGCATCCGGCTTTGAGGTGGCCACTCCGCGGGCGACGCCGTACCTCTGGGTGCCGCTCCCCGAGGGCGTGAACTCGGCCGAGTTCACCCGGGAGGCCATGGAAGAGGAGGGCGTCATCCTGCTGCCCGGTACCGCCTTCGGCGCGTCGGCTGAGGGCTATTTCCGCATCGCACTCACGGTCCCCGAAGCGCGCCTCGTCGAGGCCGCGGAACGGGTCGGGAGAGTTCTTGCTCGCGCGTAGGGGATTTACCCTCCCCGAGAGCAGGCGCCTGCGCCCCGAGTGGCTGGCGTTGTCTGTAGTGGCTCACATTATCCTGGTTCTGATTCTCGTTCGTATGTACCGCGGATTCATTTTCGGGTCACCCACCACGCCGGCCGTCATCGCGATCGCGCTGCCGCCGATGAAAGCGGGCGCGGCGCCGCGCACGCTGCCGCCTCCCGCCGCCGCGCCGCGCGGCTCGCAGATCGTCGTCCCGCTCGAGATTGCGCCGATCATTCCGCCTCCTTCCGTGCCGGTGCAGCCGGGCGGATCGCGCGATTCGGGCATCGCCGGCGGTGTCCCCGGCGGCCAGGGCCTCGTGCTGCGCCCCGGCCAGGGCGATCCGCGCCTCTGGGTGCGTCCGATGTACATCCCCGAGGGCGGCGGACGGGCGATCGACATGGACTCGGTCACCCGGCAGCGACTCCTGTACATGGCGCGCCTCGCCGATTCCGTGATGTTCAACGATTCGCTGAGCCCGCTGCGCGCTCGCGGCGCCCCGACCGGCAACTGGACCTTCAAGCGCAACGGCCGCACCTATGGCCTCGATTCGAGCGGCATCCACTTCGGCACCTTCAGTATCCCGACGGCGGTGCTCGCGCTGCTGCCGTTTCCGCAGGGCAACATCGACCAGTCGCGCGCCAATGCCCGGATGATGGACATGCGCGCCGACATTCTGCGCGCCGCCGCGCGCGCCGAGGCCGAGGACGACTTCCGCCGCGCCGTGGCGTCGATTCGCGAGCGCAAGGATCGCGAACGCCGTGAGCAGAAGCGCAAAGAGGACGAAGACCACCGGAGAAACGACCAGCCCCTGCCTTGAAGCTCATCGACACCGACGAAACCATCCTCATCATCACCGGATCCGACGTTCCGGCGGAGCAGCACGACCGTCCCGTCGCCTATGGTCTCAAGGCCGAGATCGACCGGATCGGCGCGGGCAAAGGATGGCGCGGCGCGTTGGTCGCCTCCGACCGCTGGTATGCCGACAGCCGCATTTTCCATCTCTGCGCCACGATCGTCGTCGGCGGGCCGGGCGTGAACGCCGTGGCCGCCGCGCTGGTCGACGAATTGCCGCGCATCGTCGAGCGCGACGGGATCTTCGTGCAGGGTTCCTGGAGCGGCGAGCAGAAGCGGGTCTCGCTCTGGGGACTCGATCGCTCGACCACCGCCGAAGCGGTGAACATCTTCCGGCGCGAGGGCCACTGCGCCGACTTCCTGAATCACGCCTGGGGCATGCACGCGGGGGCGCAGCGCCGCATCGACCTGGCGTAATTAGATTGTCCGGATGCCCGAGCTCGTCATTCGCATCAAGAAAAAGACCGACGGCTCGGCGGCGCTGAGCTGCGAGCGGGCCGATAAGTCCGTCACCTGGCAGCGCCAGGAAGGCGCCCAGGGCCGCTTCTTTCCGCTTCACGACCTCACCCACTATGCCGTCGAGACGGTGCTGGGCCACCGCCGCGGCTTCTTCGGGCTGGTCGCCGATGGCTGGAACGTCACCGACTTCGGCGCGCCCTCTGCCAGGGGCCGGATTCCCGCCGAGGCGATGCTGAGCGAGCTGATCGTCGGATTCCTCGATGCCGAGCGGGCGACGGCCGACCGCTGGTCCGCGGCCGAAGTGAATGAGAAGATGCGGATCTTTGCCGACGAGAACGGACTGGAGCAGCGGGTCAGCCTGACCGACGAGGAGCTGGCGGCGATCCGCGCCCGCCGCGCCGAGCTGTTCGCGCGCTGGCGCGAGGTCCCGGCCGGCGCGGCCCTCGAGCTGCCGTTCGACCGTTCCGTAACCGCCTAACGAATTTACCGGGAGCCCCAGCATGTCGATTCGACCGGTCAAGCGGCTGATCAAGTCCAAGCCCACCCTCGAGGGCGCCGGCGTGCATCTGCGCCGCGCCTTCGGCTTCGGCAACACGTCGGACTTCGATCCTTTCCTGCTCCTCGACGATTTCCGCAACGACGTCCCGGCCGACTACCTCGCCGGATTCCCGTGGCACCCTCATCGCGGCATCGAGACCATCACCTACGTGCTCGCCGGCACCGTCGAGCACGGCGACAGCATGGGCAACCGCGGGACCATCGCCTCGGGCGACGTGCAGTGGATGACGGCGGGGAGCGGGATCATCCATCAGGAGATGCCGCAGGGCGACACGCTCGGGCAGATGCACGGCTTTCAGCTCTGGGCGAACCTCCCCTCGGCGCTCAAGATGACGCCACCGCGCTACCAGGAAGTGAAGGCGGGCGACATCCCGCTGGTCGTCGACGACGACGGCACCGGGGCGCGCATCGTCTGCGGCACGTTCTGGGGAAAGAAGGGCCCGGTCGACGGGATCGCCGCCGATCCGGTCTATATCGACGTCTCGGTGCCGCCGGGGAAGAAGAAGACGCTGCCGGTCGCGACGTCGCACAGCGGTTTTGCGTACGTCTTCGCGGGGAGCGGAAAGTTCTGCAACGCCTCCGAGCCCCTCTCGGTGCCCACCGAAGGGGTAAAGTGGGCGGAGACCTCGGCGCCCCCCATCGAAGCCGACAACCGCTCGCTGGTGTTGTTTGGTCGCGGCGACGAAGTGTCGGTGCAGGCGGGCGAGGATGGCATCCGCTTCCTGCTGGTCTCGGGGCAGCCGCTCAAGGAACCGGTGGCCTGGTACGGACCGATCGTGATGAACACCCAGGAAGAGCTGAAGACTGCCTTCGACGAGCTGCAGCGCGGCGCCTTTCTGCGGTGAAGATTCTGGCGACCGCGCGACTCTCGCTGCGGGAGATGGAAGAGCGCGACGCCGAGTTCCTGGTCCAGCTGCTGAACGAGCCTTCGTTCATCGCCAATATCGGCGATCGCGGGGTCCGCACCCACGCCGACGCTCTCGCCTACATGGTCAAGGGTCCGCTGGCGAGCTACGCCCGCAATGGCTATGGGCTCTTCATCGTCGAGCGGCTCGAAGATGGCGTACCGATCGGCATGTGCGGCCTGGTCCGGCGCGACGGACTCGAAGACACCGACATCGGCTTCGCGCTGCGGCCCGAATTCTGGTCCCAGGGCTTCGCCATTGAAGCCGCGACGGGGGTGCGGGATTGGGCGCTGGGAAAGGTCGGCCTGACCCGCCTCGTCGCCATCGTGATGCCCGGCAATCTGCCGTCGATCAAGGTGCTCGAGCGCCTCGCCTTCCGCTTCGAAGGGCTGATCCGGCTGACCGAAGACGGCGACGAGCTCAAGCTCTACGCCTACGGCGCCGATGCCTGATTCCTCCGGCAACACCCCCTTGCGCGAATCCACTTTGTAGCACAAAGTAGATGCATGGACGGCGAGCTGATCCCCCACGAATCACCCAAGTCATCGTGGCTCGAGAAGACCTTTTTCACGCCGCTATACCATCCGAGCGGTGCCCTGGAAGTCATCAAGTGGTGGGAGTCGCGGCGGGTGACGTACAACGCCTGGGTCGGCACCGCGGGAATGCTCACGATCGCGGCGGCGTTGTTGACGGGGGGCGGCGGTCCGCCGGTGGGGATCCCGATTGTTTACGCGCTGGCGGCCAATGTTTTCTACAGCTTCGGTGCGCCGGCCGACCTGCTGTTGCGCCGCTGGCTCGGCCATCGCGGTGGCGCGGTGGGTCCGGTGCTGTTCCGCTACGGCTTCGTCGGTTCCGTGGCGCTCACGCTGCTGCCGATCCCGATACTGATATTCGGCAAGATCATGGGCGCGATCTTCGGCTAGCGCCGCAACGCCCTTAGAATCCGCGGCCCCTCGGTCCGAAGCAGTGCCGCGGCGTTGGGTAATGGCTGGTCGTTCGGTCCCGTCAGCGTCACCGTTCCGAGCCCCGCGTCGAGACCGAAAAATTGCGCCTTCAGGCTGTCTCCCACCACCGCATAACGAGGAACCCAGCCGGCTGTCGATACCACGAACCGCCCCGCCGGCGGCGCGGTCAGAATCGCGCCGTCCGAATACTGTGACGGAGCGTGACGGTCGCCGAGCAGATGGAACAAGGTAGGGACGATATCGACGTGGCTGGTCACGCCGGTCACGACCTCGGGCTTCACGCTGTCGTCGAGCAGGACCATCGGCACATGAATCTCTTCCTCGGCGACGCCCGCCCCGTGCCCGACTCGGCCATGCTCGCGGAACGCCTCACCGTGGTCCCCGGTGATGAAGGTCAGCGGTTGATGCCCGCGGCGCTGGCGGAACCAGTCCAGGAAGTCGTTCAGCGACCAATCGGCCTCATACGCCGAGTTCATGGCACGACGCTTCATGAGGATCGGATCGACCTGCGCCGCCGAAATGCTGCCGATGCCGTCCCAGTCGGGAGTGAAGCGATGGGAGCGGGCCTGGTACTGATAGTTGAAATGCGTCGCGCCGAGGAAGAGCAGCAGAAAAACCGGCGCAGTATCGTCCCGGGCCACGAAGTCACGCGCATGGGCGAACATCGTCGAGTCGGCCTGGAGCGCCGTGCCGGGGATGTCGGTCTCCAGCTTGTCGGCGACGTCCTTGAAGACGGTCTGCTTCATGCCCATCCAGTCGACCGAGCTGGCGGTGATGAGCCGCATCCGGTA
>DASXPG010000211.1:0-4276 GCA_036493755.1 Gemmatimonadales bacterium
AGGTGGTCATCCCATCTATTCAACAGCCAATCCGCGTCTTTGCTAGTGCCGCAGACCCAGCTCCAGGATCAGGCCCTGGTCCTGCTCCAGCCGTGGGGCGGTGGTGGTGAGGGCCTGGTGGTCGATCCGGAAGATCCGGTAGCTCATCTGGACCATGACCGGACCGCCGTTAGGCGCATACCGTACACCGACCCCGGCGCTCAGCGCCGTTTTGACCGGATCAACGCCGGTGACGCTGTTCACCGGGTAAAAGGCGACATTGAGCAGACCCTGGAAGGTGCCGCCGAGGTCCGCGGTGACCCGGGTGTACGCGCCGCCCAGACGCTGGAGGATGATGGTCGTGTCGACCGCTTCGCGGCGGGCGACGGCCTGGGCGCCGATTTCCAGCCAGGGGGTGGCCTGAAGGCCGGCATTGATCGTCGTCATGCGCAGGTCGAAGGCCGTGAGCGAGTCGCCCGCCAGCTGGCCGGTCTGCCCGGCGAGCCCGAGCCGCAGTACCCCCAGATCCAGGCCCAGCGATCCCCCGAGCATGGTGCCAGTCTGCTGGCCGGCGACGCCATTGTCGTTCAGGGAGAAGGTCAGGCGCTGCACGCCGATCGTTCCCTGGATGTGCTGCGCCAGGGCGGGCCGGGCAAGAACCAGCCCGGCGGCTGCCGCACTAATAAGGAAGAGGGGGCGGGTCATCGGGAGGCGTCCATGCGTGTAGTCTCCATGCGGATGCGCAGCGGCGCGGACGCCTGGCGGCGGCGATTCTCCGTCGTCATGTCGGCTCCGAGCTGCTCGTAGCGGTCACGCAGGTTGTTGTTGTAGTTGATGTTTTCCGGGATCGGCCGCGAGTGGCGGCTGTTGAAAAATCCGACGATGGCCGCCGTCGAGACGGCGGCGGCCACGATGAAGCGGCCCGAATCGCCGTTGCCGCTGAAGGCCTTGTTGCCGGCCACCGATGTCAGCACAATGGCGCCCGCGCCGAGCGCGACGCCGGCGAGAAGGGTCGAGGGACGGCGCACCTGTACCGCTTCGGGCAGCAGTGAATCGTCGGGCACCTGGGGGACCGCGACCGTATCCACCCGGACCCGTGATACCTGGAAGTTGCGCACCGTCGTCGCCGGAGGCTTCCCGGGACCGTCGGGTGCTGTCACCCGCAGTGCATAGCGGCCGGGAGCAATGGGCGCACCGTTCGTGGTCAGGTCCCAGCTGAAATTCGCCGCGGGGTTGGCGCTCTCGGTATCGGACCAGACTTCGTCGCCGCGAGCCGATGTGATCGACGCGGTGACGCGGGTCGGCCTGGTGGAGCGCACCTCGAAACCGTAACGCCCCTGCGACGGGATCACGCTCACATCCATCGGTCCGCGCACCGTGACTGTCTGCGCCGGTTCTTCGGCGGCCGCGGTCTGGAAAGTCACCCGCTCCGTCTCGAACACTTCGCGCACATCCGAGTGCAGATACGCGAGGCTGTCGATGCGAAGCGCGTTGTCCCGCTCCAGCGCATGACGGAACGCCTGCCGCGCTACGAACGGACGCCCCCGCATCACTTCCGCGATGCCCAGCAGGGTCCAGCCGCGCAGCTGGTCGGCCGATGTCGGGCCGTTGCGGCGATCGAGCGCCTGCGTTGCCAGGGCGGCGGCGCTGTCAGGCTGGATGTCCTCGAGCCGCGTGCGCGCCGCGTCGAGCAGTCGGGCAGGCGCCTGTGCGCGAAGAGGCGCGGCCAGAAACAGGCCCGAGAAGAAGAAAGTCAGAACGAGTGCCGGACGCGATGTCATCATGGGTGCACCAGCCGAATGCGGCGAAGGTTCAGAGTGTCACCGGCTTCGATGTTGACGGTCATGTCCTGGGTCCAGACTCCGGCGACCGTGTCCATGACTTCGAAGCGGAGAAAGACGGCGCCGGCGCGGACCGGCCAGTTGCGGATGGGATTGCTCGGCACCAGCTGCTCATCGATGAAAATGGCCGCCTGCGGGTTGGTCCCGATGGTGATGTAGCCCACCGCGGAGGGTGCTATATCGCGCGGGACTTCGGCGGGGTGGTGCGGCACCTCGCGGCGCGCGGGCTGCCGGGATGACTCGGGGGGCGCCGCGGGCCGCACCGACGATGACCCGGCGGGCGCCGCGGCAGGTGAACCCGTCCCCGCGGACGTCGAACCGGCGGCCGCCGCGGAGAGCGAACCGGCCGGCGGTAGCGGTGCGGCCGGCACGATGGCCTCGTCGGCGTAGGCGTGCTCGAAAACTCGCGAGCGCGCTTCGAGACGCTGCTGCTCGGCAGGTGATATCGGCCCGCTGCGCGACTGCCAGGCGATCAATCCCAGAACCGAGAGCAGCGTCGCCGCTCCCAGCATGCTGAGGACCAGCGGCTTGCGCACGCGAGCTTGCGCCGGCCCTGCCGGCACATCGATCGGCGATGCGTCAGGTGCCGCGACGGGAATCAGAATCTTGCCCGATGGTTGCCGCATGGGAGCGGGACTCGTTGCCGCGGCGGCGGCCAGCGCGGGCTTGGCACCGCCGCTGGTGCGGCCGAGTGCGGCGTTTCTGAAGGCCTGCGCGAACTTGACGATGTTGGGATAGCGATCGACGGGACGCTTGGCCAACGCCCGCTCGATCACCGTCGCGATCGCCGGCGGGATCTCCGGACTCACCAGCGCGAGCGGCGGCACGGCCGCCGTGCGATGCTCTCGACGCAGCTCATCGGCGCTCGTGCCGGGGAAGGGCGGCACGCCGGCGAGCATCTCGAAGGCGATAGCCGCGAGCGCGTACTGATCCGAAACCGCACTACCTCCCTGGAAGGCCTCTTCATCCAGCTCCGGCGCGCGATAGCGCAACGCGACGAGCTCGCCCGGGTCCGCGATGCCAAGATTCTGCACCGATGCCGCGCCTTCGGCATCGATCAGAATCGCCGCCGGCGACAGGGCGCCGTGAACTGCGCCGTGCTCGTGGGCGCAGGCCAGCGCGGCCGCGGCCTGTCCGACGATTTCGAGGGTGCGCGCCAGCGGCTGCTTCGGCGCTTTCGCGAGCAAGGTCGCGAGTGTGGGCATCTCCGGAAGCGTGACGTACCAGCAAAGCCGGTCACCAGCAGCGACGCGCAGCACCGGCGCGATGCGCGGATGTCTCATCTTGGCGACGGCACGCGCGGCGCGAAGCAGTCGTTGGGTTTTCATCGGATCGGCGCGGGCGACCTCGGGCGGGACTACGTGCACCCGTACCACCCGCCCGAGCCGCGACTCGAGCCCGAGATACGTCATGGTCAGCGGCCCTCCCGCTATCGTCTGGCGAAGGGCAATCTCCCCGCCCAGCTCGGCCTGAAGGGCCTGGTCGAGGGCGGACGACACCACGACCGGCGCCGGCGCGGCCGCTTCTGCCGGCGGAGTGATTTCAGCGCCGCACTTGAGACAGAACCTGCTGTCCCAGGGGAGCGACGCCGCGCACCTGGCGCAGCGCAGAGTGGCCACCGTGTCAATGCGCGGCGGGGTGCCCAGGGCGGTGCTCCGTTGGGGCGACGAACTGTGTCGAGAGTTGATGCCCGGGATTCAAGTCGGCGTCGCTGGTGCCACTGCCGTCAGAAGAGGCGGGCATCTTCGCGACTTGGGGGACCAGGAAATCAGCGCACCCCTGGCCGGCGATCGCCAAGGTCACGAGCAACAGAACCTGACTGCATTTCAAGAATACACGCATGATACGAACTCAATTCGCGGTGGAAGTTCCGGTCTTGGATTCTGCCGTCGCGGTGATCGTGGCGGCGCCGGGTCCGCTACGGGTGACGGTGGCCTTCGAGTTGTCGGCCGGATTGACGGTGACGCTGACCGCCGGATTGCTGCTCTGCCAACTCCAGCTGATCGGCCGCACCACGGCTTGATTGCCGGCATCCATGGCCGAAGCGCTGACCTGCACAGTGTCGGTCGCGGCCAGGGGGAAGCTCGGTGGCGTGACGGTCACGGTCGCGATCGCCTGCCACACCGGCACGGTGATGGCGGCGGTGCTCTGGTCGATGGCGGCGCGGATGATCGCGTTACCGTTGGCGGCCGCGGTGGCGACGCCGGTCGATGGGTCGATGCTCACGATCTGCGGCTGCTGGCTCGCCCAGTTCGCGGTTTTTCCGGCGATGACATTGCCATTCGCGTCGAGAGCCTGGGCGGTGAAGGTCGCCTGTGCGCCGATGAAATGCAGAGTGTCGGCCGGATTCGGAGCGATGGCGACCGACGCCGTCGTCTGCTGGACGGAGATCGTCGCGGTGCCGGAGGCGGTACCGCTGGTGGCCGTGATGGTGGCGCTGCCATTGCCTTTGGCCG
>DASXPG010000212.1:0-5007 GCA_036493755.1 Gemmatimonadales bacterium
ACCCAGTACACCCGCTACATCACCATCGCGCTGTCCCTGGCGCAGGCGTGGGGCGTGGCGCTGTTCCTGGAGCAGCTGCCGGGCGCCGTCGCCAACCCGGGCATGGGCTTCCGGGTCCTCACCGCGTTCTTCCTCACCACCGGCGCGGTGTTCGTCATGTGGCTCGGCGAGCAGATCACCGAGCGCGGGCTGGGGAACGGGATGAGCCTCCTGATCTTCTTCTCGATCGTCGAGCGCATCCTGCCGGGCGCCATCCAGGTCCCCGAGTACATCCGCACCGGCGCGCTGTCGGTCTCGCGGCTGCTCCTCTTCCTGGTGCTGATGCTGGCGGTGATCTGGGTGACGGTCGCCATCATCGTCGCCGCGCGCCGCATCCCCATCCAGATTCCCCGCAAGGTCATGGGCCGCGGGCGGATCCGCGAAGGGCAGAAGTCGTTCATCCCGCTGCGCATGCTAACGGCGAACGTGATGCCGATCGTCTTCGCCCAGTCGATCATCATCGTGCCGGGAACGATGGCGCAGTTCTCCAACATCTCCTGGCTGCGCGACATCTCCGACGTCTTCCAGCGCGGCAGCGTGACCTACTACGCGGTCTATACCGTGCTGATCGTCTTCTTCACGTATTTCTACACGGCCATCGTCTTCAATCCGGTGGACCTGTCGGAGAACCTGAAGAAGCAGGGCGGCTTCATCCCCGGCGTGAAGCCGGGCCAGAAGACCGCCGATTACATCGACCACGTGCTCTCGCGGATCACCCTCCCCGGCGCGCTTTTCCTCACCGCCGCGGCGATTTTCCCGATGATCGCGCTCGACTACTTCAAGGTGCCCTTCGCCTTCGGCGGCACCTCGCTGCTGATCGTGGTCGGCGTTGCGCTCGATACCGTCCAGCAGGTCCAGCAGCACATGTACCTGCGGCAGTACGACACGTTCATGAAGCAGGGCAGGGTTCGCTTCCGTGGCCGCCAACGCCTGATGTAGTGTAGGTTCTTTCCCATGCACAACCTGATGATTCTGGGAGCCCCTGGGTCCGGCAAAGGAACCCAGGGGAAAATCCTTGCCCAGAGCCTGGGCATCCCCCAAGTCTCCACCGGCGACCTCATCCGGGCAGCCATGAAGAGCGGTACCCCGCTCGGAGTCGCGGCAAAGGGGTATTACGACCAGGGCCTCCTGGTCCCCGATGACCTGATCTTCGGATTGATCCAGGAGATCCTCGATTCACCGCCGGCCAGGCCCGGCGTACTCATGGACGGCTTTCCCCGGACCATCCCGCAGGCCGAGGCGGTGGACCGGATGCTGATGGCGAAACAATCGAAAGTCGACCGCGTTGTGCTGTTGGAGGTTGCCGAAGATGAGCTGGTCAGGCGGCTGCTGGCGCGGGCGGAAAAAGAAGGACGCAGCGACGACAACATGGATTCGATCCGCAAGAGACTGCAGGTCTTCCAGGCGCAGACCGCGCCGCTCATCGCGTACTACGATGGACGCGGGATCGTGAAGCGTGTCCCCGGTACCGGTTCGGTGGACGACATCGCCACGCGGATGGCGTTGGCGGCGAATTGATCACTATCAAGTCGGCCCGCGAAATCGAGACGATGGCCCGGGCCGGCCGGATCGTGGCAGAGACGCTGGCGCTGGTGCGCGCGAAAGCCGTCCCCGGAATTTCCACGGGCGAGCTGGACCGCATCGCCGAAGATTTCATCCGCTCGCACGACGGCGCGACGCCGTCGTTCAAGGGTCTCTACGGTTTCCCCGCCACACTCTGCACCTCGATCAACGCCGAGGTGGTCCACGGCATCCCCTCGCGCAAGCGGATCCTCAAGGACGGCGACATCGTCAGCGTCGATTGCGGCGTCTGCATCGGCGGGCTGCACGGCGACAGCGCCATCACCGTCCCGGTCGGCCAGGTCTCGGCCAAGGTCAAGGCGCTGCTCGAGATCACCCAGCGCGCGCTGGTTGCGGGGATCGCGGCGGCCCGGGGCGGCAACCAGGTCGGTGACATCGGCCACGCGGTGCAGGGCGTCGCCGAACCCGAGGGGTATGGCGTGGTCCGCGAGCTGGTGGGGCACGGCATCGGGACGCAGTTCCACGAGGAGCCGCAGGTTCCGAACTTCGGCCGGCCCCACACCGGGGCCAGGCTGGTGCCGGGCATGACCATCGCGATCGAGCCGATGGTGAACCTGGGGACGCGCGACGTCCGGACGTTAGGCGATCGCTGGACGGTGGTGACCGGCGACGGATCGCTGTCGGCGCACTTCGAGCATACCGTAGCGATCACATCGGGCGACGCGCGAGTGCTGACCATGGCGCCGCAGGAGGCCGCGGTCGCGAACGGACGTCAGGAGCTGCTACGTCAATAGAATGCGATTGACCAGGGACACGAAGCGTCCGTCCAGAAAGACCTTCCAGCCGTTGGCGCTGTTGGTCAGCATGACGTAGCCCGATCGCCGTTCGATCGACGCGGCGGTGAAGGCGAGGAAGCCGGTCTGGCCACCCTCGTGCTGGATGAGGGTGCCGGCTGGCGTCCGGTGAATCTGCCAGCCCAGCGCCCAGGAGTTGGTGTCATCGACCCGGATCTGCGGCCGAAGCATCTCCTCACGCGCCTGCCGGGAGAGGCCCGGAGGCACTGGCGTCTCGGGCGTCAGCACCCCGATGAGGAACCTGGCATAGTCGAGCGCCGTGGTGCGCAGGCCGCCCATTGCCGCGTAGCGGGCGGCGTCCGTCGCCGTCGGGCGGGACAAGGGAAGCGGCTTGCCCGAAGCATCATGGGGCCCAGCGGATTGTCGCTCGAGCCTGTCGTTCCAGACGTAGGTGCTGTCGTCCATGTGCAGGGGCGCCAGGACATTCCGCTTGAGCCAGGTGTCGATGTCGCTGGCGCAGACCTGCAATCCCGCCTCGTAGGCTCCGCATCGTCCAGCATCCACCCGTCCGGCCAGGTGCGTGACGACGGTCTGGAGGTACCAGTAGCCCTCGCCCGAGTAGGAGAATCGCGAGCCGGGTGTGAACTGAAGGCGCAGGGGATGGGCGCGGCTGCGGAAGTTCGGCAGGCCGCTGGTATGCGACAGCACGTGCCGCGCGGTGATTCGCTCCAGGCGGGGATCGCCGGCGAGGATGCGATCCGGCGTGTAGTGCGTCAGCGGCGTGTCGAGGGTGAGAACGCCGCGATCGCTCAGTTGCATCACGCTCCAGGCGAAGACGGTCTTGCTAACGGAGGCCGCTTCGAAAACCGTATGCTCGTCCACCGGCGCGCGCGACGCGGCGTCTCGCACGCCGAGCCCGCAATGCCACGCGATCTGGCCGTCTTTGACGAGAGCGAGCGACACGCCGGGGACCGTGTGCCGCTGCATGAGCTCGGTCGTCAGCTGCTGCAGCGCCGGGAAATCTTCCGGTCCGTTTCGTGGGGACTCTCGGAGTCTCGGGGAGTCGACACGGCGCGCGCCGATGGGCGCCAGGGCCGCCGCCAGCACGCCCTGGGTACTCGCGATCAGGAAGCGCCGGCGCGGAAGAAGTGGAGGCACGGGCATGGTCCTCTTACCTCAGCGGCCGGTCACCGCGGGATCGCTGGTGCACGATGGCGAGGATACAGGGCCGACGGTCATTCGGTGCGCAGCGTGCTCGCCGGATCCACGTCCGCGGCCCGGCGTGCCGGCAGCCACGTGGCGGTGGCCGCCACCGCGAGCAGCACCAGCGCGATCGCGGCGCCGATCAGGTAGGGATTCACCGCCGGCGCGATGATCACCTGCTGCGACAGGCCGATCTTGAGGCCGGCGATGCTCAGCGGAAGGCCCACGGCCAGGGCCACCAGACCCAGCCGCACGCCGGACGCGAGAAATCCCCGCGCCACCCGCATGGGAGCGGCCCCGACCGCGATGCGGATGCCGATCTCCCGGGTCCGCTGGCGAACCGACAGCGACACCACCCCATACAGGCCGAGCGACGCGAGGAGCAGCGCGAGCGCGCCACCGGCGCCGGCGAGCGCCGATACCTGGAGCATGTCCCGGTATTGCCGCTCGCCCTCCTGGGCGACCGTCTGCACCGAGCCGACCGGCAACCCCGGCGCGGCACCGCGCAGGAACCGCTCCAGCTGCGGCCCGAAGGGCGCGGCGGGGCCGCGGGTGCGCACCAGGATGTTTTCGTGGCTCCATTCGCGGCCGTGGGCCGTGTAGACGCGGAAGGTCTTCGCGGTCACGCTGGCGCGGGTCGGCGTGCCCTGCCAGGCCATCCCCGGCAGCTCGTGCGTGGCATCGTACACGCCGACGACGGTCAGGGTCATGGAATCCTGGCCGAGCTCGTGAAGCGCCGGCGACGGCAGGTCCTGGCCGACGGGATTCGCGGCTGCCCAGAGGACGCGCGCGAGATCGCTGCCGATCACGACCGGCCACTGGGCGGCGCTGCTGTCGGCCAGGACCACATCACGCCCGAGTACGATGGGCACGTCCACGACGCCCAGCCATCCCGGCGCCGCCGCTTCGACGTGCACGATCGTCGGCATAGCGTTCCCCGGCACCTCCACACGCCCGGGCGACACGACCCGGCGGATGGCGAACGCCGAGGCCTCGGGGACGGCGGCCAGGACTTCCGGTAGTGCGGCGATGCGCGGAACCAGCGAGTCGACCGCCTCGCGTCGCTGCCCCACGGCGCCCGTTTGCAGGGGGCGGAATCGCGCGGCGATGACGTGCCTGGCCATCTCGGGTGAGGAGGGCCGGTAGTCCGCGATCACCAGCGCGATCATCGTGCCGAGCAGGACGAGCAGCGGCTGCGAGAGCGCGATCTGCGCGACGACGAATCCGCGCTGCAACCGCGAGCGATGGCTCGAGCCGGTGCCCGAATCGCGCAGCGCATTCGACACCGCGCCGCGCGTCGCGTGCATTGCCGGCGAGAGGCCGAAGAAAATTCCGGTGGCGACCGCCATCACGAACACGAATGCGAAAGTGCCGGCGTCGGGCGACAGGTCGACGCCGTCGATCTCGGTCTTCATTTGATAGAGCATCAGCCACCACGCGAGCGCGAGAC
>DASXPG010000213.1:0-13935 GCA_036493755.1 Gemmatimonadales bacterium
CCGAGCCGGGCCGCGGCAGCGGGCCCTCGAGCTGATACTCCGGGGCGCCGATCGCGCTGGTACTGCGGGAGGGCTCGCAACTGGCCACGAGGATGGTAACGGTGGCAAGCGCGGCCAGTGGTCTGGCGAGTCTCATGATCGGCGTCCCTCTGGAAGTAAACAGCGAGCCTCTCACTCCGCTCCGGAATTCGAGGCATGTGCAGGGGTATTCGCTGGCAGTTACCAGCAAGCCTTGCGCCACCCCGAAGATGACAGCATTCGCCAGATCCAATGCGGCAGATTGACCAATCATGACAACGTCGATGAAAAGGTGTGGATCGGTTACGGCAGAACGCCGCTCACGAGCAACGGCCCGGCTACTTCGTCGTGACGCCTTCGCTGATGAGCCGGCCGGCTTCTTCGGCGGGGATGGGATGCGAGAAGAGAAAGCCCTGCGCGTGGGGACAGCCCATCTCGACGAGCAGCGCATCCTGCTCGCCGGTCTCGACCCCCTCGGCCACGACATCGAGGCCCAGATTCCTGCCTAACGTGAGGATGGCCCTCACGATTTCGGCGTTCTGCCCGCCCCGCATCCGCTCGATGAAGGACCGGTCGATCTTCACGGCGTGGAGCGGGAAACGCTGCAGGTAGCTGAGCGAGGAGTACCCGGTCCCGAAATCGTCCATATCGAGCTGCACGCCGAGGTCCCGCAGCTCGCGGAGCCGGGTCGCCGCGGCTTCGGCGTGCTCCATGATCACGCTCTCGGTGATCTCGATGCGCAGCCGCGCCGGCGGCAGCTGCGCCGCCTGGAGCGCCTCGCGCACGTACATCACCAGCTGCGGATGCATGAGCTGCCGCGAGCTGACGTTGCAGCTCATGGTGAGATGCGCCGCATCGGTCCGCTCCGTCGTCCACCTGGCCAGCTGGGCACAGGCCTCGCGCAGGCACCAGCGGCCGATCGGCACCATGAGGCCGGTCTCGTCGGCGACCTCGAGGAATCCCGCCGGCGCCACCATCCCGCGCTCGGGATGCTGCCAGCGCAGCAACGCCTCGAAACCGATGAGCCGCCGCGTTCCCAGCGCGATGATCGGCTGGTAGGCGATACGAAACTCCTGGCGTTCGACGGCGCGCCGCAGATCGGTCTCGAGCTGGAGGTGGGCCATGGCGCGGGCATGCATCTCCACGTCGAAGATCGCGTACCGCCCCCGGCCGGCCCCCTTGGCGCGGTAGAGGGCGAGGTCGGCGTCGCGCAGCACGTCCTCGGGGCGCTCGTAGTTGCTGGTGCTCAGCGCGATGCCGATGGAGACCGACGCGAAGACCTCGCGCTCCCCGAGCCGCAGCGAGCCGCGCAGCCCCGACTCGATGCGCTCGGCGACCCGCGTCGCGTCCTCGATCGAGTCCATGCCGTCGAGGAGGATGGTGAACTCGTCGCCGCCCAGCCGGGCCACCGAGTCGGAGGGCCGCAGCCAGCTCTTCAGGGTGCGGGCGAAGATCGCCAGCAGCTCGTCGCCGGCGGCGTGGCCTAACGAGTCGTTGATGACCTTGAAGCGGTCGAGATCGAGAAACAGCACCGCGAAGAGATGCGAGGGGCGCCGCCGCACCCGCGACAGCGAGACCGACAGCTCCTCCAGGAAGCGCGCCCGGTTGGGCAGCCCGGTGAGGCTGTCGTGGAGCGAATCGTGGGCCAGCTGCGCCTCGGCCGCCTTGCGGTCGGTGATGTCCCGCGCCACGCGCAGGATGCCGAGCGCCGAGCCGTTGGCGTCACGGTAGACGCCCTTGGTGACGAGGTGGATGCGCCGGGCGTCGCCCGGGCCGGGAAGGACGTCCTCGTAGGTGACCGCCTGGCCGGTCTGGAGCACCGAGAGATCCCGCTCCGACAGCGCGCGCGCGCCGGCACCGGGAAAGAGATCGGCGTTGGTGCGGCCCAGGATCTCGACTTCGCTCCGGCCGGTGGCGATGGCGCCGGCCCGGTTGATCATCAGGTACCGTCCCGCCAGATCGCGCACCGACACCAGGTCGGATGTCCCCTCGATGACCGCGTCGAGAATCCCATGCTCGCGCTCCAGCTCGCGGAGGGCCTGGGTCTTCCCGGCCGCGGCGCGCTGCTGCGCCCACAGCCGCCACCAGAGCACCGCGACGGCGACGGCAAGGGCGACGAGCGCGACCAGCAGGGCCCGCATCTAGATGGTCTCGCACCGGGGACGGCCGAGAATTTCGGAGAGGATGAACGCGCCGCGCAGGCTGCTGTCTGCATAACGAGCCAGAGGTCCGGGTGGCGAGGCCGCGGGCGCGGGCGTCGGAGCCGTCGGCTGCGCCGGAGTAATCGGACTACCCCAGGCTGCCACCGCAGGGCGGCTCGCCGCCACGGCCTTCATCTCCTGCAGCCGGGCAAAGGCCGACGAACGCGCGTCGACCGGCGCGGAAGCGGGAGCCGGCCGCGCGGGAATCGTGTGACGCTGCTTCGTCGCCTCGGTCTCGACCGCCTTCAGCTCCTGCATCGCGTTGCGCAGCTCGTCCATCAGCCCGCTCTGACGATCGTCCATGGACTCCGCGGCGGCTGAGACTCGCTCGATCCGCGCGGGCGGCGACTTCTTCTTCGCCTTCTGGATTTTCCCGACGATCATCAGGAAAGCCCAGATGGCGACGATGGGCAGAAAGCCGAAGTCGGACGCCGCCTGCGTTACGGGCATTACGTGGCCGACGAGGACGACGACGATTCGCCGTCTTCACCCCCGGCGATCGATGCGCGCATCGAGGTGTCGGCCTGGATATTCCGGTACTTGGCGAAGTCCATGGTTCCCAGGTTGCCTTTGCGGAACGCTTCGGCGATCGCCAGCGGGATCTGCGCTTCGGACCGCACGACTTCGGCCCTCATTTCCTGTACCCGCGCCTTCTGCTCCTGTTCGACGGCCACGGCCAGCGCTCGCCGCTCCTCGGCCTTGGCCTGGGCGATACGCTTGTCGGCCTCGGCCTGGTCGGTCTGGAGCTGGGCGCCGATGTTCTTGCCCACGTCCACGTCGGCGATGTCGATCGACAGGATGTCGAAGGCGGTGCCGCTGTCGAGGCCCTTGGCGAGCACCGTCTTGGAGATCATGTCGGGGCTCTCCAGCACGTGCTTGTACGTCTCGGCCGAGCCGATGGCGGAAACGATGCCCTCGCCGACCCGGGCGAGAATGGTCTGTTCGCCGGCGCCGCCGACCAGCCGGTTGATGTTGGCGCGAATGGTGACCCGCGCCTGGGCCAGCAGCTGGATGCCGTCCTTGGCCATCGCCGCGACCTTGGGCGTCTCGATCACCTTGGGATTCACCGACACCTGCACCGCCTCGAAGACATCGCGTCCCGCGAGGTCGATGGCGGAGGCCTGCTTGAAGGTGATCGCGATTCCCGCCTTGTCGGCCGAAATCAGCGCCCGCACGACGTTGTCGACGTTGCCGCCGGCGAGATACAGCGACTGCAGCTCGTCGAGGTCCAGGTGGAGGCCGGCCTTGGTCGCATTGATCAGCGGATTCACGATCCGCTTGGGATCGACGCGCCGGATCCGCATGCCGAAGAGCTGGAAGAACGAGACCCGCACGCTCGACGCCATCGCGCTGAGCCATAGCCCGATGGGGACGAAATGAAAGAAGAGACCACCGAGGATCAGAACACCGAACAACAACACCAGGAGAATCGGACCGCTGAGATCGTTCATGGCTCCATCCGTCAGGCGTTGAGTTGGAGCGAGCGCCGCACCACGAGGCGCATCGCGTCAGCCTTGACCACCGTCAGCGGCGTGCCGGGTGCCAGCCACTCTCCTTCGCTGATGACGTGCAGCCGTTCTCCCTCGATGACCGCCAGCCCGCCCGGCCTCAGGTCGGTGGCGGCGATGCCGCTCTTTCCGACCAGGTCGGCCCGGGCGAGGGCCGAGACGTAGCCCTCTTCGCTGGGTTGCGAATGCGGCAGGGTCATCCCTTCCATCCGGGAGCTTCCCGGCAGATAGCGAATCAGGCCGATGCCGACCGCGCCCAGGATCGCCAGGCCGGCGCCGACGCCGACCATCAGCTCACCGAGATTGGCGCCGACGGTCAGCCGTCCCAGCAGGAAAAGGGACAGGCCGACACCCACGGCCACGCCGATGACGATGCCGCCCAGCGTGATTTTCGGATGGATTGCCACGAAGTAGAAGGATAAGGGTTCAGCACGAAAGCTCAAAACCGAAGCGACCCAATCACTTGGGCCCTTTCAGCCACGGGCCGGAAATCGCCTGCTGCTAGAGGGGGCGGTTGCGGCGGAATCCACCCTGCCGGCCCATCTGCGACTGGCGGCGGATTTCTGCGATGCGCTGCTCGAAACGCTGCATCATCATCAGGAGCTGGGCCCGCTTGACCGGGGGCAGGAAGGCCAGGTCCTTCACCAGTTGATCGTCGGACTCGGCGCGCTCCAGCCTCAGGTGGCTGAGCGTCTCGGTCATGCGCGCGACCGAATCGGCGTCGGCGGCCTGGCCCGGCTGCATCTGGCGCGCCATGGCGACGCGAATGTCCTGCTCGCGACGCGACAGCGCGACGCGGCGGTCCTGGTTGGCGCGCATCGCGCTGCGGACCCGGTCCATTTCCTGGTCGCTCAAGCCGATCTGGTTCTGTACCATGCGGCCGAACCGCTCTTCGATCTTGAGTCGCAGATTCGCGGCCTGCTGGGGATCCTGCTGGCCCATATCGCGAACGGCACCACCAGGCATCGGCTCCGGATTCCACGCCGTATCGGTGGCCGGTGTGCGCGGAGTCTCGGCCGCGTTGCGGCGGGCACGCGCGTTCTGCGCCTGGAGCGATCCGGCGCTCAGCACCAGCAGCAAGGCGACCGCCGCGCGCTTCATTCGGTGCCGCCATGCTGCGGTTCATCCATGCTGGACAGCAACGCCTGGAGCTCCGGGACGTCGAGATCTTCGACGCTGACGGCCGCGGGAATCACCGTCGAGTCTCCCGGCGCCGTCCGCATCTCTTCGATCGCATCGAGAATCGCCTGCTGCTGCGAGGCATCGACCGTGGTGCTGCCCGCCGCCACCGGAGGAAGAATCGGCAAGGCGGCGACGCTGGCCCGCCCCGGGCCAAACACCAGGCGCTGCGTCACCACGCCGCCGATCACCAGCACCGCGAGCGCCGCCGCGACGCGCAGACCGCGCAGGCTGATCCGCGGAGGGTGCAGGACGCGCACCGGCTCATCCTTGAGCCGCTGGAGGACGCGCTCCGCGATGCGCGAGGCATCCACTGCCTCGGCGCGACGGGCCGCGCCGCGGTCGAGCGCGCTCAGCGCCCCCGCGATGCGATCCGGCAGCTCGTCCTTCAGGTTTGCATCCATGCCTTGAGCCTCTTGACCGCATGATGATAGTGAACCCGCGCCGCGCCTTCACTGATGCCCAACGACGCCGCGATGTCCGGATACTCGGCGCCCTGCTGCGCCCGCAGAAGGAATACTTCCCGCTGGAGCCGCGCCAGTCTGCCTAACCCTTCCTGAAGTCGTTCGGCCGCCCACGCGGCATCAGCATCGCCCTGCGGATCGGCGCTTGGATCGGCGACGTCCGGCATCAGCTCCACGACGTGCCGCCGCTTCCATTGCCGCTGCCGATCTTTCAATACGTTGCCGCCGATGGTCAGCAGCCACGTCCGGAAGCTGGATCCACCGCGGAATCCGCCGATGCCCCGGAAGGCTTTGAAAAACGCATCCTGCACCACGTCATCCAGCTCGTCATCCGGAGCGCCCTGCACCGCCAGAAAGCGCGCCAAGGCCGCGGTATGCCGAAGCACCAGCTCGGTTGCCGCCTTTTCATCGCCATTCTGAAAGCGGGCGATCAGCTCGCTATCGGCAATGTCGGCCGTAACCGGAGCTCCCATCCTTCAAGGAGTTAGACGCCTCGCGCAGCATCACGTTAAGACGACTTTAAGGGTAATGGGCCCCTTGCGCCAAGCTCGCCGGGCCGGTCATATTTCGTTCGAACGATCGTTCGAAATCAATCCGGAGACCCGATTGCAGAATTACGACCATCGCAAGGAGCGGCTCCTCAAGGCCGCGGCCCGGGTTTTTGCGGCCAACGGCTTCGCCAGCACTTCCATGCGAGACCTTGCCCGGGCCGCGGGGATGAGCCTCGCGGGCCTCTACTACTATTGCGAGGGCAAGGACGACCTGCTGTACCAGATCCAGAAAGCCTGCTTCGAAAGCGTCTCGAAAGGGGCTGCGGAGGTCGTGCGTCGGGCGTCGGGCCCGGAGGAGAAGCTCGCCGCGTTCATCAGCCATCACGTCCACTTCTTCGTTTCCCACATGGGTGAGATGAAGGTCCTGGCACACGAGGCCGAGTCGCTGTCGGGCGAGATGCTGAAGGAAATCACCCGGCTCAAGCGCGGCTATGTCGACATGCTGGTGGACCTGCTCGCCGCGCTCGACGGCGCGAGCGCCGAGGGCCGGGCTCGCCGGCAGATCGCCGCCTACACGCTGTTCGGCATGATGAACTGGATTTACACGTGGTACCACCCGGGCGGAGCCGCCTCGGTGCATGAGTTATCCGACACGATCACCCGGCTGTTCCTGAACGGCTATCAAGTGGAGGTTTCAGCATCATGACGGCGACCGCACCCGAAAAGACGACCACGACCGGCGCGAAGACCCTGGTGGATTACTGGACCGACGGCGGCGTCGCCGTCATCCAGCTCAACGATCCGCCGGCCAACACTTATACCTACGAAATGAACCGGCAGATCGACGAGGCGATCCTCCAGGCCCGCTTCCACGACAGCGTGCACGTGATCGTGCTGCGCGGCGCCGGCAACAAGTTCTTCTCCGCCGGCGCGAACATCGGCATGCTCAACAAGGTCACGCCGAAGTTCAAGTACTACTTCTGCCTCCACGCCAACGAGACCCTCTCACGGCTCGAGCAGACGCCGAAGCTGGTGATCGCGGCGCTCAACGGGCACTGCGTCGGCGGTGGCCTCGAGATCGCCATGGCCTGCGACATGCGCATCGCCCGCAAGGAAGCCGGCAAGATCGGCCTTCCGGAGGTGAACCTCGGCGTGCTCCCCGGTACCGGCGGCACCCAGCGCATGGCCCGCCTGTTGGGCAAGGCGAAGGCGATCGAGCTGATGGTCACGGGCAACCAGATGTCGTTCGACACCGCCAAGGAGCTGGGCCTGGTGAACGACGTGTGGGATGCATCGCCCGAGGAGTTCTGGAACCAGATCCTGGTCTACGCCAAGCAGTTCTGCCCGCCCAACAAGGCGGCGATGGCGGTCGGCCACATCAAGCGGTCGGTGGTGTCGGGTCTCGAGATGTCGTTCGAGAGCGGCCTGGCGCTGGAGCGCGAGCTGCAGTCCCTGCTCTTCAAGAGTTCGGACGCGAAAGAAGGCATCGCGGCCTACGCCGAGAAGCGCATGGCCAAGTTCAAGGCCGAGTAGGTGCGCGCGGACTGCCACATCAACGGGGAGTGGCGCCCGGCAGCGTCGGGCAGCCGCTTCCCGGTCGAGAATCCGGCGACCGAGGAAGTCCTGGCCCAGGTCGCGGCCGGGGACAAGGCGGAGATCGATGCCGCGGTGCAGGCGGCGCGGGCCGTCTTCGAGGGCGACGCCTGGCGCAAGATCAGCGCGCGCCAGCGCGGCAAGCTGCTGATGAAAGCGGCCGATCTCCTGGAGTCGCGCATCAATGAGTTCGCCGAGCTGGAGACCCGGCAGAACGGCAAGCTGCTCTTCGAGTCGAAGATCGAAATCGGGATGAGCGCCGAGGTGCTGCGGTATTTCGGCGGCTGGGCCGACAAGATCACCGGCGACACGCTGCCGGTCTCGGGCAACTTCTTCACCTACACGCTGAAGGAGCCGGTCGGCGTCGTGGGAGCGATCACACCGTGGAATTTCCCACTGAACCTGGCGGTCTGGAAATTCGCGCCGGCGCTGGCCGCCGGCTGCACCGTGGTGAGCAAGCCGCCGTCCGAGGCGCCGCTCACCATCATCCTCTTCGCCGAAATCCTCGAGGCGGCGGGCTTCCCTGCCGGCGCCTTCAACGTGGTGCCGGGCGGCGGCTCCACGGCGGGCAGCGCGCTGGTCGCGCACCCGGGCGTGGACAAGATCTCCTTCACCGGTTCGACGGCGGTGGGCCAATCGGTGATGAAGACGGCGGCCGATACCGTGAAGCGGGTGACCCTGGAGCTGGGCGGCAAGTCGCCTAACGTCATCTTCGCCGACGCCGACATCGCCTCCGCGATCAAGGGCGCGCAGAACGGCATCTTCTACAGCAAGGGCGAAGTCTGCGCGGCCGGGAGCCGGCTGGTGGTGGAAAGGAGCGTCCACGACCAGGTGGTCGACGAACTGGCGGCGCGGGCGAAGAAGCTCACTCCCGGCGATCCCTTCGACAAGAACAGCCGCATCGGTGCGGTGGTGTCGAAGAAGCAGCAGCAGACCGTGATGGGCTACATCGAGAAGGGAAAGCAGGAAGGCGCGAAGCTGGTCGCCGGCGGCAACGCGGTGAAGCCCAATGGCAAGGGCTATTTCATCGAGGCGACGATCTTCGACGGTGTGACGCCGGAGATGACCATCGCGCGCGAGGAAATCTTCGGGCCGGTGCTCGCGGTGCAGACCTTCGACGATTTCGACCAGGGGATGGCGATCGCCAACCGCTCGATGTACGGCCTCGCGGCCGGCATCTGGACCAGGGACATCCAGAAGGCGCATCGCGCCGCGCGGGCGATCAAGGCGGGAACCGTCTGGATCAATACCTACAATTTCTACGATGCGGCGGCGCCGTTCGGCGGCTACAAGGCCTCGGGCTTTGGTCGCGACCTCGGTGCTGAGGCATTGAACGGCTACCTGGAAACAAAGACGGTATGGGTCAGCCTGTAATTGTCGACGCCGTCCGGACGCCGATCGGGCGGCACGGCGGGGCGCTGGCGAGCCTACGGCCCGACGATCTCGCGGCGATTCCGATCCGCGCGATCATCGAGCGGACCGCGATCGATCCGGCGCTGATCGACGACGTGATCTACGGCTGCGCCAACGGCGCGGGCGAAGACAACCGCAACGTCGCCCGGATGGCCGCACTGCTGGCGGGCCTGCCGGTCGAGGTGCCCGGCCAGACCATCAACCGTCTCTGCGGCTCCGGCCTCCAGGCCGTCGCCAGCGCGGCGCAGGCGATCAAGGCCGGCGAGGCCGAATGCGTGATCGCCGGGGGCGTCGAGTCGATGACCCGCGCTCCCTACGTCATGCTGAAGTCGGCGGAGCCGTGGGGCCGCACCGCGCCGCCGGTCGCCGATTCGACGGTCGGCTGGCGGTTCGTGAACCCCGAGATGTCCAGAGACTGGACCATTTCGTTAGGCGAGACCGCCGAGCGGGTCGCCGAGCGGCATGGCATCAGCCGCGCCGACCAGGATCGGTTCGCCGCCGAGAGCCAGCGGAGAACGGCCGCGGCGCAGAAGGACGGCGCCTTCGACGACGAGATCGTGCCGGTGCGGGTCGCCGAGGAACGGCGCTCGACGCTGCGGGTGGTGGACCGCGACGAGCATCCCCGCCCCGACGCCACCGCCGAGTCGCTGGGCAAGCTCCGGCCCGCCTTCAAGAAGGACGGCGGCAGCGTCACCGCCGGCAACTCGTCGGGGATCAACGACGGCGCCGCGGCCCTGCTCGTGACCAGCGACACCCTCGCCGCCCAGCGCGGCTATCGGCCGTTGGCGCGCATCGTCGGAACCGCGGTGGCCGGTGTCGCGCCCGACGTCATGGGAATCGGCCCGGTTCCGGCGGTACGCAAGGTGCTGGCCCGCACCGGTCTCGCCCTCAAGGACATCGGCCTGATCGAGCTCAACGAGGCGTTCGCCGCGCAGTCGCTGGCCTGCATCCGCGAGCTGAAGCTGGACGAAGCGATCGTCAACGTGCACGGCGGCGCCATCGCCCTCGGCCACCCGTTAGGCGCATCGGGCGCGCGGATTCTGGCGACGCTGGTGCACGCCATGAAGCGCCGGCAGGTCCGTTACGGCCTGGCGACGATGTGCATCGGCGTCGGCCAGGGCATCGCCACGGTCGTGGAGCGGATCGATGGCTGAGGCGGCGTTCGACACGGTGCTCACCGCGGTGGACGGCGGCGTCGGCACGGTGACGCTGAACCGCCCCGACAAGCTCAACGCTCTCACCACCGAAATGGCGGGCGAGATCGGCAGGGCTCTCGCGATCATGGCCAAGGACGAGCGGGTCCGCTGCATCGTGCTGGCCGGCGCGGGGCGCGCCTTCTGCGCCGGCGCCGATCTATCCCTCCTCCAGGATCTGCACGACCGCAAAGATCGCGAAGCCGGCCGGCGCATCGTGGATGGCTGCCGGCAGATCTACCGCGTCATCCGCGACGCGCCGCAGATCGTGATCTGCGCCCTGAACGGCGCGGCGGCGGGTGGCGGCGCGAACCTGGCGCTGGGCTGTGACCTGCGCATCGCCTCGGACGCCGCGTCCATCGGCCAGGTCTTCGCCAAGCTGGGGCTGCACCCCGATTGGGGCGGCTCGTACTTCCTGCCCCGCCTCGTCGGTGCGGCGCGCGCGATCGAGATCTTCGCCGGTGCCGAGATGATCGGCGCGGCCAGGCTGCTGGAGCTGGGCATCGTGAATCGGGTGGCGCCGGCCGCGGAGCTGGCCGAGGCGGCGAAGAGCTGGGCAGCCCGGATCGCGGCCAATCCGCCGCTGGCGATGCGCTTGATGAAGCAGGCCGTCTACCGGAGCGAGACCGAGTCGCTCGATGCCATGCTGGATTACGAGCTGGAAGCCCAGCTCGATTGTTTCTCGACGCAGGACTTTACCGAGGGGCTCGCAGCCTTCAAGGCCAGGCGGGCGCCTCTGTTCACCGGTCGCTGAGGAGAAGGCAGATGCTCAAGGTTCATACGTTCGACGAATGGATCGACCTGTTCAAGTCGTGGCAGACCGACATCGGGCTGACCGCCGACGAGCTCAGGACGTTCAAGTTCGACATCAAGTTCGGCGAGCCCGAGGTGCCGACCATCGAGTACGGGCACTACAAGGGCCAGAACAAGTGGCCGACGGTCATGCACATTCCCGACCAGCGCATCCGCGACGCGCTGCTCAACCTCATCGTCTACCAGGGCGATACCGAGTTCGCGTCGGTCGAACAGCAGCGCGCGCTGCTGGAGAACTCGCCCTCGAGCTACGATCTGCTGTCGATCATGCGGGTGATGTGCGAGGAGATGCGGCACGGCTGGCAGATGGCCTACCTGCTGGTGGCGCATTTCGGCGACGAGGGCAAGCGCGAAGCGCAGAAGCTGCTCGAGCGCCGTGCCACCGAAGGGAAGCGCCTCCTCGGCTCCTTCAACGAGCGGGTCGACAACTGGCTCGACTTCTTCACCTACACCCAGTTCATCGACCGCGACGGCAAGTTCCAGCTCAAGATGCTGAGCACGTCGTCCTTCGAGCCCCTGGCCCGCTCCATGGGTCCGATGCTGAAGGAAGAGAGCTATCACCTCGGCACCGGCAACAACGGCCTGCTGCGCATCATCAAGGCCGGGCGGATTCCGCCGGAGACGGTCCAGAAGTTCTTCAACAAGTGGGTGCCGACGGCCTTCGATCTTTTCGGCACCGACAACTCCTCGAGCGCGCACTGGGCCTACGAGTGGGGCCTCAAGGGACGCTTCGACGAACGCGAGAACGAGCACGGCGTAGACAAGGCCAAGCTCAACGAGGCGAGCCGCGGGCTCTATCGCGAAGAGGTGGTGCGCCTGGTGGACCGGATGAACTCGCTGATCCCCGATCGGGACCGCTGGCTCGAGGTGCCGTCGCTGAAGTTCAACCGGCGCATCGGCATGTACGGGCACCAGAAGTGGAACACCGCCGGCACCGAGGAATTCACCAACGGCAAGTACGACGCCTACCTGAAGGATGTCCTGCCCCAGCCCGCCGACTATCACGAGCTGAGGGCGCTGATGCGCGAGAACGACTGGATCACCGCGAAGAAGAGCGACATGGCGGACACCGCATGAAGAGGGCGAAGCGCGAAACGGAAATCGCGACGCGGGATCGGAACACCTGACGGCGCCTGCCGATTCGCGCTTCGCCCTTCACGCTTCGCGTCCCCTCGTCATCGCGCATCGCGGTGCCTCGGCGCGCGAGACCGAGAACAGCCTCGCCGCGTTCCGTACCGCAAAATCCCTGGGCGCCGACGCTGTCGAGCTGGACATCCACGCGACGCGGGACGGCCAGCTGCTGGTGCATCACGACGAGAGCATCGCCGGCCAGGCCATCCCGGCCTCCTCCTTCAGCCAGCTTCGCGCGCATCGTCTCCCCAACGGCGAGCCGATCCCGACGCTGGCCGAGGCGCTCGACGTCATCGCGCCGATGATCGCCTTTGTCGAGGTCAAGACCCTCAATGGCTCATTCGACGAGGCGCTGCTGGCCGCGTTCGATGGCGCGCCCGATCCGTCGAAGATCGCGGTCCATTCCTTTGACCATCGCATCGTCAAGCGTCTCGGCTCGCGGCGGCACGACCTGGCCCGCGGCGTCCTTTCGGCCTCCTATCCGATCGACGCGCCCCGGATGATGCGCGACGCCGGCGCCACCGCGCTCTGGCAGCACGCATCGCTGGTTGATGGCGCGCTGGTCCGGCTGGTGCACGACGCCGGCGGCGTGGTGTATCCCTGGACGGTCGACCAGCCGGACGACATGCGGCGGCTCCTGGCCGAGGGAGTCGACGGTCTCTGCAGCAATCATCCCGACAAGGCGCGGCGTGCGGTAGATTCCCCGGTCTCGTGACCGATATCCGGATCGTCACCGTCGTGGGAGCGGGCACCATGGGCCACGGCATCGCCCAGGTGGCCGCGCAATCGGGCCGCATGGTACGGCTCACCGATGCCATTCCCGGCGCCGCGCACGCCGCTCTGGGGCGCATCCGCAGCAACCTCGACGGCGCGGTGCAGCGCGGCAAGGCGACGCCCGACGACCGCGACGCGACCCTGGCGCGCATCAGCGCCTACGACGACATCGCCCAGGCGGCGCGCGGCGCCGACATCGTGATCGAAGCGATCCCCGAGCAGATCGGGCTCAAGCAGCAGCTGATCCGCACCCTCGACCCCATCGTCCCGTCGCACGCCATTCTCGCGACCAACACCAGCTCGCTGGCCATCGCGCGCATCGCCGATGCCGCGACGACGCCGGGCCGGGTGGTCGGGATGCACTTCTTCAACCCGGTGCATCTGATGAAGCTGGTCGAGGTCGTCGTGCACGACGGCACCTCGGAGCGCGCTCGCGATACCGTGGTCGCGCTGGCGAAGGACCTGGGCAAGGAGCCCATCGTCGTGAAGGACTCGCCGGGCTTCGCCAGCTCGCGGCTGGGTATCGCCCTGGGGCTCGAAGCGATGCGTATGCTGGAGGATGGCGTGGCATCGGCCGAGGACATCGACAAGGCGATGACGCTGGGCTACAACCATCCGATGGGGCCGCTGCGCCTCACCGACCTGGTCGGCCTCGATGTGCGGCTCGCCATCGCGACGTACCTCGAGCAGACGCTGGGCTCGCCGGTCTTCCGCGCGCCGGCGATCCTCACCCGCCTGGTGACGGAAGGCAAGCTCGGAAAAAAGACCGGCCAGGGCTTCTACCGCTGGGAGGAGAGCCGATGAGCCAATCCCACGTTCGCACGGAAATGCAGGGAGCGGTGGCCACGCTGGTCATCGACCGCCCCGACAAGCGCAACGCCCTCGACGTCGCCACCCGCCAGCAGCTGATCGAGGCGTTAGGCGAGCTGCGCCGCAACGCCGCGGTGCGGGTCGTCGTGATCACCGGCTCCGGGAAGGCCTTCGTCTCCGGCGCGGATGTCGGCGAGTTCGTCGGCAAGAACCCGGTCGAGATCCTGCACGACCTGCGGTACGGGCCGGGCCTCATCGAAGTGGTCGACGCCTTCCCCAAGCCGGTGCTGGCGATGATCAACGGATACTGCCTCGGCTCGGGCAACGAGTTGGCGATGGCCTGCGAC
>DASXPG010000214.1:0-7430 GCA_036493755.1 Gemmatimonadales bacterium
TGGGAATGGTATGGCTGACATAGATGATGGTCTGGCCCTGGGCGGCGCGCTGTTGCTGGATAGCAATCAGCCGGGCCGCCAGGGTGTCCCGGTAGAGTTGGGTGGTCACGGCGTCGCGGATCCAGTAGTCGCGGGGTGCGAGCCTGGAATCACCGGTACGGGGAAGAATCGATGGCGGCGTCGAGAGGATCAGCGGCACGTCGAGATCACGGGCGACATCGGCGATGCGCAGAACGTTGCGCTGAAAGTTGTCGGCGGCCTGGGGATACACGGTGACTTCCGGTTTCAGCGCCGGGCGGTGGCGGAACATGAGGTCGTTCATCATCCCCGGCAACCGTGCCAGGAAGAAGTAGTGCTTGAAGCGGGTGCTGAAACTGGGCCCGCCGTTCGCCGCTTCACGTCGCAGCCTTTTCAGATCGGCTTCCCAGATCAGGGTCCGGGGATCGGGGTCACCCAGGGGGGGCGCGAACCGCGCATTGCGGACATCGTTGATGCCGACATTGGCGATGATGGCATCGGGCTGGAAGCGGGTGCCGTTGCTGAGCAGACGCTGCCAGACCTGGTAGGCGTCATAGCCGTCGAAGGCGAGATTCACGACCTCGACGCGTCGTCCACGCGCCTGCTGCGCCAGCAGGGGTCGGAGATACGTATCGATGGTCTCCGAATCCACCACACCCCAGCCATGAGTCGTGGATTCGCCCAGCAAAATGACCCGGAAGGTGCCGGCGGGTTTTGGAATCGTCACCAGCGGTCCGCGGTATCCCATCGCGTTCGCGCTGGCGGTGGAACCGTTGCCGTACGCGAATACCACGTTGGGCCGTTGCCGGTAGCCGAAGGCGCCGTGGGGCTCGATCAGCACCTTCATCGGGTCAATCTTCGCCAGTCGGTCGGCGCCCGCGATCGCGAATCGGGCCGCGATGCGCAGCGCTCCCTCGGCGATGAGAAGCGAGACGACGAGGCTGGAAATGACGAGCGCGAGCGTCGCGGAGCGCGTCGCCCGGGTCATGTCGGGAGCGGTACCGACCGGCGCCTGACCGCGGGGGCCGGCCGGGAGAGGTAATAGAGAAGCATGTTGACGGTTACCAGCGTGTAGAACCAGTGCACGTTGAAAATCTGGTTGTAGAAGAAGGCCGATGCGAGGAAGCCCACCATGCCGGCCTCGACGCTGAAGGACAAATTCGTGAGATCGAGCTGGCCGCCGCTGACTTCCGCCCATCGCTGGATGGCGGCCTTCTTCCGCAGCTGCGCGTTGCGCTTGGCGAAGTCATACAGCATCCAGAAAAAGATCACACAACCAACGACGCCGTATTCACAGAGCAGCTGGAAGTACGTCGAGTGCAGCTTCTTGTCGTACAGGCGCTCGGGGTTCTCGTCGTAGGCGCCGCCTACCGTACCGACCGAAAAGTGCTCGGCGGCATACGGACCGAAGTTCTCCGCGCCCACGCCGAAAACGGGATGCTCCGACCAGACCCGCCGTGCCAGGGCCCAGAGCACTTCGCGGTCCTGCTGGGTGCCGTCGCCGCTGCCGATGGTGCTCATCTCGGTGAAGAAGTTGCTGTTCGCGTCACCGCGGTTGGAGCCGGTGAAGAAGAGCCCCGAGACGATCACCACGATCGCCACGGCGGCGGCCGAGGCGATGGCGACGCCCTTGCGCTTGGAACGAATAAGGATCCAGAGAACCACGGCACCACCGGCGAGGACCGCCCCGCGCGCATACGAGGAGACCAGTCCGACACAACAGCCCATCGCCGTCAGGAACGCGATGGTGCGTGTTCTCTTGTGCGTGGTCGCGAGCGCGAAGTAGTAGGTCGAACCCAAGGACACATCCATCAACGGTCCATAACCGTCATAGTTCGCGAGCGTCGGATGCCATTTCACCAGGCCTGACTTGGCGCCGAGGACCACCCACCAGATGTTCTGCCAGAACAGCGCCCCGCAGATGATCGGAACAGCCTGCTTGGCATTCGCGACGTTGGCCATCGTCGCCAGAGCGAGCACGTAATAGACAATCAGCAGCTTCACCACGATGAAGGTGTAGCCGCGGTTGAAGGCGAAGGGGATGATGAGGATGGTATAGGCGATGAAGGCGAGCAGCGGCGGAAACACCACCTTCGGCGGCTTCACGAAAAGCAGCAGCAACATCACGGCGAACATGGCTGTCGGAACCTGCCGGATCCACGTTCCCACATATCGCGAGATCCACCACTGCGGGTCGCAGAGGATGATGAACCACAGCAGGTATACGAAGAGAGTCCCGGGGGGAGCCTTGAGCCCGCCCATGCCGGGGGCCCGGCTTTTTGCGACACCCGCGGCTTGGGATCTCGATTGCCTGGCGGCTGCGATTGGAATGGAAGACACGGTCTCGGCTGATCCTTGCGTGCACTGTGTGAGCCCGGCGGATGCAACTGCCGTGCCCCGCTAGACTACTGACAATATTAGATTTATGCGTCTACCGGCGCTACGATGAGCACGCATTCTTTGGGCCAGATTCGGCCAGTCCCGTCACAATGTTGCGTACCCGCAACGCCCTGAAAGGCTCCGCTTGCGGCTGGTAATTTTCACCGGACATCCCGATCTCCGCGGCACCGCCTGGTGGAGTGTGATCGCGGATACACCCGGCCTCGAGGCGGTACTGATTTGCCGCCAGCTTCCGCCAGGCGGCGGAGGTGCCGGTCGCTTCCTGAAGAATGTCCGCAAGCACGGCCCGCTGTGGATTCCATATCGGCTGGCTTACGCCGCGCTCTCGTTGCTCGGCCGCTTCCGGACGGTCGCACCTCTGCCGCAGCCGCCGGCCCGGGCGCTACCGGTGGAAGAATTCGAGATCGCCAAGCTGGCCTCGCCGGAGGCGGTCGCCCACGTGACGGGGTGGCATCCCGATCTCGGTCTCTCGATCGGCGCGCCGATCCTCAAGCCCGCGCTCTTCACCATCCCCCGCATGGGAACGCTGAACGTCCATGAAGGCGCGGTTCCGGAGTTTCGTGGTGCGCCTCCGGGATTCTGGGAGCTCTGGTTCGGCGCAGCCGACATCGGTGCGACGGTGCACTGGATCGACGCGGGACTCGATACCGGTGGAATCGTCGCAGAAGCGCGCGCGCCGATTTACCCGGCGGATGACGTCGCCGATGTTCAGGCTCGCGTCGAAGAGTTGGCCCTCGGTTTGCTGTCTCACGCGCTGCGGCGGGTGACTACCGGCGATACGACCGCAACGCCGCAGCGCAAAGGTGGACGCACCAATCGCTCCCCCTTGCTCTCACAACGGCTGGCGCTCGGGAACCGGCTCTTCTGGCGCGGTATCGCCCGGCGACTTCGCAATCCGCTCTACCCCTTCAAAGCCGTCTTCGTCGGACTCTGGCTCGCGCTGCTCGGTCCGTTGCGCGATCTCTGGCGAACGATCCGCGGCGCGCATCCGATTCGGGTTTTCACTTTTCACCGGATAACAAGGTTGTGCCGAGACGGGATGACCGTGTCACCCGAGGTGTTCAGCCGCCAGATCGAGTACATCACGCGCCATCACGACGTGGTGGGACTGGATCGCGCGATGGAGCTGCTACGCGGAAAAGAGCGGCTGCGGCGGCCGGCCGCCGCGATCACCTTCGACGATGGGTACCGCTCGGTCACCGAGGTCGCGCGGCCGATCATGGATGCCGCGGGGGTCACGGGTACCTGCTTCGTCTCCACCGGACTGGTCGCGACCGATCGTCGCTTCGCGCATGACGAGACCAGCCTGGTGCGCGACTGGATGGCGGTGATGGACTGGACGGAGATCGAGGCGCTGCGCGCCGACGGCTGGAGCATGGGCGGACACACCGCGAATCACCCGCGCCTCTCGACGCTCTCCGGCGAGCCGCTGCGGCATGAGATCGCCGCGCCGTTGGCGGAGCTGCGCTCGCATGGCGGCGAGTCCCGTCCCGCGATGGCCTATCCATTCGGTGGGCCGGCGGATATCACCCCCGAAGGCGTCGCCTCGGCCCGGGAAGGCGGATATTCGGCGCTCTTCTCCGATTTCGGCGGCGAAAACTTCCCCGGCGACGATCTCTTCGCGTTGCGTCGCATCGAAGTCGGCGGCGATCACGAGACGCTGATGTGGAAGGCCGCCGTGCGTGGCCTCGATCTTGGCGGACTGGGCCGGCGGCTGCGCGGCGGGGGCGCCTCGTGAGCCGCAAGCTCCGCCTCACCCAGATCGTCTTCGACCTCAACGGCGGCGGCATGGAGACGCTGGTCGCCGAAATGGCGGCGCGCTGGCAAGGCTCCGACATCACCATGTCGGTGATCACACTGAGCGGCCGGGTGGGCAGGGTGGGGGAGTCGGTACGGCGGATCGTGGACCAGTATCACGTTCTCAAACTGACGCCGGGGCTCTCCATGCTGGCCCCGATCGCTCTGGTGCGCGCGATCCGCGCCACCCGGCCCGACGTCGTCCATCTCCATAGCGGTGCCTGGTACAAGGGCGCGCTGGCGGCGCGGCTGGCGCGGGTTCCCCGCATCATCTTCACCGAGCACGGCCGCGAGCATGACGATCCGGCGCTGGTGCGCTGGCTCGACCGCCGTGCCGGCGCGTGGACCAGTACGGTCGTGGCGGTCTCCGAGCGGCTGCACGAGTACCTCGTGCGGGTCGTCGGCATTTCGAAGGAGCGTGTGGTCACCGTGCCTAACGGCGTGGACACGGCGATTTTCACACCCGGCCCGGCGTCGGCCGAGATCAAGCGATCGCTCGGACTTCCCGCCGATGCCCTGGTGCTCGGCAGCGTCGGCCGGCTCGAGCCCGTGAAGGCGTACAGCCGCCTGGTGGAAGCCTATGCGCAGCTGCGCGGCGAGAATCACGGGCCGCCATTGGTGCTGGTGATTTATGGCGAAGGCACCGATCGCCCCACCGTCGAAGCCACCGTCGACCGGCTCGGACTGAAGGACCACGTCCGTCTGCCGGGATGGACCACGTCGCCGGCGGATGGTTACCGGTTGCTCGACGTTTTCGCGATGACGTCGCGCAGCGAGGGCATGTCGGTCAGCCTGATGGAGGCGATGTCGTGCGGCTGCTGCCCGGTCGTCACGAACGTCGGATCTAACGCCGAGGTGCTGGGGCCGGAGCTGGAATCGCAGGTGATTGCTGACGGCGACGGCGAAGCGCTGCTCCGCGCGCTGCGCGAGGTGCTCGCTTCCAAAGCACGGCGCGCCGAGCTGGGGGGACTCGCCCGGCTGCACGCGGAGCAGGCTCACAGCCTCTCCCGGATGCTCGCCGACTACGAGCGGCTCTATCGCGGTGAGCCCGTGACGGGGACACCGGCCTGAGTATCGCGCGCATTCCGCCGACGCTGGCGCCGTCCAGCGTCGAGGCTCTCTTGCGTGGAGCGGTAGCGTGGATCGCGCCGATTTCGGCGGCAGGAACATTGGAGCGCGAGCTGAACGTGCTCTTTCCCGGCGCGGGCGTGATCGCCTTTGATGCCGGCCGCGCGGCCCTGGCCGCTGCACTGCGGATCGCGATGCGAATGACGGGCCGCGACCAGGTGGTGCTTCCCGCGTACACCAGCTACTCGGTCGCCGCCGCGGCCGCCGCATCCGGCTCGAAGGTCGTGCTCTGCGATCTCGATCCGCGCACGCTCCAGCTCGACCGGGCGGCTCTTCGGTCCGCGGTTGGTCCGCGAACTGCCGCGCTGCTGCTCGGCAATCTCTACGGTTTTCCCGACGTCACCAGCGATCTCGATTGGGTCCGCGCCTCGGGCGCGATGATCATCGACGACGCGGCGCAGGCCCTCGGCGCTCGCGAGCAGGGCAGGGCGGTGGGAACCCGCGGACCCTTGGGCATTCTCAGTTTCGGGCGCGGCAAGTGCGTGTCGCTCGGGGATGGCGGCGTACTGCTGGTCAACGATCCTGCCTGCGCAGTTGAGGCGGATCGGGAACGGCCTGTTGCCGGCGCCCGCGGCGCCGGGCTCCTGGTGATGGCCGCCGGCACGACAGTCAGCGCGAGCCCGCTCGCTTTCGGAATGCTCAGCCGTCTTCCGGGCCTTCGAGTCGGAGAGTCGTGGTACGATCCGGAGTTCGAGGCCCATGCAATGCCCGCCGCCGCTCGAGGCCTCGCCGCCGGCCTTGCCGGCATCACGGGCGAATTCCGGCTGATGCGCCAGCGCGTCGCCCGGACCTGGACGGAAGCGTTGAAAGGGGTGCGTGGCCTGGTTCTTCCGCAGCCGCCCGATGGCAGCGAGGCCGCGTGGCTGCGGGTCCCGGCGCTGGCGGCGGATCAGGCCGATCGTGAGGCGAAAGTTTCGCTTCTGGCACAGGCCGGGCTTAGTTTTGTTCGGTCTTTTCCGACATCGCTAGGCGCCATTCAGGGTTTCAGGGGCCAGCTGGCATCGGATTTGCCAACTCCCGGGGCGGATTCAATCGCGGCGCGGATGATCGCGCTCCCCTGTCACGGGTCGATATCGCCATCGCTGATTCGCCGGGCGGCGGCGGCACTGGAAAATTCCGGTCCGGGTCCGGCATCGCCGGTTCTGGCCACCACACGCGGTACTCACGGGTGAGGACATGCAGGATCTGAAGACGGAGCAGGCGTTCTACGCCGATCTCTTCGCGCAGAAGCCCGAGAACGAGCACATCACGTCGGGCTATGACGAATTGCACCAGATGGCGATGCCGACGATCCCCAAAGGCATCGTCATGGATATCGGATGCGGCACCGGCGCGCACTCCATCCGCCTGGCCCGTCGCGGCTGCGATGTGGTGGCGATGGATCTGACGCGGCAGGGCGCCAAGGCGGCGCGCGAGCGTTTCCGCCGCGAGAATCTCAAGGGCCGGTTCCTGGTCGCCGACGCCGAGCGGCTGCCGTTTCGCGACGGTGTCGCCGAAGTGGCGTGGACCTTCCTGCTGCTGCACCATTTTCCCGAGCTCGACAAGCTGCCGCCGGAGCTGAAGCGGATCACCACCAGCAAGGTCATCGCGCTCGAGCCCAACGCGCTGAACATGCTGACCTGGTTCGCCAACAACATCGTCAACCGCTTCATCGGCATCAGCGCCATGACGCCTAACCAGCGCGCGCTCTGGCCCAACGAAATCATCCGCATCTTCGAAGCACAGGGTTTCGAGCTGAAGACGCTGGAGTTCGTTGACCGCAAGTGGGCCGACAAGCTTGGCTGGGTCCGCGGCACCTACGAAGCGATCACCGCACCGCTGTCACAGAAGTACCGCGCCAACAAGTTCCTGGTGGTGTTCCAGAAGCGCGCGGCGTGAAGCTCGCGGCGGGCACCCCCATCGTCGTCTTCGGCGACGACTGGGGGCGCAACGTCTCGAGCATGCAGCACCTGTTCCGCTGGATCATCCCCGACTACCCGGTCGTCTGGGTCAACGGCATCGGCCACCGGAAACCCCGGCTGTCCGCACAGGACCTGCGCCGCGCCGCCCGCAAGGCGGCCGCGATGCTCGGCGCCGAGCGCAAGACC
>DASXPG010000215.1:0-1879 GCA_036493755.1 Gemmatimonadales bacterium
CGGACGGCACGAAGCTGTGGCTGGCCAATGAAATCGGCGAGTTCCAGGTCTGGGATCTGGCCACGCACAGCAAGGTCAATACCATCAAGCTGCCCGGCGGCGGCGGGTTCAGCATGGCACAGAACCCGGCCAACGGACAGCTCTACATCGGGACCAGCTATTACGGCCGGGGAGTGGTCGTGATCGATCCCCAGACCTATTCGCTGCGCAACATTGCCACCGGCGGGACGGTGCGGCGCATCGGTTTCCTGTCCAGCGGGACCGTGGGCATCGTCGCCAACGAAGGCGGCTGGGTCGACTTCATCCACTAGGTATCTGGATTTCCTGACGCCACTTCGCGCGCGACCGCGCGGAGTGGCGTTAGTTTTGGCGAGTGCCGAGCCCTTCGTCCCTCCGCATCGTGATGCTGGCCCACTCGTATCCTCGTTTTCCGGGGGATGTGGCTGGCTCGTTTCTGGGACGCCTCGCCGAAGCTCTCGTCCAAAAGGGACATGTCGTCTCCGTCATCGTCCCGGCCGATCGCGGAAAGGCCGACCGATTCACCCTCGGCGGGGCGACCGTCATCCCGGTTCGTTACGCATCGCCCGAACGAGAAGACCTGGCCTATGGTGGCGACATGGCCGCCCGGTCGGCCGGCATCGGCGGTGCCTGGACCTTCTGGCGACTGGTCCGCGCCATGCGAGCCGGAGCCCGAACCGAGGCCCGGCGTATTGGCGCGCAGCTGGTTCATGCCTTCTGGTGGGTGCCGGGGGGCTGGTCGGCGGTTGGCGTAGGGATTCCGTCCATCATTACGCTGATGGGAACCGATGTCGCCATGATGCGTTCCGGCGCCGGGCGCCTGCTGGGCCGCCGGGTGCTCGCCCGGGCGACGGTGGTCTGCGCGATTTCCACATTTCTTGCCGACGAGGCGCGCCGGTTGCTGGCGCTTCCGGATCTCGAGATCGACCGGGTCCCCGTGCCGGTGGATGTCACCCGTTTTGAAGCGCCGCCGGTTCCGATTGGGGCCGGAATCATCTACCTTGGCAGACTGTCAAAACAGAAGCGGGTGAACCTTCTCCTCGACGCCGTGAAAACGGAGGGGCTGAAGGTGCCCGTGACGATCATCGGCGATGGTCCGGCACGGGTCGAGCTCGAGGAACAGGCACGCCGGCTGGGTCTCGAGCAGGTGAGATTTCTGGGACAGGTGCCCGACGCGGACGTTCCGCCGGCAATCCGCGGCGCGGCCGTCGCGGCCTTTCTCTCGGAGAATGAGGGACTCGGTCTCGCCGCCGCCGAGGCGCTGATGATGGGGACGCCGGTCGTGGCGACCACCGACGGCGGTGGCGTGCTGGACCTGGTGAAAGACGGCGAGGGCGCCTGCGTGGTGCCACCGACGCCGGCCGACATCGGACGCGCGCTGGCACGCTGCCTCGGCCAGCCGGCACTCAGGGCAGGAGCGGCGACAGCCGGAGTCCGCTTGCGCAGGGAGTTGTCGCCGGAGGCGGTGGCGGCGCAGTTCGAGGACGTTTACGCGAGGATCATCTAGACCGATGTACGCAGGTACTCCGTGACCGACACAGACAACACCCCGACATACCAGCCCCGGTATCCGCTGGCGGCCGCCGCCGGACTGCTCGCGATCGGCGTGGTGATCCTCTGCCTCCCGATGCTCCGCGGCCAGTTCGTCAGCGGCACAATGAGCGACCAGGTCTGGGCCGGCCTTCCGTTCCGGACCTTCTGGTCCGAGGAATTCCATCGCGCGGGGCATATCCCGCTCTGGAATCCCTACATCTTCGGCGGCCTGCCGTTCGTCGGCGCGATGCACGGCGACATTTTCTACCCGACGAGCTTCCTGCGGCTCATTTTCCGCGCCGACACCGTTCTCAACATCGTCTTCGCG
>DASXPG010000216.1:0-19335 GCA_036493755.1 Gemmatimonadales bacterium
ACGTCATTGACGCCCTGGCGCGCGAAGAGCTGCGACACGGTTTCGCCGCGGTGGAGCGTATCGGCAACGATGCGGGTGGGGGCGGCACTGACCACCACGGGTTCGGCGGTCCTGAGTCCGCCCAGATGGCCCGAACGCCAGGCGGCAACGGCGCTGGCGCCGAGAAGTACGGCGCACGCAATGAGGAGCCGCGCGCGGCCCGGACCATTCATGGGGGTCATCCGACCAAACAAGCCAATCATGAGCCCCCGCGCCATCGGGTTTTCCCTACAGCGACGCACTTGTGACGCGAAGCACCAAGTGCATCAATCCATTTGCCGCCGGATGAATGTCGGGATTTCCATATCAGGCACCGGCTCGGCCGTGGCGCCACCCGACGGCGCCGGCTGCGCGCCGGCGCCGGTGGAGGGACGACGGGTCGGCGGCTGACCACCGGCCGCCTGCTGCTGTTGCTGTTGCTGCGGCATCTGGGCCGGCGGCTGGAGCGCACCGGAGGCGCGCTGCATTCCCGACTGGCGGCCCGAGGTGCGCTGCGGGAACTGGATGACCCCGGCCTGGCCCGACGCCACGACCTTGTCGAAGCCGGTGGCGATCACGGTGACGCGGATCTCGCCCTGCATGGAGGGCTCGACCACGGCGCCGAAGATCAGCTCGGCCTCTTCGCCCACCGCGTCGTGCACGATCTCGGAGATCTGGTGCACCTCGCCTAACGTCAGGTCGTCGCCGCCGGTCATGTTGAGCAGCACGCCGGTCGCGCCGTTGATCGAGATGTTGTCGAGCAAGGGGCTCGAGATGGCCTGCTGCGCCGCTTCCATGGCGCGGCTCTCGCCCCGGCCGACGCCGGTGCCCATCAGGGCCGAGCCGCCGTTCTGCATCACGGTGCGGACGTCGGCGTAGTCGACGTTCACGAGGCCCGGGCGGGTGATGACTTCGGAAATGCCGCGGGTGGCGTGGAGCAGCACCTCGTCGGCCTTCTTGAGCGCGTCCTGGAAGGTCACGCCCTTGCCGACGACGGCCATCAGCCGCTCGTTCGGCACGATGATCATGGTGTCGACGTGCTTGCGCAGCTCGCTGATCCCCATCTCGGCCTGGCGCATCCGCTTCTTTCCCTCGAAGAGGAAGGGGCGGGTGACGATGCCGACGGTGAGGATGCCCAGCTCGCGGGCCATCCCGGCGATGATCGGCGCCGCACCGGTGCCGGTGCCGCCGCCCATGCCGCAGGTCACGAAGACCAGGTCGGCGCCGGTGAGCAGACGCGCGACCTCGTCGCGGTTCTCCTCCACGGCCTGACGCCCGATCTCGGGCCGCGCCCCCGCGCCCAGTCCGCGCGTGAGCTTCTTGCCGATCTGGACCTTGATATCGGCCTTGTTGTTGAGCAGCGCCTGGGCGTCGGTGTTGACCGACACGAACTCCACGCCCTCCAGGTGCTCGGCGATCATCCGGTTGACCGCATTGCCGCCGCCGCCGCCCACGCCGACGACCTTCATCCGCGCGTTCTGGGTGACGGATTCCTCGAGCTCGAAGATGCTCATATGACCCCTCGCTTCGCTGTTGATGGTTCACGGCTGACCGTTGACGGTTGACGGCAAGCGTCTGCCGTTGACCGTCGACCGTCGACCGTTAACCGCCGACTAGAAAAAATCCGTCAGCCATCGCCGTATCGATCCCGATAACCGGTCCATGTTCAGCGCACCCGAAGACTGGGCCGCGCCCCTCGCCTGCTCCATCATCCCGTAGAGCGCCAGCCCGGTCGCGGTGCTGAAGCGCGGCTGCTCTACGTGGTCCATCAGGCTGCCGGCGAGCTGCTTGCCCGGCTGGCCGATCCGCACCGGCATGGCGAAGACTTCGCGCGCCAACTCCACCGCGCCCCTCAGCTGCGCGGTCCCGCCGGTCAGCACCACGCCGGCGGCAAGCTTGCCGGCATAACCCTCGCGCTCGATTTCGCGCGATACCATCGCCAGCACTTCTTCCAGCCGCATGTGGATGATGTGCGCCAGCAATTCCCGCTGCACCTGCCGCGGACCCTGCCCCGCCGTACCCGGGATCTCGATCATTTCCGCCGGATCCACGAGCGGCTCGTAGGCCAGCCCGTACTTCTCCTTCAGCGCCTCGGCGTCGGCCTGCGTGACCGACAATCCCTGGGCGATGTCGCTGGTGATCGACCCGCCGGCGAAACCCACCGTCGAGACGTGGCGGAACTTCCCGTCGTGGAAAATGGCGAGGTTGGTGCTCCCGCCGCCGATCTCCACCAGCGCGACGCCCAGCTCGCGCTCATCCTCGGTGATGGTCGCGTGGCTCGCGGCCAGCGGCTCCAGCACGAAGCCGCGCACGCCGTAGCCCGCCCGCTCGACCGCTTTGCGCATGTTCTGCGCAACCGAGCTCGACATCGTCACGATGCAGACGTCCACCTCGAGCCGCGTTCCGGTCATTCCCACCGGATCCGAAATCCCGCGCTGCCGGTCCACCAGGTATTCCTGCGGCAGCGTGTGCAGAATTTCGCTGTCGGGCGGCAGCACCACGGCGCGGGCAACTTCGATGACCCGCTGCACATCCGACGTCTGGACCTCGGGGCTGGTCACGTTGACCACGCCCGGCGAGGTGATGGCCCGGACATGCTCTCCCGGGATCCCGACGTACACGGCTTCGACCTTGAAGCCGGCCATCCGCTCGCCGGCCTGCACCGCATCGCGCACCGCGCGCGTGGTCTCATCGATGTCGCGTACCACGCCGCGGCGCATCCCGCTCGAACGCGAGCGGCCGACTCCCAGGATCTTGATCAGCGGCGCGCGCGGAAGGTCGCCTTCGACCTTGCCGAGCACCGCGCAGGTCTTCGTCGTCCCGATGTCGAGACCGCAGATCAGCTCGTCTCTCATCAGCAAAGACCGGGAATCGCCGATCGGGAATCGGGAATCGCTGACGCGGTGCGCCGACCCGGGCGTCGCGTCATTGCCCGGCGAGGCGGGCGGGCCGCCCGAGCTCGCGGTTTCGGTTGCGGTTGCGGCTTGTGATTCCCGATTCCCGATTCCCGATTCCCGACATCCCGCCTGACTACCACCCAGCCCCGATACCGCCCATCCAACTCCCGCCACTCCGTCCCGCTCTGGCCGAGGTCGCGGCGCACCGACGAGACCGACCGCACCACTTCGGGATCCACCGGCAACCGCAGGCGCACCCGGCCTTTCGCGACGTCGAGCACCACTTCATTGCCGATCGCGCGCGCCGATGCAATGTCGGCGTACAACTCGAGGTCCGAGGCCTGCACTGCCGCCAGCGCTTCGACCAGCGGCCGCTCGGCATCGCGAATGATCGGCGCGTCGACCGGCGACTTCACCACGTCGTAGGGAAGCGGCCGCGCATCCTTCGCCAGCGCGATCAACCCCGATGGCCCTTCGGCGAGCGCGACCGGCTCGATCTCGGTCACGGTGACATCGAGCGTTCCCGGCAGCCGGCGCGTCACTGTCGCGTGGGCGATTCCGCCCAGCGACTCCAGCCGCTGCTCGACGCTGCCGAGATCATCGAAAACGCTCGCCTCCGCTCGCAATCCCATTCCCCGAACCACGTCGTCCACCGCCAGATACCTGGTGCCGCCGACTTCCACGCGGCGCACCGCGAAGAAACGCATCGGCCGCAACACCATCGGAAGCCACCAATAACTGGCGACGACAAGAACCAGGACGCCAAGAACCAGGACACGCACGATCAGCTGCCCACCTGCCCGTCCGCCCGTCTGCCCTTCTGGCTTCATCGCCTCGCCGCCAGCATCCCGACCAGCTCACGTCCGACCCAGGTGATGTCGCCCGCACCCATCGTCAGGATCACGTCGCCCGGCTTCGCGATCGAGGCCAGGTCGCCGGCCAGCAGATCCCGGTTCGGAACCCAGCGGACTTCGGCTCCCTCGGCCTGCGCCGCGTCGGCTACCAGGCGCCCGGTCACGCCGGCGATCGGCTGCTCCCGCGCGGCGTAGACGTCGGTCACCACCACCAGGTCGGCCCATGCCGCCAGCACCTTCCCCATCAGGGCCCCGTGCTCGGCGGTCCGGCTGAAAAGGTGCGGCTGAAAGACCGCCACGATCCGCCGGCCGGGATAGGCTTGCCGCGCCGCCTCGAGCGTCGCGGCGATCTCGGCCTCGTGGTGGGCGTAGTCGTCGACGACGACCACCCCGCCGGCATCCCCCACCAGGTCGAACCGGCGACCCACGCCGCGGAATCCGGCGAGCGCGCCAAGAACCGGATCGAGATCCGCGCCCAGCTCTGCGCCCACCGCCAAAGCGGCAGAAGCGTTCCGGACATTGTGCATTCCGGGGACGCGAAGCCGCAACTCGACCATCTGACCCATCGGCAGAGCAACCGTCGCCACCGTCCGGCCGGCGGCCCGCTCAACGATCTGGACCCGGACATCGGCCTCGGGTCCGAATCCCACGGTCCAGGTCGGCCGGGAAAGCTGGCCGCTCACCCGGATAGCGCCGGGGTCGTCGCCGCCGACGATCACCCGTCTGGCCGGCGACGCGAACTTCGCGAAGGCCTCTTCGAGCGCGGCAACGTTGCCATAGCACTCGAGGTGGTCCGCTTCAACGTTATTGATTACAGCAACTTGGGGCGTCAGCGCGAGAAAGGACTTGTCGTACTCATCGGCCTCGACGACGAAGAGTCCGTCGCCACCGATGCGCGCATTTCCCCCCCAACTGGAGACGCGGCCGCCGGCGATCCCTGTCGGGTTCAGCCCAGCGGCCGCGAGAGCTTCGGTCGTCATCACCGTCGTCGTGGTTTTGCCATGAGTCCCGGCGACGGCAACAAGCTGACCGGGAGCTACCGCGGCGGCCAGGGCTTCCGCGCGGCGGACAACCGGGATACCGAGCTCCCGGGCGCGCGCCAATTCAGGGTGATCGTGGGCGACGGCGGAACTGACGACAACCGCGCGTACGCCTTCGACATGGCTTGGGTCATGACCAGCAGTGACGACCACGCCGGCCCGCTTCATATCCGCCGATGCGGCGGTGCCACCCGACTCAGGATCCTTGTCGCATCCGGTGACTGCGATCCCACGATTTCTGGCGACGAGTGCGAGGGCGCTCATCCCGGCGCCGGCTACCCCCATGAAGTGCACGGGGCGAGGATCGTCGGGGGCAAAAAGCCGCATCGCTGAGTGGCTAATGTAAGAAGGCACCGAAGGTTGCGAAAGAGTTGAGTTATGAGTTCGACAGCAGTCGAAGCGCCTCCCTGGCAATTTCCCGGGCCGCAAAAGGCCGGCCTCTGAGCTTCGCCTTCGCGGCGATCCCCGCCAATTCTGCAGAGTCACCGAGCAGGTTGCCGACCGTCGAAACGAGAGTATCGACCGTCAGCTTCTTCTGCTCGAGGAGCACCGCGGCACCCGCTTCCGAAAGAGCCTGGGCGTTCTTGAGCTGGTGATTGGCGGCCGATGTCGGGAGCGGAATGAGGACCGAGGGGAGCCCCCAAGCGGCGATGTCGGCCGAGGTACTAGCCCCGCCCCGGGCGATCACCAGGTCGGCGGCGGCCCAGGCCGAAGCCATCGGGTCGATAAAGGTCGACAGTCGACAGTCGACAGTTGAGAGTTCCTTGAATTGATCGAAACCTGCGGCACCCGTCTGCCAGAGCAGCTGGACCTCAGCGGGCCATCTGCCCGTCCGGATCGCCTGCCCCACGACAGCATTGATCCCCATTGCCCCCTGGCTTCCACCGGTCACCAGAACCAGGGGCCGATTGGAATCGAAGCCGAGCGCGCGTTTGCCGTCGACCGTCGGCCGTCGACCGTCGACCGAGAGCCAGTCCGCCGGCGGCGGCACGATCGGATTGCCGGAATCGAAGACCTTGGTTCGCGGTCCTGGCGTCAGAAATGACTCGGCCTCGGGAAAGCCGAGATGTATCTGCGCCGCCTGCCGTGCCAGTCGGCGGGTGGCGTAGCCGGGGAAGGCGTTCTGCTCCTGGAGAATGATCGGAATGCCGCGACCGGTCGCCGCCCAGAGCGCGGGGCCCGACGCGTAGCCGCCGGTTCCAATGGCGAGCACTGGTTGCTCGCGACGCAGAATTTCGCGAACCCCGCGCAACGCGCGGATCGCGCTGAAGGGGAGCAGAAAATTCTTCCACCATTTCCGGCGGTAGATCGGCTCGAAGGGGAGAAGCTGGTAGCGCCATTTTCGCGAAGGCAGCACCGTCGCCTCGACGCCGCGTTTCGCGCCGACGAAGAAGGGCTCGATCGTCGGATCTTCGGCGACCATGGCATCGGCGATGGCGAGGGCCGGCATGAGGTGGCCGCCGGTCCCGCCGCCGGCAAAGAGGACCGTGCTCGTCACTCGTCGTCCAGGAGGGTGACCATGACCTGCGGGATACCCAGGAAGTGGCGATCCCGGGTGATGATCGGCAGCCCGTATTCCATTGCGCTCGCAGCGATCCACACGTCGTTTGCCGGAATGGGACGGCCGGCTCGCTTCAACGCGTCCCAGATAATGGCCCAACGTTCCGCTGTATCCGACGTCGCCGGCGTCGTGGTGACTCGGGTCGAGTTCAGGAAGGCCTGTACGCGCCGCAGAGTATTCGCCGCGCGCCGATCCGCGCCGAGGCATCCTGCCAGCAGTTCTGCGACGACCGCAACCGGCACCACCAGTCGTTCGGTGGCAGCGATCACCGCCTCAACGCGCTCATCGCCGCGCAAGAACGCGATCACGGCCGAAGTGTCGACGACTGCTTCGCTCATCGCCAGTCGGCGGGATCGATCTTTCGCAATTCAGCCAGGCGCCGTTCCATGGCACGGCCCGCCTCAGGCGACAAAGAACCGGCAAGGCGGGAGAGATCATCGCGGATAGGACGCTTGCGCGCGCCGGGCCTGAGCGCTCCCTCCAGCAGCTGAATCACGGCCTTGTTCAGGCTGACGTGATAGCGGGTAGCGTGCTCGCGCACCGCTCGGGCGACCGGTTCGGGAAGATTGCGCAATGTGATGGCGCCGGTGGCTTCGGTGGTCTTTCTGGGCTTGGCCATACTTGCATCCCCATGCATCACAGTGATGCACAATGATGCACAAGCCGCTGCGCGGGGTCAAGCCCCCGCTAGTCCAGCGCCTGCCGCTTGCGGCTCCCCAGGTTGATGAGCAGTCCGGTCGCGATCATCGCCACGATAAGACCGGAGCGGCCGTAGGAGACGAACGGCAGCACCAGGCCCGTCGTCGGCACGATGCCGACGCCGACCGCCATGTGCAGGAACGCATCCGACCCGATCATCACCGTGCAGCCGATGCCTAACAGTTGCCGGAAGGGATCCGCCGCCGCCTTCGACAGCCGCAGCGCGACCATCACGAATACGGTGTAGCAGGCCACCAGAAAGAGCACCCCGGCGAAACCCCACTCCTCGGCGATGGTCGCGAAAATGAAATCGCTGTAGGGATACGGCAGGAAGCCGAGCTTCTGCTGGCCGTTGCCGAAGCCCACGCCATGCAGGCCGCCCGACCCCACGCCGATGAGCGACTGGTCGATCTGGTAGGCGTCGGACAAACGCGCCGAGCCCGGATCCAGGAAGGTGACGACGCGCAGCAATCGGTACTGCGCCCCCTCGATCTCGTGCCAGATCACCGGGACGGTAGCCAGGCCGAGCAGCAGGAAATGGCCGATCCGCGCGCCGGCCGCGAAGAGGACGATCATCGCCAGAAAGACGATCGTCATCGCCACCGACAGGTCGGGCTCCAGCGCAATGAGGACCGCGAGCGGTACGACCACCACCAGCACCGGCAGCGCGCCCTTGTTGAAGTGCGTGACCTCCGGCCCCTTCCGCGCGCAGAGCATCGCCGTCCACATGACCACCGCGAGCTTGCACAACTCCGAGATCTGAACCGAGACGCCGGCGATGTCGAGCCAACGGCGCGAGCCGTTGATGCGCGGCGCGATCCTGTGGGTGAAAGGCAGAATGAGGAGCAGCAGCAGAAAGCCGATGGTCAGCAGAATCGGCCAGGCCAGGTCGCGGATGCGATCGAGATTGAGCCGCGAAGCGAGGACCAGCAGGATCGCGCCGACCAGCGCGCCGGCCAGCTGGTCGAACATCCTCGTCGAGCCGATGGCATGGCCGCGCTCGACCAGGGCTGAGCTCGCGGCATAGATCGACGCCAGTCCGATCACGATCAGTACCGACGTGATCAGCACGAGCAGCCGCGCCTCCCAGCCCAGCAGCCATTCCTTCCTCAGACGGGCAGATGAGCGGACGGGCAGACGGGCAGTGAGAAAGCTCACAAGCTCTGGACCCACTTGGTGAAGATGTCTCCCCGCTGCTCCGCGTTCTCGAACATGTCGAACGATGAACAAGCCGGGCTGAGCAGCACCACGTCGCCGGCCTGCGCCATCGCGCGCGCCCGAGAAAGCACCTTCTCGAAATCACTTCCTTCCAGCGTCACGCGTGCGCTCCCATTCAGCTCCCGCTTCACCCGCTCACCGGCTTCGCCGTACGCAATCACGCCGCGCGCGCCGCGCAGCGCCGGGGCCAGGTCCTTGAAGTCACCGCCCTTGTCCTTGCCGCCAAGCAGCAGGACGACCGGCCGATCCATCGCCTGCACCGCCGAGGCCGCCGACGATACCGTCGTCGCCTTCGAATCGTTGACCCAGAGCACGCCGCCGACCTCACGCACCGGCTCGAGTCGATGATGCAGCGCCCTGAACCCTTTCAATGCCTCGGCGATGCGATCGCGATCCGATTCATCCGGCGGAACGGCGAGCGCCGCGGCCAGCGCATTGGCGACGTTGTGCTCGCCAAGCAGGTGCAGATCGGCGCGGCGCATCAACGGCATCCCCCGCAGAATCAGCCATCCTCCCGAGCGATCGAACCAGGCATCGGCGAGAGCGACGTCGAGAGAAAAGCGCTCGTGCCCGCCAACGACTCCATCGGACAGACCCACAACCGCCTGATCGTCGCCGTTAGTGACCCAGCGGCTGCGCAGGCTGGCATTGCGGAACATCAGCTTCTTGTCGGCATAGTATTCGGCGACGCTCTTGTAACGATCGAGGTGATCGGCCGAGAGATTGGTGAGCACGCCGACCGCGGGCGACAAATGCGGACTGTCGTGGAGCTGGAAGGAGCTGGCCTCGACCGACAGCCATGGCGGCGGCGATTCTTCGAGCGCCACATCGGACAGCGGCGTGCCGATATTTCCCGCGACCTCAGCCGGTCCCAGGCTGTTGGCCGCAAGAATCGCCGCGATCATTGAAGCCGTCGTGGACTTCCCTTTGGTCCCGGTGGTGACGATCAGACGCGAATGCTTCAAATGCTGCGCGGCGAGATCCATCTCCGAGATGACCGGCACACCGTGCTCGGCGGCCATGCGCAGCGGAAACGAGTCGGGCGGCACGCCGGGTGAGGCGACCACGAGCCGCGCGTAACCGATACGGACGGCATCGTGCACGCCGAGCTCGACGTCGCACCCCTCGGCGCGCAGCTCGGCGGCGGCCTTTTCCAATTCCGGCGTGGTTCTCAGATCGGATGCATAAATCTTTGCACCATCCCGGCGCAGCAGCCGGCACGCCGCCACGCCGCTGCGCGCCAAGCCGATCACCGCGACTTCACCCTCATGGCGCTTCACTCGCCCCACTCGTTCGCTCGCTCCACCGGCTCCACTAGCGGACCTTCAGCGTCGCCAAGGCGACCAGCGCGCACAGCAGTCCCAGGATGTAGAACCGCGTGACCACCGTCGACTCGTGCCAGCCGAGCTGCTCGAAGTGATGGTGCAACGGCGCCATCCGGAAGACGCGGTGCTGCTGCGCATATTCACGGCCGTATTTGCGCAGCCGGTACCGGAAGACGGTCGTCTGCAGCATTACCGACACCGCCTCGGCCGCGAAGACACCGCCAACCAGGAGCAGCAGGAATTCCGCCTTGAGCAGGATCGCGACGGTGCCTAACGCTCCACCGATGGCCAGGCTGCCGGTGTCCCCCATGAACACCTTGGCTGGATGGGCGTTGAACCAGAGGAATCCGACGCACGCCCCCATCAGGCTGGCGCAGAAAATCGCCAGCTCGCCGGCGCCCGGCAGGTAGAAGACCTTGAGGTACTCCGACGTGTCGGTGCGCCCGAAGACGTAGGCGAAGAGCGCGAAGGTGATCGCCGCGATCGCACTGAGGCCGGTCGCCAGGCCGTCGAGTCCGTCGGCCAGGTTCACGCTGTTCGAGGTTCCGGATACGACCAGCGTGACGAAGGCGATGTAGACGATCCCCGGCGTGAACACCACGTACCAGTACTTGAGGAAGGGCAGCGTGGTGGATGTCGGCGGCAGCACGGTGCCATCCCAGGGAAAGGCGATCAGCAGCATGCCGAGGATGACGCCGAAGGCTATTTGCCCCGCCATCTTGTACCGCGCCACCAGGCCGCGCGGCTGGCGCTGCACGATCTTGAGATAATCGTCGACGAATCCGATCGCCCCCATCCAGGTAATCGACAACAGCGCCAGCAGCACGAACCGGTTGTCGAGCCGCGCCCAGAGCAGCGTCGGCGCAATCGTCGCGATGAGGATGATCAATCCCCCCATCGTTGGCGTGCCGCGCTTGCCGAGGTGGGTGCTCGGGCCTTCCGACCTGACGATCTGGCCGATCTTCAGCGCCCGAAGCCGGGCGATGATGCCCGGCCCGATCACGAAGGCGATGAGGAGCGCGGTCACCGTCGCGGCGGCGGCGCGGAAACTGATGTAGCTGACCAGGTTCGCCAGCGCGATGCGCGATGCGTAGGGATGCAGAATCCAGTACAGCATCTAGTGCGCCTCGGCGGGTTGGAGAGACGGCCAGAGCAGCGGCAGCAGTCGCTCGAGGCGCACGCCGCGCGACGCCTTGAGCAGCACGACGTCGCCCGGCTTGATCAAAGGACGCAGCGCGGCGGCAACGTCCTCGGGATTCTCCCCGGTCAGCAGCTTTGTCGCGCGGGCGTATTCGGTGTGCACCGCGAAGGCCTCGGCGAAATCGCCGACCGCCGCGACCACGTCGGGTCCGATATCGATGACCTGCTTCGCCGCCTCGCGGTGGAGCGCCGACGAGGCGTCGCCCAGCTCGCGCATGGTGCCGACCACGACGATCGCGCGACGCTTGCCGCGGATGTCGCGCAACAGGTCGAGCGCCGCGCGCAGCGAGGCGGGATTGGCGTTGTAGCAGTCGTTGATGACCGTCACGCCCTCGATCTCCATCGTCTCGCTGCGGCCGCCGGGCAACGCCACCTTCGCGAGTCCCATTGCCGCATCGGCCAGAGGCACGCCACAGGCGTCGGCGGCGGCGAGCGCGATCAGCGCGTTGGCGACCATGTGCCGCCCGTAGAGGGGCAGCTCGATCTTCACCCCGCGCACCATGAACGTCGGGCGACCGTCGGCGCTCATCGTCACCGATTCGGCGAACCAGTGGGCCGGCGCCTCGGTCGCGGCGACCACCACCTTTTTTGCGGCTCGCTGGGCCGTTTCGGGAAGCACGGCCGGCGTCTTGCCCACGATAGCGATTGGCGCATCGACCAGGAGCTGGCTCTTCTCGTCGAGCACCGCTTCCCGTGATCCGAAACCCTCGAGGTGACCCTCGCCCACGTTGGTCACGATCGCGATGTCGGGCCGCACGATCTTGCGCATGCGGCCGATCTCGCCGACCACGCTGGCACCGCACTCCACGACCATCGCCCCCGCTTCGAGCGGCGCCGCCAGGACGGTGAGGGGCACGCCGACGAGGTTGTTGAGATTCTTCTCCGACTTGTGCACCGTGAACTTTGCGCCTAACGCCGCGGCGATCAGCTCCTTGGTGCTGGTCTTGCCGTTCGTCCCCGTCACCGCGACCACCGGCCCGCTGAATTGCTCGCGTCTCAGCCGAGCGAGCTGGCCCAGCGCGACCAGCGTATCGTCCACCTCGAACCAGTCGAACCCGGGCCACCGCGGCGTGCCGTGGCGCACCACCACGCCGCCGACGCCGGCCAGTCGCGCATCGCCCAGGAAATCGTGGGCGTCGAAGCGCTCACCCTTGAGGGCGACGAACAAGTCGCCGTCCTGCATCGCGCGGGTGTCGGTGGTCAGGCCGGTATAGGCGTGGTCCCACGTAGCCGCGGGCAATCCCAACGCCTCGGTCACCAGCTTCGCGGTCCACCCAAAAAGGGTCATCCCTTGCTCACCTGCCTCACCTGTCTCACTTCCTCCTCGCCTGTACCGCATCCGCCACGATATCCCTCTCGTCAAACGGCAGCTTCTCTTTGCCCACGACCTGGTACGTCTCGTGTCCCTTGCCCGCCAGCACGATGGTGTCGTCGGGACGGGCGATGCTGACGGCTCGAGCAATGGCGCTGCGCCGGTCCACGATCCGCAGATGCGGCGTGTCGCCCATTCCCTCCTCGACGTCGTCGAGAATCCGCTGCGGATCTTCGGTCCGCGGGTTGTCGCTGGTCACGATGGCCAGATCGGCATCGCGCGCGGCGATGCCTCCCATCACCGGCCGCTTGCCGCGGTCCCGGTCGCCCCCGCAACCGAAGACGGCGATGAGCCGGCCACGGGTCAGCGGCCGCAGCGCGCCGAGCGCCCGCTCGAGGGCGTCGGGGGTGTGCGCGTAGTCGCGGAGCACCACGCAGGGCTCGGCCGAGAGCCGCTCCATCCGCCCCGGCACCTGCGGGGCGCTCGCCAGCCGCTGCGCGATCCCGGCCAGCGGATGGCCTAACGATAACGCCGCGGCGGCGGCGCCAAGCGCGTTTTCGACGTTGAAGCGCCCCAGGAGGGGCAGCTCGACCGGCGCGCTCTCGCCCTTGTATGTGATGGTGAACCGCATTCCCCGCGCATTGCCGCCGATCGCGGTGGCACGCACATCCGCCGGCGAGGTGATGCCGAAGGTCAGCCGCGGCACCGCCTCGGGAAGCCGATCCCACGAGCGGTCGTCGTAGTTGATGACCGCCGGGGCGCCGGGAACGAGATACTCGGCGAGCCGCAGCTTGGCGCGGAGGTAGGCATCGACGGTCTGGTGGTAGTCGAGGTGATCGCGGGTGAGGTTGGTGAAGATCGCGGCCTTGACGCGAAGGCCGTAGAGCCGGTCCTGGTGGAGGCTGTGGGACGATGCTTCCATCGCCACCGTCTTGATTCCGCGGTCGCGCAATGCCGCCAGCGTGGCCTGAAGCTCGACCGGGCCGGGCGTGGTGAGATTCTCGGTACCGGGAAGTACGTTGCCGTCGCCGTCGACCGCTCCCAGCGTGCCGATCGAGCCAGCCGGCGCCTGCTCGCCAAAGAGGTGGCGCAACAAGTGAACCGACGTCGTCTTTCCATTGGTGCCGGTGACGGCCAGCAGATCGAGTGACGCGGCGGGATCGCCGAAATGGAGCGCGGCCGCGATCGCCGCGGCATGCCGTCCGTTCCTCACCTCGATGACCGGAATCGTCAGGCCGGCAACGGGGTGCTCGGCAATCGCCGCGGCGGCGCCGGCCTGCGCAACGTGCGGAAGGAAGGTGTGAGAGTCGGTTGAGGATCCCGCATAAGCGACGAAGAGCGCGCCCCGGGCAACATTGCGGCTGTCGGTCGTGACCGTCGTGAACTCGGGCGGATGGGAATCAGGCCACAGAATCAGTTCATTCGCGGCTTGGAGCCGCATCTTCAGCTCTTCAGCTAGCACGCTGGCTCTCCCCGCGAATCACGACCGTTGCGCCGGCCGCCGCACTCCCGCCCGGCGCCGGCGAGGTCCCGGTCACCGTTCCCCATCCGTCGATGCGAACCTTGAAGCCGGCGCGGTGCAGCATCCGCGCCGCCGAGCGCAGATCCTGGCCGACGACATCGGGCACCGGATGCGTAACCGAATCGGGGGCCACCCGGGCAGCGGGCAGGGGCCAATCTACGGTCACCGTTGCTGTCCCCGGCGCGCTGGCGCCCACTGTGGCCCCCGGCCTCTGGCCTCCCAGTTCGCTGGGCGCTCTGCGCTGCGAAATTCTCGTCCGGTCAATTGCGACTGAAGGAGTAGCCAGCGCGGCCTCGATGATGTCGCGGGTCACCGGTGCGGCGCGCGTCCCGCCGAAATAATCGCCCTCGGGATCATCGATCTTCACCAGCAGGACCAGCTGGGGATCATTGTACGGAAAGAGCCCGACGAAGCTCGCGGTATAGCGCCCCTGCTCGTAGTGCCCGCCGATGTTGCGGCGCGCCGTCCCGGTCTTCCCGGCGATGGCGTAGCTGCCTAACGCGGCCTTCTGCCCGGTGCCCTCCTCGACCACGTTGCGCAGCATGGCGGCAAGCTGGCTGGCCACATCGGGCGCCACCGCCCGCCGCACCGGTCGCGGGTCGTGCCGCCAGCGGAGCGCCCCGCCGGCGTCGTGAACTTCGCGCACCAACGTCGGCTCCAGGAGCAGACCACCATTGCCGATCGCGGCGTAGGCGCTGGCCAGCTGGATCGGCGTCACGCTCAGCTCGTAACCCATCGCCAGCGACGCCGCGCTCTCATCGGTCCAGAGCGCCGGCCGCCTCAGCCTGCCGCCCGATTCGCCCGGATACTCGACGCCGGTCGGCATGCCGAATCCGAAATCGCGCAGCGCCTCGAACTGCTCGGCGGGCGTCAGGCGGCTCCCCAGTTTGGCGATGCCGATGTTGCTCGACACCCGGATCACGTCGGCGAGGGTGAGCATGGCATGGGGATGCGAGTCATGGATCTGACGCTCCCCCTGCGTCCACGTGCCATTCTCGGCGAAGACGGTGTCGTGCGGCGTCGCCTTGTGCGCCTCGAGCAGCGCGGCGGCGGCGAAGATTTTTGCGGTGGAGCCCGGCTCGTACGGATCGCCGATGACACCGGCCGCCGTCTCCGTCCCGCGGCGCACCGACGCCAGCGCGAGAATCTCGCCCGTCCTGGGCTGGAGAATGATGACGTCGCCGCCGCTCGCCTTGGCATCCGCGACCGCGCGACCCAGTGCCCGCTCCGAAATTTCCTGGAGCTCGGCATCGAGGGTCAGGACCACGTCGCCGCCGTCGATGGGGTCGGCCGAGGGACGCGAAGGCGCCGGATAAAGCCTGCCATGCGCGTCGCGGAGCATGACGGCGCTTCCGGCTCGTCCGGCGAGCACCGAGTCGAGCGCCCGCTCCAGGCCGCTGCCGCCGCGGCCGCGCGCATCCACCCGGCCGATCAGCCGGGTCGCGAGATCGGGCCGCGGATAGAATCGCTCGAGCCGCCGCTGGAGGTAGACGCCGCGAAGATTGTGGAGCGGAGCGACGACGTTCCAGTTGAAGGGGCCGGGCCACGAATACCAGACCCGATCCGAACGAAGCACCGCAATGATCTCGGAACGTGGAATCGATAGCGATGTGGCGAGCAGCGTCGCCGCCTTCGACGGGTCGTCCAGCTCTTTCGGCGCGACCGACACGCCAAACGTTTCCTGGCTCAGTGCCAGCGCCACGCCGTTGCGGTCGAAGATGGTGCCGCGGCGGGCCGGGCTGGTGACGTTGCTGGTCTGCTGCGCGGCGGCACGGGCGCGCCACCGGTCGCCCTGGAAAAGCTGGAGCTGCGCCGCCCGGACCGTCACGGCCAGCGCCGCGAGGCCGAAACCGCTTCGAATCAGGGTGAGGCGCGAGGGAGCTTTGAACACCTTAACGGGGGCGAGGGTCTTGAAGGATTGTGATTTCGGAATCCTGGGGCAAGCGCAAACCCAGCTTCTGCTGGGCCAGCGGAACCAGAACCGCCCGGCTCTGCGCCCGGTGGATTTCCCCGATGAGCGCCGATTTCGATACCTCGAGTGCGCCACGAGTCTTCTGGAGCTGCTGGAGCTCCCGTGACGTACTGAAGGCGTTGCTCTGCCGCCAGACAATGGTCAGGGCGCAAACCAGAAACGCACCGAGCCAGATCATGAACCAATGGCGCCCGCGCAGGCCGCGGACCGAGCCCGATCCCGACGCGCGGCCAGCGCGGCTTGGGCGCTTGGGACTCACGCCGCCGCCTTGCGGACCGCGCGCAGGTGCGCGCTCCGGGCCCGCGGGTTGCGGGCGATCTCCTCGGCAGCCGAGACGATGGACTTCCGCGTGAGCAGCGCGGCCTTCGCTTTCCGGGCGCAATTGCAGACCGGCTGCTCGGGCGGACAGACGCAGACCCGCGCCCAGTCGCGAAAGAGATGCTTGACGATGCGGTCCTCGCCGGAGTGATAGGCGATCACCGCCATCACCCCGCCGGGCTCCAGCAGATCGAAGAGCGCCGGCAGCGCCCGCTCCAGACGCTCCAGCTCTCCGTTGACGACGATGCGCACCGCCTGAAAGAGCCGCGCGAATTCCGGCGGCCCGCTGCGCGGTCCCAGCACGGCACGAATGGCGCCGACCAGGTCATCGCTGGTCTCGAAAGGGCGACTCTGCCGGCGCTTGACGATCTCGCGCGCCAGGGAACGCGCGCGCCGCTCGTCGCCATACTGATGAAAGGCGTCGCCAATTTCGGATTCGTCCGCCGAGTTCAGCCAATCGGCGGCCGTCATCCCGGCCGCATCCATCCGCATGTCGAGCGCCGCGCCCTGCCGGAAGGTGAAGCCCCGCTCGGCGGCGTCGATTTGCGGCGAGCTGAGTCCCAGATCCAGGAGCACGCCGTCGGGTTGGAAGGCACGAACTTCGGGATGGGCCGCGGCATCGGCGAAATCGCAATGGACGACGCGAACACTGAGTCCGGCCGTCGCCGCGGCCGCGGCGGCAACCGCCCGCGGATCACGATCGACCGCCAGCACCTCGGCGCCGGCCTCGGCGAGAGCACGGGCATGTCCCCCCGCCCCGGCCGTGCCGTCGAGGACACGGCGACATCCGGAGAGGAGGCGCACACTCTCTTCTAATAGAACGCTGGAATGCTGAAAGGTGTCTTTCAACGCCTTCAATATAGGCGAGTCTGCGGACCTTTCTACACGGCTGGAGGCAGCTCCGGCGACGCTTCCCAGATGGTGAACCACGTTTGCCGCCGCCGTCCGGCCTCGCGCAGGCCGGCGGTAATCGCCGCGGTGACGGCGGCGCTCACGCCGATGGCGATCAGCGGCTCACTCCAGAGCCAGTACGACGCGGCGCCGAGGCCGAATCCGCCGACGATCGCCAGGCCGGCGCGCGGTCCAATGCGCGCATTCGCATTGCCGGTGGCCTGGATGCGTTGAATCTCATCCGGCGCGAGCTGATGGAGCGTGTCGTCGGGGCTGGAGATCACCGACAGATGCGACGCCGATGCCGTGTTCACCACTCCCTCGATCGCCTTCCCGCTCTTGAGGAGGACGCGCACCCGCTGGCCCGGTTTGCTGTCCCGGAAGGAGTCGAGCTCGAGCAAGACGCGGTCGAGCCCGCCGCCGATGAGCTTGAGCTGAATGCGATCACCGAGTGTGAGGCCGGTCATGGGCGTAGTCTGATAGTACTCGATGTCGGTGACCGGCGTCGAGATGCCAGCCGCAGCCGACGCGAACGGTGCGCCGCCTGACGCGAGCGGCCGTCCCATTGCGCCTGGGGCCGCCGGCGGGCTAGCGTGGGCGCGTGAGCGAGCGACGGCATCTCCAGCCCTGGATGGTGGTATCGCTGGCCTGGCTCGTCCCGGCCATCCTGGGCGGGGTCAACGTCATCGCCCAGAACCGGCTCTACCACCAGGGATCCCTTCCCTGGCGCGCGATCATTTTCGATTTCGGCGATTGGCTGCTCTACGCGCTGCTGACCCCCGGCGTCTTCGCCCTGTCGCGGCGCTGGCCTCTCCAGAAGCCGCACCTGGCTCGGCGCGTGGTGCTCCATCTGGCGCTCTCTCTCCTCTTCTGCGCCGCATGGGCTGGCGTGGGAACGCTGCTGCGCGCGATCGTCCAGCCGCGCGCCCTCGATGAAGGCGTCATCCAGTCATTCGTCAGCTGGGTTTTCATCACGTTTCCCTTCGGCGTCGCCGTCTACCTGATGGTGGTAGGGATCGAGCACGCAACCCGCTACTTCGTCGAGGTGCGGGATCGCGAGCTCCAGGTGGCACGGCTCTCGGAGCAGCTTGCCGGCGCGCGGTTCGCGGCGCTCGAGGCGCGGCTCAACCCGCACTTCCTTTTCAATACCTTGAACACCGTGACGGTGCTGGTGCGCGAGGGCGACCGACCGGGCGCGACGCGGATGGTCGAGCAACTGAGCGACATTCTGCGGCGCACGTTGCGCCAGGATCGGCGCAGCGAAGTTGCCCTCGAGGAAGAGCTGGAGCTGATCCAGCAGTACCTGGCGATCGAGCAGCAACGGTTTTCCGACCGGCTGCGCACCGAGCTCTCGATCGATCCGGCCACGCGCACCGCGGCACTGCCGAGCTTCGCGCTGCAGCACCTGGTGGAGAACGCGATCCGGCATGGGGTCGCCCGACAGACCGAGGCGGGACGCGTCGGCATCACCGCTCGGCGCGATGGCGACACGCTGGTCCTCACCGTTACCGACGACGGACCCGGCATCGATGCGTCATCGGCCGAGCCGGCCGGTCACGGGCTCGCCAACACGCGCGAGCGGTTGAAGGCGCTGTATCAGGATCGCACGACGCTCGATGTGCGCCGAGCACCCGAGGGCGGCACGATCGCGACGCTGCGCCTGCCGTGGCATGTGCCGGCACCGGTCAGTCCCGGTGGCTGACCATCAATGGAAGGTGCTGATCGCCGACGACGAGCCCGCCGCCCGGCGCGGCGTCCGCCAGCTGCTCGCCGCATTCCCGGCCTTCGGCGTGGTGGGCGAGTGCCGCAACGGCGCCGAGGTGCTGCAGTCGTTGGACGCGAAACGGCCCGACGTGGTTTTTCTCGACGTCCAGATGCCGGGAATCGATGGCTTCGAGGTCATCCGCCGCCGCACGCCCGAGCGGATGCCCGCGGTGGTCTTTCTCACCGCCTGGGACCAGTTCGCGGTGAAGGCCTTCGAGGCCCAGGCGCTCGACTACCTGGTCAAGCCGGTGGCCGAATCCCGTTTCGCGGCGACCATGAAACGACTGGCGAAAGAGCTGGCAGGGAAGGCGCGCCAAGGCCGGACTCCGGCGCTCGTGGTGACGACGCCGCGCGGCACGACGGTGCTGCGGATGGACGAGATCGACTGGATCGAATCGGCCGACAACTACGCGCGGATCTGGGCGGGGGAAAAAAGCTACCTGCTGCGGGAATCGCTCCAGGCGCTGGAGCAGCGGGTGAAAAGCCACGGCTTTCTGCGCGCGCATCGCTGCGCGCTGGTGCGCCTCGCCGGGGTCCGGGAGCTGGGCTGGAACGGCGAAACGCTGAACGCCGTACTCGAGGGCGGCGCGAAGATCCCGGTATCGCGGCGGCGGCGAGCCGCATTCAGCGCCGGGATCAAATCACGCTCAGGGTGAATTCTTCCCCACCGTTTCGTAGATGGCGCGCACGAACTGATCCGGCGTCACGCGGCCGTGGCCGAGCGTGGCGTCGAATTCCTTCGTC
>DASXPG010000217.1:0-11605 GCA_036493755.1 Gemmatimonadales bacterium
CGCCGATACCGCCGCGGTCTTGAACGGTTGGCGTTCCATGAGACCGAGGCAGGTGCCGGCCAGATCGAGAGTCACCCGCTCGCGGGTGCGTCGCTCGACACCGCTTGGCGGCGGCACCGGCGGCGTCGCGCGAATCGGCGCGATGCACCAGCGGCCGGCGCCGAGCCGGCTCGCGACCCACCGGCGGCCGGCGGGATTCTCGATCTTGAGCCTCTGGAGTGCCTTCTCGAGATCGCCAGGACCGGGAAGCTCGGTATCGGAGCTCGCCGCGAGCAGGTGCAGATGTCCGCGCTCGTCGGACTCCCACATACCCACTTCGCGCCCCTGGAGGGCGATTCTCGCCCTCCGGAGCACTTCGGTCGAACGGCTGGAGCCGTCTCCCTGATCCGGGTTCGTCCCGTGCACGAGCTTCGCCACGACTTCTGGTATAGCAGGGGACGTGCCGCCTGTCCGCTGCGGCACCCACAGGCGGAACACCGCAATGCGCCTCGGGTTCCGTTCACCGAGCCAAGGCACGAGGGAGCGAATGTCCGCCCCGTTTTTGTGCTCAGCTCGATGGAACCCGAATCGTCAGGCGGGCTTTGGCATACGGGCAAACCGGAGCCCGCCGACGGCGCCGATCGCCATCGCGATGGCAATGAAGACGAGCGACATACCCATCGATGGCTTGGTCACCATGTCGAACATGATTCCCGTCGCGATCATCGGCGGGATCATGGCGCCGACCCACAGCGTCGTGTTGCGGGACAGGGCGATCTGCTCCGCCGTCAGCGGACCCTCGCCCTCACCCAGGGCCTGACGCAGCGCCATCAGCCGCGGCCTGAGGATCACGCCGCCCAAGGCGACCATCACCACGAGTCCGACGATTCCAGCGTCGATCCAGGGTGCGCTCCACTGCCAGGACTGGATCGTCAGCCATGCACCGGTGAGAAAGAGCGCCAGCGCAAAGATCGGCATTCTGGGGGCAACACGCGCGACAGTCGCCACCGCGTCGCGCGCCTCGGCGGCCCGCCGCGCCTTGTGCATCCGGAAAAGCGCCGAGTGAAGGACCGAGGTCGCGCCGAAAGCGGCGACCACGGCGAGGAAGTGAAGAAAGAGCGCGATGGTGTACGTCGTCACGGACGGCCTCCAAAGATGTTCTTGGGCAACATCCCGTGCACGCCGACCGGGCCGTCCACGAGCTGGGTGATATCGAAGTCCACGGCCACACTGCAGAGCTGGTACGCCTCCTCGCGCGAGAGTCCGTGCTCTCGCATCAGATAATTCATCATTTCATGCAGCGCGATCTTCGTCGCCACCACCAGGCTGGTATCGATTCCCATGGTGATGATGTGTGTCGGCGTCTCGGCCCGCGGCCAGGTGAGGTGCATGTCGTGCCGCACGATCAGCTGGAAGGTCCCGACCAGCGACGTCTCCAGCGCGGTGATGTCCACTTCACCGTTGCCCTGCCCGGCGTGCCCGTCGCCGGCCTCGAAGAGCGCCCCCGCGGCATGCACCGGAATGAAGAGCGTGGTTCCGGCGACCAGCTCCTTGTTGTCGAGATTGCCGGCGTGGATCCCCGGCGGCGCGCTGCTGATGCGGCCCATCGAGTCGGGGGGCGCATCGCCGAGACTGCCGAAGAAGGGATGCAGCGGGATCAGAATGCTGTCCGAGAAGCGCGCGACCATCCGCTGGGCATCCAGCGGAATGATTTTCGTCCGGCCGGCGGTGAATTCGTCGGGGAGAAAGCCGCGGCCGGGGCCGAATCCGTTGTAGGCATATGGAATGGCGAGTTTCGCGGCCAGAATCCGGACCTCGAGTACATCGCCCGGCTGCGCTCCTTCGACATAGATCGGCCCGGTGAGAATGTGGCCGCCGGGACCGTGGCTGGTGACCTGGGTGGTGATGTCGCGCAGTGACTGCTCGACCTGCGCGGCCGGAACCCCCGCCGCCTCGAGACGCGAAGGGGTCGATGTGATCAGCGTATGGATCTCGACGGTGTCGCCCGAGGCCACGCGGAGCACCGGCGTCGCCTTGGCATCGTAGAAACCCCAGGCGACGGTCTGCGGCGTGGGCTCGAGATGAAAGAAATGGGGACGATTCTGGGCGCCGAGTCGCGCCGCGCCAAGGGTAAGGAGAGAGGCGAGGACCAATGCACGATTCATGAGCAACCTCCATTGCGGGTCGCCATCATCGCTTGACGCGTGGCGGCGGACGGCGGCATCCTACCCCGGCCCACGAGCATCCGGGCCTTTGAACGGACCCAACTTATCGCATCATTCGCCTCTGAAGCGAAGGCCCCATGCCGCGAGACCTGCCGCTCTCCAACGGACGACTGCTGGTCGCCTTCGATCGCGAGTACCGGATCCGCGACGTCTATTTCCCTCACGTCGGCAAGGAAAATCATGCCGTCGGACATCCGTTCCGGATGGGTGTCTGGGCGGCCGGGCAATTCAGCTGGATGGGCGCCGAGTGGCAGCCGTCGATGTGCTACGGCTCCGATGCGCTGGTCACCGACGTTTCGGCGCGTCACGAAGGGCTCGGCGTGGCGCTGCGGTGCCAGGATGCGGTGGACTTCTACGAAAATGTGCTGATCCGGAATGTCCAGGTGACCAACCTCGCGGCCACCGACCGCGAGATCCGGGTCTTCTTCCACCACGACTTTCACATCGGCGGCACCGAGATCGGCGACACGGCCCTGTATTCTCCGGGGCCGCGGGCCGTGGTCCACTACAAGGACGACCGCTATTTCCTGATCAACTGCACCGCCGAGGGTGCCACGGGGGTCACGCGCTGGGCCTGCGGCTTGAAGGAAGTGTCCGGCCACGAGGGCACCTGGAAAGACGCCGAGGATGGCGATCTCTCCGGCAATGCCATCGCGCAGGGATCGGTGGATTCCACCATCGGCGTCTCGCTGGCCGTGCCGGCCGGGGCCACGGTGGACTTCGACTACTGGCTCGCCTGCGGCACCAATTTCAGCGAGGTCGTGCAGATCGACGAAGTCGTGCGCTCCAAGACTCCCGCCGAATTGCGGAAGCGGACCGCCAACTACTGGCGGCTCTGGGTGCTCAAGAATCGCCGCGACAACGACCAGCTTCCGGCGCAGGTGCAGGAGCGCTACCGGCAGAGCCTGCTGATCATCCAGTCGCAGATCGACGCCGGCGGCGCCGTCATCGCCGCCAACGACACCGACATCCTGACCTTCGCCCGCGACACTTACTCGTATATGTGGCCACGCGACGGTGCGCTGGTCTCCTCGGCCCTGTCGCGCAGCGGCCACCCCGGCGCGCCGGCCAAGTTCTTCAAGTTCTGCGCCGGCGTGATTTCGCCTAACGGTTACCTGCGGCACAAGTACAATCCCGACGGCACCCTCGCCTCGTCGTGGCACGCGTACATAGACCATGGCAAGGCGGTGCTGCCGATCCAGGAGGACGAGACGGCGCTGGTGATCTGGGCGCTGTGGCAGCATTTCGAGCGCTACCAGCGGATCGACGAGACGGCGCCCTTCTACCGGGCGCTGGTGACCCGCCCCGCCGATTTCCTGCTGCGCCACGTCGATGAGGAAACCGGGCTCCCGCTTCCCTCGCACGACCTCTGGGAAGAGCGCTGGGGGGTCCACACCTTCACCATCGCCGCGGTAATCGCGGGACTCAAGGCGGCAGCGCAGCTCTCCGACGGCTTCGGCGAGATCGCCCGCGCGGCGCGGTATCGCGCCGGCGGCGAGCGGATGCTGGAGGCGATGCGCAAAATTCTCTGGCGCGACGCCGATCAGCGCTTTGCCCGCATGGCCACGCCGGGGCCGTCGGGGTATGTCCTCGACATGACCGTCGATTCGAGCCTTTTCGGGCTGAGTGAATTCGACGTTCTCCCGCCCGACGATGTGCAGGCGCGGTCGACACTCGCGCAGGTGGAAGACCGGCTGACGGTGCGCACCGACGTGGGGGGCCTGGCGCGCTACGAGAACGACGCCTACCAGCAGATCGAGCGCGTTGACACCAGGAAGGTCCCCGGCAATCCCTGGTTCGTGTCCACCCTCTGGCTGGCGCGCTACCGGCTGCGCTGCGCGAAAACCGCCGGCGACCTGGCGAAGGGCATGGAGCTCATCGAGTGGGCCGCGCGGCACGCCCTCCCTTCAGGAGCGATGGCGGAACAGATCCATCCCTATACCGGAGAGCCGCTTTCGGTATCACCGCTCACCTGGAGCCAGGCGGCCTACGTCAGCGCGGTGCGCGAATACATCGATTGCACCCGGCACCTGAATCGCTGTCCCACCTGCGGCCAGGAACTGACCGCACCGGCGATCCAGAACGTGCGCAAATCAGGATCGTACCCTATGACCCCGCTGCCAACCGTCTTGCCGGGCACTACTGCTGCGACTGTGGCGACGGCTGCGACCGTGAAGAAGAAGTGATCGTCCTCGCCGGAGACGTCGGGGGAACGAACGCGCGACTCGCGCTGGTGGACATCGACGCCGACAGCGTGAAAATGCTGCACATCGAGAAGTATCCCAGCCCCGAGTATCCCGGACTCGAGCCGGTGGTCCAGCGCTTTCTTGCCGACACCGGCGGCAAACCGGAGCGCGCCTGCTACGGCATCGCGGGCCCGGTCGTCGACCAGCGCGTGGTGACGCCGAACCTCAGCTGGACCATCGATGGCGCACAGCTCGCCCGCGAGACCGGCATCGCCCACACCCAGCTGATCAACGATTTCTCGGCTGCGGGCTTTGGCGTGCGCCGGCTGGGCACGGCCGACGTCGTGACACTCCAGGACGGCGCGCGCCAGGAGCACGGGCCCATCGGACTGATCGGCGCCGGCACCGGGCTGGGCCACGGCTTCGTGCTCTGGGATGGGCAGTACCGGGTCTATGCCTCCGAGGCCGGACACGGCGCCTTCGCCCCACGCACCGCGCTTGAGTGGCAGCTGGTCGAATTTCTGCTGAAGGAATTCGACCGGGTTTCGTGGGAGCGTGTGGTCTCGGGGCCCGGGCTGGCGCATCTCTACCGGTTCCTGGCGGACAGCGGTTATGCCCCGGAGCAGCAGCGGGTGAAGGCGGAAATGGCGACGGAGGATCCACCGGCCGTGGTGACCCGGCATGGGGTCGCCGGCAGCGACCGGCTGTGCGTCAAGGCGCTCGACATGTTCGTCTCGGCGTACGGCGCGCAGGCGGGCCACCTCGCCATCACCATCGTCGCCACCGGCGGGATCTACATCGCGGGCGGGATCGCTCCGCGCATCGTCGAGAAGCTGAAGGACGGCACCTTCATGACCGCGTTCAAGTCGTTAGGCAGGCTCGCCGAGTTCGGCGCCCGGGTGCCGGTCCACGTGATCATGAACCCCGATGTGGGGCTCCTCGGCGCAGCAACAGCCGCTTTCGAATCCCCAACCCCTCAGTCGCCGCCAGCATGACCGTCGCCAGAATGAGCGGCAGCAGGAAATAGATGACCCGGTAGCCGAAGAGCGCCGCCAGTGTCGCCGGCGGCGACACCTGGCCGTGCAGGCCCCAGATCATCACCGCATCGAAGACGCCGATCCCGCCCGGAAGCTGTCCGATCAGCGCGACGAACTGTCCGAGAATGAAGACCCCGAAGAACACCGGAAACCAGAGCGGATGCTTCGGCACCATCAGCACGTACAGCGCCGCGCCGGAAAGAAGCCAGTCGCAGAGCGAGATGCCGATCTGCGAGGCGGTGAAGCCCAGCGTCGGACCCAGCGCCTCGTGATGCTTTGCCCCGAGCGCTTTGCCCCGCAGCGACGTCCAGACCACGTAACCGATCAGCAGGAGCAGCGCGAAGATCCCCAGCGGCACGCTGCTGGTGAGATGGAAGGGCAGGAAATGCGGAATGGGAAAGTGGCCGATGGTGAGCGCCGCCGCCGAGGCGGTGAGCAGTCCCAGCGCGTAGGTGGTCAGCGTGATGCCGGTGAGGCGGCCGATGTCCGCGGTCTCGAGGCCGTTCTTCGAGTAGTAGCGCAGCCGCAGCGTCCCGGCGACCGCGAACGACACCGGCGCGCTGTTCGAGTAGGCGTAGGCGATGAACGCCGCCAGACTGATGCGGCGCAGCGGAATCTTCTTGCGCAGGTGCTGCAGCGCGATGACGTCATGGCCGATGAGCGCGAAATAGCCGAGGATGGTCGCGGCCAGCGAACCCGCGATGCGCCACCAGGACAGCTCGCCCAGGACCTTGGTCGCTTCGGAGAGGCTGTACGCCTTGAGCTCGTGCCAGCAGAGCCAGATCGAGCCGGCCAGCAGCACGATCCCGATCGGAATCGTGAGCCACAGAGGAAGCCGTGACTTCTTTTTCTTTTTTACGCGGCTCGCGTTTCCGGGCATCTCTAGAAATACCCGCGATGACAGAAACCGCCCCACGCCGGGCCGCAGCATCGCGACGGTGATTGCACTCGCCCCAAAGCACTGCCGGTGCATCACTCTTCCGAGCACGCCTCACCGGCTCGCTCCTTGCGGGACGTTCGGCTCGCGCCAGTACGGCGCGCCAATCCCGATCGTCCTGAAATTCTGACTCGAGGAGGTCCCATGTCATCAGCCCGGCTGGACGGCAAGCGTGTGGCCATCATGGCAACCGACGGTGTCGAGCAAAGCGAGTTGGCCGAGCCGCAGCAGGCGCTCCACAAGGCCGGCGCGGCGACATTCGTCGTCGCCCCGAAACGCGGATCGATCAAGGGGTACGAGCACGACAAGAGCACCACGGAGTTCAAGGTCGACAGGACGATCGCGGAGGCGAAGCCGGAGGACTACGACGCGCTGGTACTGCCCGGCGGGGTGATGAACGCGGATGCGCTGCGCCAGGACGCCGGCGCCGTGAAGTTCGTCAAGGCATTCGTGCAGGCCGGAAAACCGATCGCGGCGATCTGCCATGCCCCGTGGCTGCTCATCGAGGCCGATGCGGTCAGGGGCAAGTCGCTCACCAGCTTTCCCTCGCTCAAGACCGACCTTCGTAACGCCGGCGCCAACTGGGCCGACCGTGAAGTGGTCGTGGACCAGGGTCTCGTGACCAGCCGCACACCGCAGGATCTGCGGGCCTTCAACGAGAAGATGGTCGAGGAAATCGCCGAAGGGGTGCACACCGCCGCCAACCGCGATTCCGGCGCCCTGGCCGGCGCGACGAGCGCGGCACAGGGCCGCGACTACGGCGGCCGAGCCGGCACCAAGCCGCAAGCCGGCGAGCAATTCGGCAGCAACCGCTGACGCCGCCCTGAGCATTCGAGAGGCCCCGTGAAGCTCGCGGGGCCTCTTGCTTGCGGGTCATCCGGCTCCCAGGCAGGTTCCTCCATGCCTCTCGACAAGACCCTTTCCGACACGCTCCGCGCGAAGCTCCGCGGCGGCCTGCTGCTGCCGGGCGATTCCGGCTACGACGATGCGCGCAGCATCTGGAATGCCATGATCGACCGGAAGCCCGCGGCGATCGTGCGCGCCCTCGGCGTCGCCGACGTAGTCGCCACCGTCGGCTTCGCGCGCGATCAAGGCGTCCAGCTGTCCATCCGCGGTGGCGGCCACAACATCGCCGGACTCGCGCTCTGCGACGACGGCATCGTGCTCGACCTGTCGCAGATGCGCGGGGTCTTCGTGGATCCGTCGGCGCGCTCCGCGCGCGCCCAGGCCGGCTGCCTCCTCGGCGATGTTGACCGCGAGACCCAGCTCCACGGCATGGCTGCGGTTCTGGGCTTCGTATCGAATACCGGCATCGCCGGCCTCACCCTCGGCGGCGGATTCGGCTACCTCACCCGGCGCTTCGGCTGGACCTGCGACAACCTCAACGCCATCGAAGCGGTCACCGCCGACGGGCGAATCGTCCGCGCCAGCGAGCGCGAGAACCCCGATCTCTTCTGGGGCATGCGCGGCGGCGGCGGAAATTTCGCGGTGGCGACCAGTTTTGATTACCGGCTCTACCCGGTGGGACCGGAGATCGTCGGCGGCGCCATCGCCTGGGCCGGCGACGACATCGCGCCGTTGATGGAGTACCATCGCAAGCTCAGCGCTGAAGTGCCGCCGGAGTGCACCCTGGTGGCCGCCTTACGGTTGGCGCCGCCCGCGCCCTGGCTGCCGAAGGAAATCCACGGCAAGCCCATCGCCGCGGTCTTCGTCTGCGATACCGGCCCGGTCGCCGAAGCGGAGGCGCGGCTCAAGCCGCTCAAGGCCTTCCGCCGCAGCGCCGGCGACATTTGCCAGCGGCGCAGCTACGTCTCCCAGCAGAGCCTCATCGACGCCACACAGCCGAAGGGGCGCCGCTACTACTGGAAGTCCGAGTACCTCTCCGAAATCACCCCGGAATTCCTGGCCGCGTACCTCGACCACTTCTCCCGCATTCCCTCGCCGCACACGGCGATGGCGCTCTTCCCGCTTGGCGGCGCGCTCAACCGCCAGCCGGCGGATCACTGCCCGATGGGCAATCGCGACGCCAAGTGGGTCTTCAACCTCACCTCGGCGTGGGACAAACCCGAGGACGACGCGCGCAACATCGAGTGGACGCGCGCCGCGTGGAACGACCTCAAGCGGTTCTCGACCGGCGGCACCTACATCAACTTTCTGACGGAAGAGGAAGGTGACGAGCGCGTACGCGCCGCGTACGGCGCCAATCATGCCCGCCTCGCCGACGTAAAGACCACCTGGGACCCGGCGAATCTCTTCCGGGCCAACAAGAACATCGCCCCCACGAAAGTCTGATGACGGCCGGCGCTCGAACCCGGCACCTGCTGCTGGGAGTGGCCGTGGGCGCGGTCGTCGCCGGACTGTTGCTGCTCCTGCACGGCACCTACCTGATGCAGGCGCTGGAGCGCAAGACGCTCGACGCGCGCTTCCGGGCCTTTCACGATCCCGCCCGGGCCGACAGCAATATCGTCATCGTCGACGTCGACAATCTCAGCCTCCGGCTCCTCCGTCCCACGCTGGGCCGCTTTCCCTGGCGGCGCGAGGTGTGGGGCCGGATCGTCCACTATCTCTCGTTAGGCGGCGCGAAGGTCATCGCCTTCGACTTCACCTTCCCCGAACCCGACGTCGACCATCCCGCCGACGACAGCGCCTTCGCCCAGGCGGCGCAGGCCGCCGGCACCGTGATCCAGACCGTCTACATCCAGCCCATCGAAGGGCCGGGCGATTCCACCATCCTCGAGGAGCCGACGCCGCTGCTGGCGCAGACGGCGCGCGCCCTGGGCGACATCAACTTCACCCCCGATACCGTCGACGGGACGCTGCGGAGGATTCCGCTGATTGTCCGGGCCCGCAGCCGTCAGTGGCCGACCTTGGGGCTCGCCGCCGCCCAGCTCGCCGACTCGGCACGCTTTGGCGGGGCCGTCCGCGAAATCGAGGGCGGCCTCGCTATCGGAACGGTTCGGGTGCCCGCGGTTGGCGGCGAGTTGCTGGTCAACTGGCGAGGACCCTACCGGGATCCCAAAGCGGCGCGCCCCGAGACGTACCTGGTCTATCCCGCGGCGCAGGTGCTGCATTCCTTCGACCAACTCCGCTCGGGCGAAACGCCGGAGCTCGATCCCCGGGTGTTCAAGGGGAAAGTGGTCTTCATCGCCGGCTCGGGCGCCGGCCTCTTCGAGGCGCGCGCCAATCCGTTCGGACCGAACGACCCCGGTGTGCTCATCCACGCCACCGTCGCCGACAACCTGCTCCAGCAGGATTTCCTGCGGCAGGCTTCCGGCGCCGCCAACGCGCTCGCCATTCTCGCCGCCGCGCTCGCCGCCGCGGTGCTGGTTTCCCTCGTCACGTCGGCGTGGATGAGTGCGGCCGCCGGGATGCTGCTGCTCGCGCTTCAGCTGGCCGTGACGGCGCTGCTCTTCAGGGGCAGCCACCTCTGGCTCGACATGGCCGCCCCGGGAATGGCGATCGTGCTGACCTTCACCGGCGGGATGTCGCTCAACTACATGACCGAAGGGAGACGCAAACGGCAGATCCGCGAAATGTTCTCGAAGTACGTCGCCCCCGAATACGTCGCCCAGCTCGCCGATGATCCGGGCAAGATCAACCTCGGCGGCGAGCGCGCCGAGCTGAGCATTCTCTTCAGCGACATCCGCGGCTTCACCAGCATCTCGGAAAAGATGGAGCCGCACCAGGTAATCGAATTCCTGAACGAGTATCTCACGAAGATGGCGGCGATCGTCAAACACTCAGGCGGGACCCTGGACAAATTCATCGGCGATGCCGTCATGGCCTTCTGGGGCGAGCCGGTGCGGCATGCCGATCACGCCGACCGGGCCGCCGATTGCGCGCTCGCCATGCGCGACGCCACCGCCGAGCTGGCGCGACAATGGGTGGCGGAAGGAAAGCCGGACATTCACATCGGCATCGGCATCAACACCGCCGACGTCGTGGTCGGCAACATCGGCTCGCTCGAGCACAAGCTCGACTACACCGTGATCGGCGACGGCGTCAACCTCGCCTCGCGGCTCGAGGGCTTGAACAAGGAGCATGGTACCACGATCATCATCAGTGAGACCACGCGTGAGCGGCTGGGCGATCGTTTCGAGACGCGGCCGCTGGGCGACACGAAGGTGAAAGGAAAGGAGCGGGCGCTGCCGATCTTCGAGCTGCTGGGACGCCGGACCACCGCGGTGCTGCTCGCCCTGCTCGTCGGCGCCGCCACGGCCGGCCGCGCGCAGCAGTCCCAGTGGTCCGATGCCGTCTACGTTCCCGGGAGCTGGACCGGCGGCCGTCTGGCGACGAAGACCACCAGCAACGCCGCGACCGATTCGCTGGCGCTGATCGCACGCGTGGACTTCTTCTCGCACGCGCCCAGGTGGCGCGCCGAAATCCGGCGCAGCACCAACGGCACCGCCTTCGCCGACACCCCCGACATCCTGATCGGCGACGGCGCCCACGTGGTCGTGCTCACCCAGCTCGGCGCGACCCCCTTCGCGCAGCACGCGCTCAATCGCGATTCTCTGGCGCGCGCGGTCGTCGCCACGATCGACGCCGCCGGCCATCGCCGCGGCGCCGCGACGGGCCGACTGACCGAGAAGTCGCCCGACGGCAAAGTCGCCCGCGTGACCTTCCGCCGCGCCGGGCGCGGCAGCTTCGACGAAGCCCTCCTCAATCCCGGCGGGGCCTCGGCATCGCGAAATCTGCTGGCGAGCAACATCCGCGCCGTCGGCGACCAGCGAAATGCCAGCGTCGTCGCCACCGCCGGCGCGCGCGGCGTCGACCAGGTCAATACCGCGCGGGGGCAGGTGCGCGTGAATCCCGATTCCAACGCGGTGCGCCGGATGGAAGCGTACAACGTCGGAGCGATGGCGCTCGAGGAATTCCTGCGGACCGGCAGGCTCGGTGTCTACGCGGTGCACGACTCGACGGGCGGAAAATGAAAGACAGAAAGAGACAGATCGAGACAGATAACAACAGCAGACGTTTCCTGCTGCGTTGTTGCTTGCTGTCTCAATCCGTTGCAATCTGTCTTATTCTGTTTTCGCCCCAACCTCTGAGTGCGCAGAGTCCCTTCGATCGCATCCGCCGCGCGGCGCAAGGTGTAGCAGCGGTGGGCCAGACGCTGCTGCCGATCAGCACTGCCAAGGAGATCGACATCGGGCGCGGCATCGCGGCGACGGTCGCCGGCCGCTATCCGATGAGCACCGATACCGCGATCAATCGTTATGTGAACCTGGTCGGGCTCGC
>DASXPG010000218.1:0-6462 GCA_036493755.1 Gemmatimonadales bacterium
AACCTGGTCGGGCTCGCGGTCGCGGGCGTGGATCCACGTGAAGATGTGGTTTACCGCTTCGCCGTCCTGGAGACGCCCGACGTGAACGCCTTCGCGGCTCCCGGCGGCTACATCTTCGTGACCCGGGGCGCGCTGGACCTGATGGAAAGCGAGTCGGAGCTGGCCGGTGTCCTGGGTCATGAGGTCGGCCACGTCAACCGCCGGCACGTCGTCGAGCAGATCCGCAAATCCGACACCATGCGCGCGGTGCACGACCAGGCGAATCTCAACGGCTCCGTGCTGGACAAGGTCGTCGGCAACGGCGCCAGCGTCCTCTTCACCGGCCTCTCGCGCAGCGACGAGCTGGAAGCCGACAGCCTCGGCTTCGAGTACGCCGCCGCCGCCGGCTACGATCCCAATGGCCTGGCGACATTCATCGGACGACTCGGCAGTCATGCCGGCCAGGGCCCGGTAGCGGACGTGATGGCCACCCATCCCCGCCCCGCCGACCGGCTGGCCCAGCTTCAGCGTATCGCCGAGCGCGACAAGTATCCCGCCGGCGCAATTCTCGCCGACCGTTTCCGCCAGAGCATCCCCGCGCACCAGTAGGACCCGCGGAACAACCCGGATGCTGTTTCGGTAACCCTCTACGGCACCATCAACCCGCACCAGGAGTCGCAGTGGCCAAATCCGAGAAGTCGTCCGAACCAGGCAGGGTCACCCGCCAGGATCTCATTGCCGGTCTCAACGAGGACCTGGCCCGCGAGTACCAGGCGATCATCGCGTACGTCGTCTACTCGCAGGTGATCAAGGGCGCCCAGTTCATGTCGATCGCGCAGGAGCTCGAGGTCCATGCGGGCCAGGAGCTCGCGCACGCGATCACCATCGCCAAGCAGATCGACTACCTCGGCGGAGACCCCGTCGTCGTGCCCAAGCCGGTCAAGACGTCGGCGGATGCCAAGCAGATGCTGCGTTTCGATCTCGACAACGAGACCACGACGGTGCGGGCCTACCAGGAGCGGGTACGGCAGTGCGAGGCGCTGGGCGAGTTCGCGATGGCCGAGCACATACGCGAAATCCTGATGCAGGAACAGGAGCACCAGATCGATCTCGCCACGGCGCTCGGCGAGGACGTGCCGGACATGTCGTCGCGCGGCTGAAGCCGGGCGCTACACTTCGCCGGCCGCGATGCGGCCGATTTCGGCCAGCTCGGAGGTGGTGAACTTCGCGCCCACGGCGGCCGCATTGGCCTTGGCCTGTTCGGGTTTCGTCGCGCCGGCGATCACCGACGCCACCGCCGGCCGCGTCGCCAGCCAGGTCACCGCCAACTCGAGCAGCGAGCAGCCGCGGGCCGCCGCAAAGGTGCGCAGCGATTCCACGGTATCGAGCGTCCCGTCGCCCATCCGGCTCGCATAGCGCCCGCCCGCCAGCCGGCTGCCTTCCGGCGCCGGCCTTCCCTTCCGGTACTTGCCGGTCAGCAACCCCGCGGCCAGCGGATAAAAAGGAATGAAGGCCAGTTTCAGGCGGCCGCATTCGGCCAGGACTTCCTTTTCAGGCTCGCGATGCAGCAGGCTGTACTCATTCTGCACGCTGACGAAACGCGCCGCGCCCGGGACGGCCGCGGCATGAACCTCGCGCAGCTGGGCCACCGAGAAATTGCTGCAGCCGATCTCGCGGACCTTTCCCGCCTGCACCGCCTCGTTCAACGCGCCTAACGTTTCCGCGATCGGCACCTCGGGATCCCACTGGTGCTGCTGATAGAGATCGATTCGGTCGGTACCGAGCCGCCGCAGGGAGTCGTCCAGCGCGCGGCGCAGGTAGTCGGGGCGCGCGCCCTTCTTTCCCGGTCCGACCTCCATCCCGAATTTGCTGGCGATGACGACCTCGGCCCGGCGCTTGCCGAGGGCCTTACCGAGGAATTCTTCGCTCTTCGTCCCGCCGTAAATGTCGGCGGTGTCGAAAAAATTGATACCGGCACCCAACGCGGCGTCGACCACGGCGGTGGTGCCGGCCTGGTCCACGCGGCCGCCGAAGTTGTTGCAACCGATGCCGACGACGGTAACCTCGAGCGATCCGATGCGGCGCATTTCCATGACCATCTTTTTACCCCGCGGCACTGGAATTGTCGAGCCGGCACAATCGCACCGGTTGCGCCGCCGACCTTGCGGGATCAGCTTTCGCGCCACCTCCCAATACTGGTGATCCCATGCAGCCCAGCGACTATCCGCCCATCCTCGCCATCGCCATGCTCGCCGCCCGCGCCGACGGCACCACCGACGCCGCCGAGCAGGCCGCGATCGAAGCCGCACTGTCCCGCATCGGCGCGCCCGACGTGGCCACGCAGGCCACCGCGCTCGCCACCGGCCAGCCCCGGCTCGGCGATCTGGCGCGGCAACTCTCGGGACCGGACGCAAAGCAGCTCGCCTGGGAAACCGCCCTCGCCGTCTGTCATGCCGACGGCAGCGCCAATCCCGCGGAATCGCAGTTCCTCGAGCATCTCCAGGATGTCCTGGGGGTGAGCGACGCGGTCGCATCGCAGCAGCAACAGACCGCCACTGCCCTGGCTGCCGCGCCGATCGCCTCGGGAGCCCCCGGCCAGCCGGCCGCGGGTTCGACCGACGAATACATCCTCCAACAGGCGATCCTCACCGGCGCACTCGAGATCCTTCCCGACCGCCTCGCCAACATCGCAATCCTTCCCATCCAGCTGCGGCTGGTCTATCACATCGGCCAGCGGCACGGCCAGAAGCTCGACATGAACCAGGTGAAGGATCTGGCCGCCACCCTGGGACTCGGCGCGGCGGCGCAGTCGGTCGAAGGCGTGATGATGAAGGTGCTCGGCGGATTGGCGGGCGGTCTGCTCGGCGGTCTGGGCGGCGGCGCGACCCGGATCGCGACCGGCGCGGTGGTGAGCTTCACAGCGACCTATGCCCTGGGACACGTCGCCGAGCAGTATTACGCCCAGGGCCGCAAGCTCAGCCAGAGCGACCTCAAGACGCTATTCGGCCGTTTCCAACAGGAAGCCCACGGCATCTATCCCCAGGTCCAGCAGCAGATCCACACCCAGTCGGGATCACTCAACATCCAGGGACTGCTGGCCTCACTGCGCGGCTGAGGGAACCCCGAAGAATCAAAACGGGTAGCTCCCGGTGACCCGCGCGAAAAGGCGCGACATCCGGGAGCTTCTCATGTCGACCGACGACAACAAGAACATCGCCCGCCGTTTCATCGAAGAAGTCATGGCCGGCGGGAAGATGGATGCCGTAGACAGCCTGGTGACCGCCGACTTCAGGCCCCACAGCTGGGGCAACATGCCGGCCGGCACCGCGGCCTTCAAACAAGCGATGAAGCGCGTCGCCGCAGGACTTTCCGACACCAGGATGATCATCGAGGACATGATCGCCGAAGGCGACAAAGTCGCGGTGCGGCTCACGGCGCATGGCGTTCACAAGGGCGAGTTCATGGGGATGAAACCGACCGGCAAGGCCTATACCATCCCCGAGATCCACATCTTCAGAATTCAGGGCGGCAAGATCTCCGAGCATTGGCGCGAGGCCGACATGCTGGGAATGATGCAGCAGCTCGGCGCGCTGCCCCAGCCGCAGAAGAAGGCCAGCTGACCGCCCGGCCGGAAACGCCTCCCGCCTCGTCAGGCGGGAGGCCGCCGATTACTCGCGGCGGACCCAATCATAGATACGGGTGATTTCGGGGCTGGCATCGTCGCCGTTCATCACCCGTACCCGCACCGTCAGCTTCGCCAGATCCTTCGAGCGCTCATACGATTCGATGATGGTGAGATCGCCGTTGTGGCGCTCCACTTCATAGCGCTTCTTGTTCCAGCGCCCGATGACCTGGGACCTGGTACGGCCGTCGCTATTGGGCACTTCAACGGTGCGGCCATCAAAGAAGAGCGTCACTTCCGATCCATTGTTGGGATGAACCGTCACGGTGCTGTCGGTCTGCGAGATGCTGATCTCACGGGCCGGGCCGCGGCCGTTGCCGGAATCCGCCGGAGCGCTGCGCCGGCCAGTATCGCCGCCGGTGTCGCCACCGCGGCCACTGCTACCACCAGTGCCGCCGCCCATTCCGCCGCGCCCGCCACCCATGCCGCCGCGTCCACCGCCGAAACCACCCCGGCCGCCACCCATGCCACCGCGGCCGCCACCGAATCCGCCGCCGCCGCCGCCGCGCCCTCCCTGGGAACCACCTGAGCGTCCGGCAACACTCGCCGAAGCGTTGTATTCCCAGACGCCGGTGAGATCGGCCGGCGCCACCACGGGTGCCGCGGCGCTCGAAGAACCGCCATGATGGCAGGCTGTTGCCAGGGAAAGCAGTAACAGACCGGGACCAGCAAGAATCAGACGACGACTACTCATTGAATCCTCAATAAGCGGGTTGCGGCCCGGGGGGATACCATGGAGACTGAGGCAGGGCCGCTCAGGTAACGGTACGCGCCGACCCGTTCGTTCGTTTGACGAAGGTGAGGGCACAACGTGAAGCGATGCGTCACGACTCTTAGCGTTTTCTTAGTGCTTGTCTCATCCGCGCACGCCCAGACGCGCGATTCGGTGGTCTACCTGCTGGCGCCATCAAGTCGTTTCGAGGTGAAGACGGGGAAGGCCGGCCTGATGAGTTTCGCCGGCCACGAGCACGTCATCCGGGCCCGCAGCTTCTCCGGCCGCATCGTTCACGTTCCCGGCGCGCCGGCTTTTTCGAGCGTGCAGGTCACGGTGCCGACCGACAGCCTCCAGGTGATGACGCCGCCCGATACGGCCGAGATCCGGAAAGTGACGCAGGCGATGCGCCAGGATGTGCTGGATGTGGAACACTTCCCCGAAATCCGTCTCGCGTCGCGCAGCGTCACTGCCACGGCCAACGGATTGCGCATCCTCACCCAGCTGACGATGCACGGGCAGAGCCGCGACGTGCCGGTGGAGATGCGCGTGCAGGTTCGGGGGGATACGCTCTTCGCATCAGGAACCTTCAGCGTGAAGCAGACCGACTTCGGCATGACCCCCTTTCGGGGCGGCCCGGGGGGAACGGTGCGCGTCGCCGACCGGGTCGACTTCACCATCGAGGCCGTCGGAATGCGTGAGAGCAAGGCTCGTTGACGTGACGCCGACGTCATTTGCCCCGCGTGCGCGGCCCCGATAGGTTGCACTCAATGCTCGCCACGCTGCTCCTTGCCTCGACCGTCGCTGCGGCGCCGGCGGACACGACCGCGCGACACCTCACGCCGGTCTCCGTGCAGGTGGACGATCATCATCACCAGCTCTCGGTCACCATCGGACCGTTCCATGTGGCGGCCGGCATGGCGATGCACGACATGGACATGATGGTGATGGCGCAACAGGAGTCGCTGGTCGGCATGTTCGACTGGCCCGTGGACCGGCGTTTCCACGGCGTCCGCCTCGAGGTCATCGACGCCAAGGGCGACTCGCTGCCGCGCCGCCTGCTGCACCACACGTACATGGTGAACTTCGACCGCCGCCAGCTGGTCTACCCGATCGTCGAGCGCACCTTCTCCTTCGGCGAAGAAACCGAGGACATGACGCTCCCGACCGCCCTCGGCGTGCCGATGAAGGGCGGCCAGCACATGGGCATCGTGATCATGTGGAACAACGAGACCGGCCACGACATCGACGGCGCGTACGTCCGCTATACCTTCCACCTTAATCCACGCCACCAGTGGCCGCGGCCGACGCCGATCCTGCCGTTCTTCGTGGACTCGCACATGGTGATCGGGCGATCCGACACCTTCAATGTGCCACCCGGCGGCCGGGTGCTTTCGACCGATTTCACCGTGCCGGTCAACGGCCACCTTCTGGCTCTGAGCGGACATCTCCACGACCACGCTGTGACCGCCCAGATCACCGATGCGGAAACCGGCAAGACTCTGGTGACGATTCACGCCAGGCGCGATACGACCGGCCACGTGCTGTCGGTGTCGCGCGAGCATCCGCTGCTGTGGCGCGGCGGCCCGCACTTCTCCGCCGGCCGGCAGTATCGTCTCGTTGTCACATATGACAACCCGACCAGCGACACGCTGACCGGAGTGATGGGAATGGTCGGCGGCATCTTCGTTCCCGACCGCATGCACCGCTGGCCGCTGGTGGATGCCACCAATCCCGCGACCCGCGACGACATCGGCGGGCTCTACAACAGCATCCCCACGGCGGCGCCGGAGCGGCACGGAGGCTGACAGATTGCGTGTCAGGTAACAGTCAGGCAGCAATGCGTTCCTGGTGTTGCCAGTGAGCGCACCGACCCGTAGCTTCGTCGCGCCATGATCGCCATCCTGCTCCCTCTGCTCGCCGCTGCCGCAGGCCCGCATCCCACGCACACCGTTGTCGCACATCCGCTGACGGTCGTGGACTCGAGCCGCGTCCCAGCGCCCGTTGATGTGCGGCTGGACGACCGGCATCACCACATCATCGTCACGGTGGGACCATTCAAGGTTCCGGCCACCGGGATGGAGATGAA
>DASXPG010000219.1:0-19507 GCA_036493755.1 Gemmatimonadales bacterium
CCGTGCGCGCCGGAACACGGCGAAGTCGTCCCAGTCGCTCATCACATGGACTGTGGTTACCCCGTGCGCAGCGGCCCACGCCATGGCGCGCGACAGGGCGCTGTCCGACTGGGCGGGTGTAGGCGGAGGAATCACCGCGAAAATGCGATCCATCGCGTTGTCCTTCAGAACTCCGGTGGGCTCGCCGGTGACGCTGTCCTTCACGATCACGCCGCCAGGAGGATTGGGCGTGTCCCTGGTGATGCCGGCGAAACGCAGCGCCAATGAATTCGCGATGCCCATATGGCCGTCGAGGCGCTGCACGAAGACCGGCTTGCCGGGGGTGACCGAGTCGATCCACTCGCGCCGCGGCAGCGGAGATCCGACCCAACGCTCGTGATCCCAGTTACCGCCCGTTATCCAGGTGCCGGCCGGAATGTGGCGGGCAAACTCGGCGATCCGGTTCATGAATTCCGACGGCGTGCCCGCGTCGCGCAGGTCCACCGATACGAGATCGAAACCGCCTTCGAGAAAATGCGTGTGCGCGTCGCCGAAACCGGGGCACACCAGGTTCCGTCCCGCATCGAGCACTTTGGTAGCGTGCCCGATGAGCGAGAGCATCTGCCGCCGGGTGCCGACCGATGCAATTCGTTCACCGCGCACGGCAACGGCATCGGCCCAGGGGTGATTGGGGTCGCCGGTCCAGACGCGGCCGTACACGATCAGGTCCGCCGGGGCCTGCGCCCACGCCGCGGACGTAATTGCACACAGAAACAGGGTGGCCGCGAGCAGCCGCTTCATGCTAGTTTCCCAAGGATTGGCGCCATCAGCACGGAGAATGGTCCGGGAATGAATCTACGCCCCGTAGCCTGACCGCAAGAGCGAGCCGCAACCAGGCCTCCGCCGCGATTCTCATTGTCGCGGCTTTTGTCGCTGCGGTTCCGCTTCATGCCCAGGCCCGCGACACCCTCATTTATGACGTCGCCGTCGTGCCCCAGGACCCGCACCTCTCGATCGAAGCTCGCCTGACTTCGACGGCCGGCACCATGGTCGTCCTCTCGCCGCCGCCCGCCGCGCCACCCGCCGGTACCAGCGTTGCCGGACTGGCGACCACCGACGACCGCGGCCTTCGCATCGACGCGCAGCACACCGGACCGACGTGGGCGATCACCGTACCGCAATCGGGAGCGATCCGTTTCCGCTACCGGTTGGATCTGCACCGCCGTGTTCCCGATGGCTCGACCGGCTCGGGGATGGATTCGCTTTGCCTGTACGCCGTGACCCGCAGCGTCTTTGTGGCGCCCGATCCGACCGCGTATCGCAAGACCGGCCGCGTCTATCCATTCATCGTCGTGCATCTCATCATCCCCGACGGCTGGCGCGCTATCGCGGGCTGGCCGGAGCACGGCGGCAACTACTACCCGGCCGATGGCGACGATCTGCTCGGTGCCGCGTTGGCTACCGCTCCCGATTTTCGCTTTTATCGCGGCAACGTCAATCGTTCCGGCTGGCAGCTCGCCATCCGCGGCACCCGCTATTTCACCGACTCATCGCTGATCAGCACCATCCAGGCCAGCCTGGGACGATCCGCGGATCTTCTGGGACCGGTGCCGGAACAGACGATCACGTACATCAGCGACCCGGGCCGGAAAGGCCGCACCAGCGGCAGCCTTCAGGGCCATTCGAGCATCGGGCTGATCTGGGAGCCGAGCGAAGTGCTCGAAATCGGCCGCTCGCACGACATTTTCCACGAGACCCTGCACCTGTGGTTCGGCGGCGCAATGGAAAGCGAGCGCTGGTGGATCGAAGGCGTCACCGATTACGTCGCCGCCCGGCTCTACGCCGGGTGGAAGAACGATCCCGGGGACCTCGCCTATCTCTGCTATCAATCTTTACGCAATTACCAGGGGATCGAACACAACACCCGGCTGACGATGGCCGAGGAGAATCGGCAGCGGATCGGCGGCGACAACACCGAGCTGCTGGTCTACCGAAAGGGGATGCTCGCTGGTCTTCTACTCGACGCCGCGATCCGTCGCGGCTCCTCGGGCCGGCGTACGCTCGACGATCTCTCGCGCCAGCTTCTGGCATTGGCCGCCACCCGCCGCTCTCGCAACGTACGCGAGAACGAGATCCATGACGCCGCCGTCGTTCTCGGCGGAGGCGAAGTCGAACGGATGTGGGCGAAAGTGGTGACGGGAACCGAGTTGCTGACCGAAGACGACGTGACCTCAGCGCTTCAGACGGTGACCGGGCGGGCTTTCAATCCGCCGCCGCTGGCCAAGGGCCGCAAGGAGCTGGCGCACTAGCGCCTAGACTTCTCCTTCGAGCGGCCGCATCACGATGCCGGTCGGCACCTTGGGCGCGAAGAACGTCGACTTGGGCGGCATGAATTCACCGGCGTCGCTCACCGCCTGGACTTCCTCGATTTTCGTCGGCGGCAGCAACACCGACAGCGCCACCTTCGGCTCCTTCGACGCCTCACGCGCCTCCGACTCGACCGGCGTGTACCGCAGCATCGGCGCCCGCTTCAGCAGCGGCTCGACCACCAGCTTGATGAACACGGCATCGGCGATCGCCACCGCCAGCGAGCGCACCGACGGATGCGCCGCCAGGTCGGTCGCGGCCGAGAGATCGGCATCGGGACGCAGCATCATCGCGGCCTCGGAGCCGTCGGCGAAGACCGCAGTCAGCGTCGGTACCTGGCCGGGAAGGGCGCGCGCGAAGTAGGGATTCGCCGCCTTGAGCACCGCCGAGCGGCTGAGCGGCTTTCCTTCGACAATGCGGTGCGTGGCAAGAATCGCGAGCCCTGGATCCTTGAACGACACCACGTGGGCCAGGGTGCGTTTGGCGCCGTTGGCCAGCTGCTTGGGTAGCTGGCGGTCTTCCTGGAGATACACCGCGGTCTCGTAGCGGTGATGGCCGTCGGCGATGTAGAGCTGCTGGTCGGAGGCCAGCAATGAAAGCCGCATCGCGATGGGGCCGCGCACGATCCAGACCTCGTGCGTTCCGCCTAACGCTTCGGCGGTCGCCCACGGCGCTTCCCTGGTCACCTTCTCGAGCGTCGCGGCGATGTCGCCGCGCGAATCGGGCGCGAGCAGAAAGATCGGACTGAGGTTGCAACCGGTCGCGAGCGTCAGCTTGCGACGGTCTTCCTTGGGCCCCGCATGGGTGCGCTCGTGAGGCCTGACGCGCCCGCCCTTAGTGAAGGGCAGCGCGGCTACGGCGAGAAACACGCCGGTCCGGCGCATCACGCGGCCATCGGCCAGGGTGCTGGTTGTCCGCAGGACGTAGGCGCTGGGCTCCGCCTCGCGGACCAGGGTGCCCCGCCGCTGCCAGATGTCGAGGAGATCGGCGGCGTATGCGTACGGATCCTCCCCCGGCGGCGCCGAAGGCAGATCGAGATTCACGATGTTCTGGAGATCCTGCTTGACCAGATCCTTGCGCATCGCGGGCGTGATCACGTCGTAGGGCGGCGCGAGTCGCTGCCCCAATGCCTCCGCGTCGGCGTAGCGGAGTCCACGGAATGGTGCCAGCAGCAAGTTGGCGCTTCCCATGATGCCGGTCACTGCCTTGCCTCCATGTCGCGGCGCGCGATGAGTGCGTCGAGCGCTTCCTTGACCTGCGCCAGCGTCATCCGGCCGATTTCCGCCTCCGCTTTCCCGGCATCCTGCGCCCGGGAGAGATAGTCGCTCTCGAGGTGCCCATCCGGCTCCTGGCTCGGTGACCAGCGAATGAAGAGCAGCGACGCGCCATAGTAGCCTTCGGCATCGGGGTCGTCATCGGAGAAGACACCAGCCGAGTAGGCACGGCCATCCGAGCCTTCGAAGGCGGGGGGCCGGCCATGCGCCGCATGATAACCCTGCAGCGTGTCGTCTTCCGCAATCACTTCAAGCCTTCCTTCACGACGTTTCCAAGAATGAAGGCGATGTTCGCCGGCCGCTCGGCCAGTCTCCGCATGAGATAGGGATACCACTGCGTACCGAAAGGAACGTACACCCGCATGCGGTACCCTGCCGCGACGAGCTGGTCCTGTAGATCGCGCCGCACGCCGTAGAGCATCTGGAATTCGAATCGCTCGGCTCCGATACCCTGGCTCTTCACGTACGCCTTGGCCCGCGCGATCATCGCCTCGTCGTGGGTCGCGATGGCCGGATAGCTGGCCTTCGACAACATCGCTTCCATCAGGGCCACGTAAGCGCGGTCCACGTCCGCCTTGGCGGGATAGGCGACCGCCGACGGCTCCTTGTAGGCGCCCTTGCACAGCCTCACGCGCATCCCGAGACCGATGAGCCGGTCGATGTCGGCGGTACTGCGATAGAGATAAGACTGGATCACGACCCCGACGCTCTTCGGGTAGTCGGCGAAGAGCGAGTGCTCGACCAGGTCGAGGGTGCGCTGGGTATACGCGCTGCCCTCCATGTCGATCCGCACGAAGGTGTCCAGCGACCGGGCCTTGTCGAGCACTCGGCGCGCGTTCGCGACGCACAGATCGTGGTCGAGATCGAGGCCGAGCTGGGTGAGCTTGACCGAAATGTTGGAATTCAGTTTCTCGGCGGCGATCCGGTCGAGCATTGCCACGGCAGTATCCGCCGCGGCCTGCGCTTCGCCCTTGTTGTTCACACTCTCGCCGAGGAGATCGAGGCTGGCGCTGATGCCGCGGGCGTTGAGATCGCGGACGGCGACTACCGCCGTGTCGAGTGTCTCGCCGGCGACGAACCGCGAGGCGAATCGCTTCGCCAGGCCGTTGCTGCGAACGAAACGGAAGACCTGACGCTGCTCGCTCAAATAGAGAAGGCCGGCTCGAAACATTCCGATCAGCGCTCCGGATAGAACCGGCCGCCGCGCTTCGCCAGATCCGCGAGCATCGAGGCCGGAGTGAATCGAGGACCGTGTTTCGCCGCCAGGCGCTCGAGGGTCGAGACCGCGCTGGCGGCTCCCATCGCGTCGAGGGTGCGGAACGGCCCGCCGCGGAAGGGCGGATACCCGAAGCCGTAAATCGCGCCGATGTCCCCGTCACGCGGCTGCCGGATGACGCCCTCATCGAGCGCGCGGACCGCCTCGTTCAACATCGCCAGCGTGAGCCTGGCGACCATGTCGTACTCCGCGGGCGGTGCCGCCTGGGCGGTAATACCCAGCACCCCGTAAACCGCCTCATCCGGCGCGCCTTTCTTTCCGCCCTGATACTGGAAGAAGCCCTTTCCGTTCTTTCGCCCCATGCGCCCGGACTTCACCAGTGCGTCGATGCTGATGGCGGGCGCCAGCCGCTCGCCGAGGGCGTCGTGCATCACCCCCGCCGCCTTCACCGCGACATCGAGACCGACCTCGTCCATCAGCGTCACCGGACCGACCGGAAATCCCCACGCGGTCATCGCCGCGTCGATGGCCTCGATCCGGGCCCCTTCCTTCAACAGATGGCCGGCCTCATTCATGTATGGGGACAGAATGCGGTTGATGAAAAAACCGGGCCGGTCGCGCACCACGATGACGGTCTTCCCCATCTTCCGCCCGAACGCGACCGCGGTGACCACGGTGTCCTTCGACGTCTTCTCGGCCGCGATCACCTCGAGCAGCGGCATCCGATGCACCGGCGAGAAGAAGTGCATGCCGATCACCGTCTCGGGGTGCTTCGACGCTTCGGCGATACGCGCGATGGGAATCGTCGACGTATTCGACGCAAAAATGGTCGATGGACTGACGCTCTCGATTTCGCGAAGCACGGCGCGTTTGACCTCGAGGTCCTCGAAGACCGCTTCGATCACCAGGTCGGCGCGGCGAAAGCCGGCGAAGTCGGTCCCGCCGGAGACCAGCGCGAGCTTCCTGATCGCATCGCGCCGGTGAAAACGCCGCCGCTTCACGCTTTCGCCGATGATGCCGGCGACCGACTTGAGCCCCTTCGCGACGCGGGGAAGATCGGCGTCTTTCATCCGGACGCTGACGCCGGCCTGGTCGGCGGCGGTCACCGCGATGCCGGCGCCCATGAAGCCGGCGCCGAGAATGCCAAGTCGCTCGACGGGCTTCGGGGCGGGCGCGGGCGGCTCGACGCCGGGATCCTTCTTGAGCGCGGTGGTCGCGAAGAAAATCTCGACCAGCCGGCGCGAGACCGTGGTCATCGCCGTGCCGGCGAAGACATCGGCTTCGCGCACCAGCCCCAATTCCAGGCCACGAGCGAGCGAGTATTCGACGACGCCGATCGCGGCGGGAAGCGCGGGATAGTGGCCGCCCGATTTCTTCAGCGTCGTCGCGCGCGCCTGCCGCAGCACGATTGCGCGACCGGGTCCCGTCCCGTCGAGGAACCAGGACGCCAGCCCCGCCGGCCTTCCGAGCCTGGCCGGCACTCGTCCGGCGCGGGCCGCGCGGATCGCGACATCGCGCAGGATTGCGGGATGCACGACTTCGTCGACGAGACCCATTTTAAGGGCCTTGTCGGGCCTGATGTTCCTGGCCGACAGAATCATGTCGAGGGCGGCGCGCAGCCCGACCAGGCGCGGAAGCCGGTTGCAACCGCCGGCGCCCGGGATGATGCCCAGCTGCGTTTCGGGAAGGGCCAGAACGGTCTTCGGATGGCTCGTCGCGATTCTATAATGACAGGCGAGCGAGATCTCGAGGCCGCCGCCCATGCAGGCGCCGTTGATCGCGACCACGACCGTCTTGGGAAATGCCGCCAGCTCATCGAGGAACTTCTGCCCTTCGCGCGACAGCGTCCGGAACTCGTCTTCGCTCTTCGCCGCGACGAATTCCTCTATGTCGGCGCCGGCGATGAAGTTCTCCGGCTTCCCCGAAATGATGACGACGCCCTTCGCCGACGGGTCGGATCGCAGCGCGTCCATGGTGGCACGGAATTCGTCCTTGACCGCACGCGAGAACTTGTTGACCGCCTCGCCGGGAAGATCGAAGACCACGACAGCGACGTCGCCGTCGCGCTCGACTGTGAACGCGCTCACCGGCGCTCCAGCACCATCGCGAAACCCATGCCGCCCTGGGCGCAGATCGAGATCAGGCCGAACTGCACATCGCGCCGCTTCATTTCATTGGCGAGGGTGATGGCGATGCGGCCTCCGGTCGCGCCGAAGGGATGGCCGATCGCGATCGATCCGCCCATCACGTTGAGGATGTCCCAGTTCACCTGGCCGACCGCTTCACTCCGGCCGAGGTTCTTCCGGGCAAATTCCTTCGACTCGAAGGCCTGGATGTTGGAAAGCACCTGCGCGGCAAAGGCTTCGTGCAGCTCGAGCAGACCCATCTCCTTGAGGGACAGACCGGCGCGGTCCAGGGCCCGCGGCACCGCCCACGCCGGCCCCATCAGGAGCTGCCAGCCCGGATCGACCGCGGCGCTGGCATACGAGCGCACGTAGGCGATCGGCTCATAGCCTAACGAGCGCGCCTTCTCCTCGCTCATCAACAGCACCGCGGATGCACCATCGGTCAGCGGCGACGCGTTCCCGGCCGTGACGGTTCCGTACTTCCGATCGTAGACCGGCCGCAGCTTCGCGAGCTGCTCGAGCGAGGTGTCGGTGCGGATTCCGTTGTCGCTCGCTTCCATGATCTCGAACTTCGGCGGCACCGGATAGGGCGCGATCTCGGCGGTGAGCCGGCCATCCCTGGTGCCGGCGGCGGCCTTCTGATGCGAGCGCAGCGCGAAAGCATCCTGCGCCTCGCGGCTGATGTGATTCTCCTTGGCCATCTTCTCGGCCGACTGCCCCATCGATTCGCCAGTCGACGGCTCGGCGATCGCCGGAGTAACCGGCATCAGATCCTTCGGCCGAGTCTTGAGCAGCGCGCCAAGACGCTGGCTGATGGATTTGGCCTTTCCCGCCTCGACCAGGATCGAAGCGAACCGGCGGGAATGGAGAATCGGCACATCGGAAAGGGACTCGACCCCGCCGGCGAGGATCACATCGGCCTCGCCCAGGCGGATCTGGTCGAACGCATCGGCGATCGCGGTGCCCGACGAAGCGCAGGCGCGGTTCAGCGAGTAGGCGGGAATCGTCTTGGGAAACTGCGGCAACAAGCTGACTTCGCGGGCGACGTTGGGCACCAGGACCGACGGAATGACCTGGCCCCAGATGACCTGGTCCACCTCGGCGGGCGGTATCTCGGTCCGAACCAGCAGTTCGCGCGCCGCATAGCGGGCCATTTCGACCGCCGAAACGTCCCGGAAAACGGTGCCGGCCTTGGCAAAGGGAGTCCGGCAGCCGCCGACAATCGCGACGCGGCGCCCGGCGGGTTCGGTCATAGTGGCGCGAAAGCTAGCCGAGGCTCCAATCGCGGGCCACATTTGCAGCGTGACCGAAGCGCCGTTCTCCGCGGCCACCCGCGCGGCCAGACTCGCCGCACTTCCCTCCGAGCCCCTCGACCTCCTGGTGATCGGCGGCGGCATCACCGGCGCCGGCATCGCCCGCGATGCCGCGATGCGCGGTATTCGCACGGCGCTCATCGACGCCGGGGACTTCGCCTGGGGCACCTCCAGCCGGTCCTCGCGCCTGATCCACGGCGGGCTGCGTTACCTGGAGCACGGCTGGCTGCGCCTCGTTTTCGAAGCCAGCCGCGAACGGCGCACCCTGCTTCGTATAGCCCCCCATCTCGTCAGACCGCGGGCATTCGTGTTTCCAGCCTTCGAGGGAACCCGTCTCAAACGCTGGGAAATTTCTGCCGGCGTCTGGCTCTACGACATTCTCTCGCTCTTCCGCAACGTGCACGCGCACCGCCTGCTGTCACGCCGGGGCGTCCTCAAGCGCGAGCCGGCGCTCCGGGAGCGCGGACTCACCGGCGGCGCCGTTTACTGGGACGCGCAGACCGACGACGCCAGGCTGACGCTCGCCACGCTGCGATCGGCGCACCAGCACGGCGCGGCCTGTCTCAGTTATGTGCGAGCGACCAGTCTGGAGAAGGCCGACGGCCGGGTGCGCGGCGCCGAGCTGGAGGACGCCTTCACGGGCGAACGTTTCCGCGTGCATGCGCACGTGGTCGTCAACGCGACGGGGCCGTGGACCGACACACTCCGCAAGCTCGATCGACCCGATGCACCGCCGCTCCTTCGCCCGACGAAGGGCGCGCACATCGCGGTGCCGCAGAAGCGAATCGGCAATGCCGGAGCGGTCACGCTGCTCTCTCCGATCGACGGGCGGGTGATGTTCATCCTTCCCTGGGGTGATGTGACCATCGTCGGCACGACCGATACCGACGACAAGGCCGGTCCCGATGATGTCTCCGCCACGGCGGACGACGTCGTCTATCTCATCCGCTCCGCCAACGCGATTTTTCCCGACGCTCGTCTCGGCATCGAGGACGTGATTGCCGCGTGGGCCGGTCTGCGGCCACTGCTTCGCGACGACGGCGCCGGCCACGCTTCAGACGTTCCACGCGAGCATCGCCTCGAGGAAAGTCCCAGCGGGCTGGTCACGATCGCCGGAGGCAAGCTCACCACCTATCGGGCGATGGCGGCGCAGGTCGTGAATCTCGTCGTCCGAAAGCTGCGGGCGCTCGACCGGCGTACCCTTCCCACCCACGCGGCATCGGCCCTGGAGGCGCTGCCCGGCGGCGAGATCGCCGACATCGACGCGCTCATCGGCCAGATGAAGGTCGAGGGGCTCGACGACGAGACGGCGACGTATCTCGTGGGCGCCTACGGGACCGAGGCGACCGCGGTGGCGAAGCTGATGGCCGACGATCCGGCGATGGCGCAGCGCCTGATCGACGGCGCACCGTGGCGGGCCGCCGAGGTCATTCACCAGGCCCGCCGCGAAATGGCGCTCACCGTGAGCGACGTGCTGATCCGCCGGACCCACATCTACCATCGCAAGCCGGTGGAGGGGGCGCAGGCCGCGCCGCTCGTGGCCGCGCTGTTACAGAGGGAGCTGCATTGGGATGACGCGCGACGCGACGCGTCGGTGCGGGCCTACCGCGCCGAGGTCGACCGGATGCGCGCCGCCTTCACGCCGGCGAGCGTCTGACCCGGGCCATGTCGTTCTTCACGGTGAAGAGGGCGAAGAGCAGCACCACGCCCCCGAGCAGACCGATCATCGGCAACGCCAGCAGCGCCGGCCGGATCCCGAATCGATCGGAGAGCGCGCCGATCACCGGCAGCGCGATCGCGTCGCCGGCGATGTGGATGAAGAAGACGTAGACGCCCATCACCGTCGCCGAGATGCGGCGCGGGACCACGTCGAAAAGCGCGGCGGCGACTGGCCCGTTATACCACGTGTAGAAGAACACCACGAAGAAAAAGAGAATTCCGAAGAGGGTCCGGCTGCCCACCAGCAGCATCCAGAAGCACAATGGCGCACCGATGACGAAACCCAGCGATGCCGCCAGCACGCGGCCGCCCGGGAACTTGTCCATCATCTCGTCACCCAGTTTGCCGCCGAGCCACGACCCGATGATGCCCGCGCTCAGGCCGATGGGTCCGATGCTGCGTCCCGCTTCGACCAGCGACATGTGCAGCTCGCGCTGCAGATACGTCGTTGACCATGCCACCAGCGAGTTCATCGCCGCCGATGTCAGCGCTCCGCCGACGAAGAGCCAGATCAGCGTCGGCGTCCGCAGCACGGTGGATGCACCGTCCATCATTTCGTCGAGCAGGTCCGCGGTATTGGCGACGGGAAAGAGGTGCTTGTAGCGCAGCACCAGCCGCACCCAGAGGTAGACCGACCAGATGAGACCGATGCCCGCGACGGTGCCGAAAGCCGCGATGCCCGCGTTAGGCGGGATCCGCCCGAAGAGACCAAGAAAACCGAAGACCGCCGTCGCCAGGAGGAGGCTGACCACCAGCGGCATGGCGGCCCGCAGCGCCGCGCGCCGGGTGAACCGGAATTGCGCCGCCGGATGCCGGGTCATCGAGGTGCGGCTCTCCGTAGCCGGATCCCGCAACCGGCCCATCAGCAACGCGAAGATCAGACCCGGGAGTCCGACGACGATGAGCGTCAACCGCCAGCCGGCGAACGTTCCCAGGATGCCGCCGATGTACACCGCCAGCGTGCCGCCCAGCGCCAGACCGATCCAGAAGATGCCCATCGCCTGCGCGCGTCCCTTGGTCGGGTAGTAGTCGGCCAGCAGCGCCTGGCCGGCCGGCAGATACGCGGATTGGCCAACCCCGACCAGCGACCGCGTGACGAAGAGCTGGAGGTAAGAGCGGGCCGTCGCGCCTAACGCGGTAAATCCCGACCAGAGTGCCAGGCCGCCGGCCAGCACCGCGCGCCGTGAGACGATGTCGGAGATGACGCCGGAGAAGAGCGCGGCAAGGGAGAAGACGATGGCGTACGCCGAGCCGAGCCAGCCGAGCTGCTGGTCGGTGACCAGCAATTCCTTCTTGATCGGACCGAAGAGCGCGAAGATGATGTTGCGGTCGAGGTAGCTCAGCAGGTTGCCGACGGCGAGCAACGCCACGACGTACGCGGCATAGCGCCGGCTCGGTGGCTGGGCGAATTCTCCGGAGCCGCGGGCGGGGCGCGAGGAGGACGGCGCGCCCGACTGGTTCACGCCTGCTTGTGCGCTTCCATCTCGAGCAGCTGCTTCCGCGCCGCCACCAGCGCGGCCACCGCGTCTTCCGGCTGGTCGGTGATGGTGAAGAGCTGGAGATCGGTGGGCTCGATCTTGCGCTCGACCGCCATGGTCTCGCGCAGCCAGTCCACCAGCCCCCTCCAATAGGCGGAGCCGAAGAGGACCACCGGGAAGTGCTTGATCTTGCCGGTCTGGATCAGCGTCAGCGCCTCGAAAAGCTCGTCCATGGTGCCGAAGCCGCCGGGGAAAACGACAAAGCCAATCGAGTACTTCACGAACATCGTCTTGCGGACGAAGAAATAGCGGAAGTGAATCGACTTATCGAGATAGGCGTTGGTGCCCTGCTCGAAGGGCAGCTCGATATTCAACCCGATCGAAAGCCCCTCGGCGCGCTGCGCTCCCTTGTTGCCCGCCTCCATGATGCCGGGGCCGCCGCCGGTGATCACCGTGAATCCGGCCGCGGCGAGCTGGCGCGCCGTTTCCACGCAGGCGGCGTACATCGGGTCGTCGGGCCGGGTGCGCGCCGAGCCGAAGATGGTGACGCCGTCCCGCACCTTGGCGAGGGTGTCGAAGCCTTCGACGAACTCGCCCATGATCCGCAGCACCCGCCAGGGATCGGTGGTCGGCGGAGCGGAGCGCCGCTCGGGCCGGCTCGTCGGCGCGACGAAGAGGCGCTCGTCCTCGGTCGGGCCGATGTGTTTGCCGGAAGGCGCGCGCGCGACGGCGCTGCTGCGCGGAATCTCCGCGCTGTCTGGAGTTTCGATCGCCATTCGCCCTTTGCCAGCGGGTGTAGGAGAGGCGAATATACAGGAGAATGACATCGTGGCCATCGTTGGCCGCCCGCCTCACGCTGCGCGCGACGACCAATCCGCGCGTCGCCGCTGACCTGCTCTCGCTCGCCTGGTCGATGCGGCGACGCCGCTGGTTTCTGATTCCCCCATTTCTGCCCATTCCGCCCGCCGAGTACATCCGCTGGCGCATGTACACGGCATACGGCGACGAGCACGCCATTCCGCCGATCGACGACGTGCTGCGCTTCGCGCGCTGGCGTCGCGAGCTGATGAGAGGATGACCCCGGCGGACTTGTCGCAGGTGGCCAAGCAGGCCGCCCATGAGGTCGGGTTCGAGCACTGCGGTATCACCGATCTTCAGCCATCGCGGACGGCGGATGCACTCGACCGTTGGCTTGCAAAGGCCTATCACGGCGACATGAGCTATATGGCTCGCCAAGCGACCATTCGGCGGGAGCCGAATCGGGCGTGGCCTAAAGCGCGCTCTGTAGTAGTAGTATTACACAACTACTATTCGGTAGCACGGCAGCATGCTGGGCAGTATCGATCGGCAGGATATGCCCAAGGCTATGATTACCATAATGTTACCAAAGCAAAGCTTGATCAGGTAGGACATAGACTGCCTATGGCTTCGGGCGGCGGCTCCTTCCGTTCCTACGTCGATGCCGGCCCGCTTCCTGAACGCGAATTAGCTCAGCGGGCCGGCCTTGGCTGGATGGCCAAGAACACCATGCTCATCCACCCCAGGCTTGGCTCATTCACCTTCATTGGTTGTTTGCTGACCGATCTGGAATTGGAAGCCGACCCGCCCTTCGAGGCCGATCGCTGCGGCAGTTGCACCCGTTGCCTCGATGCCTGTCCGACCGATGCCTTTCCCTCGCCGCATGTTCTCGACGCGACGCGCTGCATCTCCTATCTCACCATCGAAGCGAAGGGCGATATCCCATCGCCGCTTCGTCCGCAGGTCGGCGACAATCTTTTCGGCTGCGACATCTGCCAGGACGTTTGTCCCTGGAATCAGCGCTTTGCCGTCGAGACAACCGAGCCGGGATTCCGGGATGATCCGCGCCCCTGGCCGAGCCTGGAGGAGATTCTCGCGATGGACCAGCGCGCCTTCGACCAGCGCTTCGGCGACACCGCCCTCGAGCGCGCCGGTCTCGAGGGTCTGCAGCGCAATGCGCGGGTAGTGCGCGAGAATGCGACTCGTTAGGCGGCGACCCGACGCCGCGTGCCGATCAAGACGGCCGCGAGAATCGCCCCGCTCAGCCAGAGCAGTGACACCAGCAGATTCCCGCCAAGACGCGACGAAGTCCCGAGCCACCGACTCCGGCCCCAGCCCTGAGGCAACCCTTCGGCGCCTCGCCCGTAGGCCGAGGACATCGCCGCATCGAAGGAGCCCGGCGAACGCCAGAACTTGCCGAACGACGCGGTGTCCTGGCTGACCAGCAACCAGGCAAGGAAGCTCCCGGTTTCCCTCCCGTAGTAGTACTCATCGCTGAGATGACGTGCGCCGCTCACGATGAACAGGCGGCAAGCCGATGGCGTGTTCGTGACGCAGGCTTGCGACTCGAACTCCTGCTCCTCCCAGGGCACGACGTTCTTCAGCTGCATCATGGCGACGGGAACGCTGCTGCCAAGCCCGGCGTACGTCCCCCGCCCCAGATACGCCGCGCTGACTGCGGGCATGACTGCCGCACCCGGCGCGCCGAAACGCGCGACGAGCGCGCACACTCCCAGGAAGGCCCCGAACGTTCCATTGGTATCGCGGGAGACATACAACGACGCCGTAGGTAACGACCGATCGAGATACAGGCGTGCGAAGCAGGTGGTCCCTGACGCCGTTGCGCTGATGATGCGCGATGCCGGGTGAATCTGCGAAGCCTTTGCGTGTTCGAGCACTACGACTACCGGGTGCCGGCCGGTGCCCGGGACGCGTGCGAGCTCAGCCTCGGCCAGATTGAGCCAGCTCCGAGCGTCGGCGGCGGTAAATGGCGCCTGATACAGGACGCTGATCGCACCGTCGGTTGAGTGCACCGATGGGCCGGTCTTCAACTCCTGGCGCAGTGACTCGGCCAGAAGGCGGCGCTCCAGCAGCGTATTGAGCCAGGCCCGAGCCGAGAGCAGGGAGTTCACGTGCTGATGATTCATCGGCCGGTAGTTGCCCCCGCACACCGCCCCCTGCATCGTCGACTCGTCCTGTTCGTCGCTGCACAGGCGCGGCGGAAGAATCCAGACGGCGATCAATGCCATGATCGTCGCAATGCCGAGTGAGATTCTCGTGGTCAGCGCCATCGTCCGCTCCTTATCGCCATCCCGACCAGGATTGCCGAGAAGAGAAGGGCCGACACCAGATCGCCGGGCCCTGCCGTTACGCGCTCAATCCGTCCGCGCCCCAGCACCCACAGGCGCCACTCCGATACCAGTGAGTCTTCGCTGATGCCGGCGGCATGGGACAGTCGGTCGCCTACCGATCCGGCGCTGTCGGCCAGGACCCGGCGCAATGCTTCCTTCCCGTGTCGCTCCCGCAGTTCGCGGAGCAGACTCATCCTCATCTCGCCGCTGGCGGGAATGCTGGGCAGTGGGTGCCAGGACATGAGCGTGAAGAATTCGGCGCATGCCTGCGCATCACCGCCGCGGCAGCGGTCCTCGGTCGGATTGCCGTGGCTGCCGTCAGAATTCCTCAGCGCGCTCACCAGCTCCTGCGGACGGTAACGCACGGAGTAGGGCTGCGGGGAGTCGTCGAGACCCAGCCATTGCCGGCACGACGCCAGCATTCCTGCCAGACATTCCTTTCCCGACACGTACCCACCCACCGAAGCCAGGTCATCGAGAGCGCGCTCACCATCGAGATTCGAGTTCCAGGCGAGTACCAGTTGTCCCTCCAGCCACTTTTGCCAGGTGGAGTCCAGGGTGCCGGTGAAGTAGTGCGCCATGGCCTCGAGCGCCTTGCTCCCGTTCGCCTCCGCACTATCGCTGGCGCGAACCGGACTGAGGCTCGCGAACGGACGTCCCTTGAATTGCGCCAGCATTGCATTCTCCGGCGTCAAGGTCACCTCGAGCAGCACCAGCCGGCGAATGGTTTCATCCGGGATCCCGCCGAACTCGCCTAACGTGCTGTCGGCCGCGTGGGCCATCGTCGACACCCACTGCGCCGGCACATCCAGCGGTACCGCCAATGTCAGCCGGCCCTCGACCTGGACGCGCAGCGGATGATCGTGCGCCTGCTCCGCCAGCACCCGGGATCGCGTCGTCGGACTCGCGCTGGTGTGGCCGAGCAGACTGTCGAGCTGCGCGACCCGGCTCCGCAGATACGCGGTCGAATCGAAGGAAGCCTGCGCCGCGAGCCGCGCGGGCTCCGCGACCAGGACGAGGAGCACCAGGAGCAGCAGCGCGCGCCTAGACATCGAAGAGCGCCCAGCGACCCATCAGGATCGCGAGGGGACCGGGCCAGTGGGTGAGCAACCGATACGCGCCTTCAACGAGAGCGGGTGAGCTGCCGATCGCACCCAGCGCGATGTCGCCGAGAATGAGCGCTCCGATGGCGCTGAGGGTGCCGACGACCACGCGCTTGGTACCGATCGAAATGGCGAAGAAAATCGCGTACATCACCATCGCCGCCATCGCGAAGCGCAGTGTGAGCTGCAACGGGTATGCATGGATACCGGTGGGCAGCTTCACCACCGCTGACGCGAGGAGCGCGCCGACGCCCAGCGCCGCCACCGGCCCGGCCATCAGAATCGCGCCGGCTTCGAAGCGCAGCAGGACGAACTTCCAGCGCGGGACCGGCAGCGAGAGCGCATAGACATGCCGGCCGGAATGGTCGGCGGACCACGCCGACATCCCCAGCAGCACGCCGAGAGCCAACGCGGTGATGGGTATCGCCTGGCCGACGAGACGCGACGTGGCCAACCAGGTCGACACCTGGAAGACGTTGCTGATCGTCAGGTCGCCGCCGTAGAAGACGCTCGCCAGCGGAATCGTGAAGGCAAGAATGCCGAACACGATGACGATGGCGCGGGCCGAGGTCCACTGGGCCTTGAGGATGTTTCCGAGCATCATCTCCTCCTCAGAACGGTGTGCGCGAAGCGCGCAGCAATTCGACGAAGCCTTCTTCGAGATCGAGATCCACGACTTCTTTCAACTCGGCGCCGGCGCCATCGAACCACTGCGTCATCGGCGCCTGCCAGCCGCGCACCACCCAGATCTCGTCGTACGGCGTTTGCTCGCGCAGCAGCAGCACGAAGGGCGTGTCGCCGATCAGGCTGGGCGGCCGCGCAACGCGGAGCCGCTTGATGCCCTGCTTGAATCCGTGCATCGGCAGCTCGACGATGAGGCGCCCGTGATCGAGCACGCCGACCCAGTCGCAGATGCGTTCCAGCTCGTGCACCAGGTGGCTCGAGATGAACACCGTCGTCGAACCCTGCGAGCAGAAATCGAGGAGCGCCGTCAGCACATCGCGCCGCGCGACCGGATCCAGTCCGTCGGTCGGCTCGTCGAGAATCAGCAGCCGGGGACGCTGCGCCAGAACAAGCAGCATGTGGAGCTTGCCCATCTCGCCCTTGGAGAGGCTCGAGAGCCGCGCATCGGCGACAAGGTTGAAGGTCTGGAGCAGCTCGTCGGCGTAGCCGTCGTCGAAATCCTTGAAGAAGGCGGCGTGGTAATCCATCGCCTGCTTCACCAGCATCGGCGGATACAGATGCGGCCGCTCCGGGACGTAACCGGTGTCGGCGAGTGCCAGCGGCATCGCCCGCGGAACGTCGTGTCCCAGGACTTTGATGGTGCCGCTCGCCGCGGGAAGCATTCCCATCAACAGCCGCACCGTCGTGCTCTTGCCCGCGCCGTTGGGTCCGAGGAAGCCGTAGATCGCCCCCTCTTTGACGCGCAGGTTGACCTCGCGCAGCTCGAAGTTCTTGCCGGCGCGGTAGCTGAGGTTGTGGGTCTCGATCGCGTATGACATCAGATCTCCTTGAGCTCGGCACGCCAGGCGTGCTCGAGGTCCTCGTGCGAAACACCCAGACCCGACGCCTGCTGCATCATCTCCCGGACCAGCCGCTGCGCCTCCCGCTTTCGCTCCGACTCGCGCCGGACGTCGGGCAGCTCGCGCACGAAAGTCCCGGCGCCCTGCCGGCTCTCCACCACGCCCGCCTCCTCAAGCTCCCGGTAGGCCTGCACCACCGTCGCCGGATTCACCCGGATCACCGACGCCAGGTTACGGACCGAGGGCAGCGCCTCACCCGAGGGCAGCTCCCCTGTCGCAATCGCCACCCGGAGGCGATTCGAGATCTGCACGTACAACGGAATCGGACTGCGGGGATCGATCTGACGAAACAGAGCCGACAACCGCCCTCACTGTATTAGTGTACCGATACACTAGGACAGTGCTGGGCGCCTTGTCAAGAGGGGGAGGGTCGCAACACCACTTCGGTCAACTCCGGAGGACAGCCCCAACGAAAAGGAACGCCGGATGAGCCAACACCTCTGCTGACATAGAGTTGGCGGTCTTGATCATGGAACCTGCCGGCGAGGTACCGGAAGCCGAACTGGGAAGGGACATAGGGCGGGCCGATGATCGGCAAGAAGGCCTGGCCGCCATGGGTATGGCCGGAGAGCATCAGGTCGAGCCGAACTTCGGAAGGCCAGTAGGCGAAGACATCCGGATCGTGCGAAAGCACCAGCCGGGGCGTCTCCGGCAGGACGCCGGCGAAGACGCCATGAAAATCGATGGCGTCGCTCTGGAGATCGCCGATGCCGCCGATCACCAGCCGCTCGGCACCGCGGACGATGGTGACCGACTCGTTGTACAGCTCGCGCACCCCGCCCTGGACCAGCTGGGTGCGGACGCCGTGCGCGCCGACGTAGTGGTCGTGATTACCCAGGACGCCGACCACGCCATCAGGCGCATGCAGCGGGCGGACGATGCCGGCGAGCATGGGGATGTAGCTCGCGTCGTCATCGAGAAAGTCTCCGCCTAACGAGATGAGGTCGGTTTTGAGATCGAGCGCCGCCTGGATTGCCCGCTCCAGCCACCACACCGGTACCAGCGGCGAGACGTGCAGGTCGGTGAGAAAGGCGATGCGGTAGCCGTCGAAAGCGGATCCCAAGCCTCGGATCCCGATCTCCACCCGCTCCGTCACCAGCCGCTCCTTCTCCCAGCGGGCGAACGGTTTCAGCGCGTACTCGATGAGATCGGTCATCGCGTTCTTGGTACGCCGGACCAGCGTGGGCGACACCGGTTCGCTGCGTGGCGCGCGGTGCGGAGAGCGAAAAATCGGCCCGATCACGGCTGCCCCAGCGCTTCGGGAGCCTGCGCCCGGCCGAAGACACCGGCCAGGGCGAGCAACGATACGGCGTACGGCAGCATGAGAAAGAATTGATAGGGCACCGCGATGCCCGCCGCTTGAAAGGCGAACTGGAGCGCGCTGGCCGCTCCGAACAGCAGCGCGGCAGCAAGTACGCCGAGGGGATTCCATCGGCCCAGCACCACGATCGCAATCGCAATGAAGCCGCGACCCGCGGTGATGCCCTCGGCAAAGGTCCCCGCCTGTGCCAGCACCAGCGTCGCACCGGCGCCGCCGGCCATCACTCCCCCGAATAGGGTTGCCGCCATCCGCACGCCGCGAACCGGAATTCCCGCGGCGAGGGCGGCCCCGGGGGATTCGCCGGCCGCCCGCAGGGCCAGCCCCCACTGGGTTCGGGTAAGCGTGAACCAGAGGAGCGGCGCGGACACGAAAAGAAACCCCGCCGGAATTACCGATCCGATCGAGGGCAGATTGAGGGCCGTCCCCGTGGTGCCGAAGGCGGCGCGGTAGAGGGCACCTGTGAGGCCGGTCGCCCCGAGAGTGATCGCGGTGCCGACGACGATCTGGTCGGTGCGCAGCAACACCGTGAACCAGCCGAAGAGCGCCGAGGCCAGCAAACCTGCGACGGCTCCGGCAAGAAACCCGACTGCGACGGAGCCGGTCGCGTGCGCCCCCAGCGCGGATCCGAGTGCGCCGCAGAGCATCGCGCCTTCGATGCCGATGTTGATCACCCCCGAGCGCTCGGTAATCGTCTCGCCGAGTGCGGCGATCCCGAGGGGCGTCGCGATTCGTATCGCGGAACCGGCGAATGCCAGGATGGTCGAGCCAGAATCAGCGTGCATCGGCCTGCCGTGCGGCGCGATCCAGCAGCACCATCAGAAGAATGACCCCTGCCTCCACCGCGTACACCACCACCGACGGCACGCCGGCCGAGCGCTG
>DASXPG010000220.1:0-2916 GCA_036493755.1 Gemmatimonadales bacterium
CCGGATAGCCAATCGCGATCAACTCTGCCATGCGGTCTCCTCCTCGTCGTGATGCGTGGTCGCCCTGGAGGGTCGCCCAGACCCCTCACCGGTTCGTCGTCCCAACGGGATGAACCGCGTTTCATCCGCCTTGGACTAGGCCGGTCGCCCCATAGCGTGCACAATGAATGGCGTCCCGGGCCGCGAATGGCCCGTGACACCCGAGAGGAGCACCATGACTACTGTCGAGAACCCCGCGGAACGGCGTGTGGATGATGTCGAGCACCTCACCGTCGAGAAGCGCGTGGCGCTGGGCAAGGCCGCTCGCGCGAAGACTCCACGCTCCAGCCATGCAGAGTTCCAGCCGGCGGCCGACCGGCCGGATCCGATCGACCTGCTGGAGCGCCAGGCGCAGAGCCGCGTGCCCGAGCTGGTGCCGATCCGCTACGGCCGCATGGGTGTGTCCCCGTTCACCTTCTACCGCGGCGCCGCTCTGCTCCAGGCTGCCGACCTCGCGAACACACCGTCGTCGGGGCTGCGCGTGCAGCTGTGCGGCGACGCGCACCTGTCGAACTTCGGCGTGTTCGCATCGCCGGAGCGGCGGCTGGTGTTCGACATCAACGACTTCGACGAGACGCTGCCCGGGCCATGGGAGTGGGACGTGAAGCGACTGGCGGCGAGCCTCTCGGTCGCGGGCCGCGAGAACGGCTATCCCGAGGCCGAGCGCAAGTCGATCGTGCGAAGCGCCGTCGGCTCCTACCGCGAGACGCTGCGCGAGTTCGCCGGGAAGAGCAACCTCGAGGTCTGGTATGCGCGCCTGGACGTGGACGACATGATGGCGACGCTGCGGCAGCTGGCCCCCAAGGCGATGCTCAAGCGCACCGAGCGGGCGCTCGACAAGGCCAAGACCAGGGACAGCATGCAGGTCTTCAAGAAGCTCACGCAGATGGTGGACGGCGAGCCCCGGATCATCGGCGATCCGCCGCTGATCGAGCCGATCGACCAGATCTTCTCGGGCATCCGCCGCGATCAGATCTACGAGGAGCTGCACAAGGTGCTTCAGAGCTACCGTTCGACCCTCCAGTACGACCGCAGGATCCTGCTCGAGGAGTTCCGGCTGGTCGACGTCGCGCGCAAGGTGGTGGGCGTCGGCAGCGTGGGTACCCGGGCCTGGATCGGGCTGCTGCTGGGCCGCGACTCGGACGACCCGCTGTTCCTGCAGCTGAAGGAGGCCCAGCCCTCGGTGCTCGAGGAGTTCACCGGAAAGAGCGCCGTCAAGAGCAACGGCGAGCGGGTGGTGAACGGCCAGCACCTGATGCAGGCGTCCAGCGACATCTTCCTCGGCTGGACCTCCGTCACCGGGATCGACGGGGTGGTCCGCGACTTCTACGGCCGCCAGCTGAAGGACTGGAAGGGATCGGCGGAGATCGAGCTGATGGTGCCGCAGGGCATGCACCTGTACGGCCGCATGTGCGGCTGGACGCTGGCCCGCGCGCACGCCCGTTCGGGCGACCGCATCGCGATCGGCGCCTACCTCGGCTCCGGCGACGCCTTCGACCGGGCCGTCGCCGACTTCGCGGAGGCCTACGCCGACCAGAACGAACGGGACTACAAGGCGCTCACCGACGCCGTCGCCAGCGGCAGGATCGAGGCCAAGACGGGGCTGTGACGCCGACTGCTCCCGATCATCCGAAGCGGATGACGGATCGCCCTTGATCGGTGGTTAGATGGATGGTCCATGGATTATCACGTCGCCTTGCGCATGCTGGCCGTGAGAGATCGAGCCTTCTTCACGCTGGTCGATCAGGATGAGCAGGACAACCTGTACGCCTCGGAGCTGACCGCGCCGCAGGCGGCGCTGGCCCGGCTGGCGGCGCTGGTCGCGCTGGACGGGGCCCAGGTCTCCTACATCCACGTCGTCGAGGAAGCGCTGTGTGCCGGCGTGACCGTGGACGACCTGGTGGGCACGCTGATCGCGGTGATGCCGTCGACCGGTGCCGACAAGGTGGTCTCGGCCGCCCCCAAGCTGGCGCTGGCACTGGGCTACGACATCGACGCTGCACTCGAGGCGTAGGCGGCCTCCGGCGCGGCGGCGGGATCGCTGCGCAGCAGCAGGGCGGCGCCGATGAAGAAGCAGACCGCGCCCCAGAAGGTGCCCGAGGTGTCGAGGGCAGCGTCCAGCAGATCGCCGGTGGAGGGCTGCACCCATCCCGCAATCGCCGAGATGCCGAAGAAGGTCGAGCCCAGCATGTTCAGCGCCGCCATCCGCCAGCCGGCGTCCAACGCGTCCGGGTGAACGTCGCCCCGCTGCGCCCGCACGAACCGTGCAAGGATTGCCCAGACTGTGAACAACTGGAAATGCCGGTGAGCAACTCGGCGAAGACGATGCGGTTCCCGATCCCCCTTGCCGAGGGGATCAAGCCGCTCGACCGTGCGCGGATACCCGCCGATGCGCTGGCCGGGGTGACCCTGGCCGCGCTGGCGATCCCCGAGACGATGGGCTACACCAAGATCGCGGGGACGCCCGTGATCACCGGGCTCTACACGATCCTGCTGCCGCTGGCCGTGTTCGCGCTGTTTGGCTCGTCGCGCCACCTGGTGGTGGGCGCCGACTCGGCGTCGGCCGCGATCCTGGCCGCCGGCCTGGCCGGGATGGCGGCCACCGGTTCCGCCCAGTACGTCGCGCTGGCGGGACTGGTCGCACTGCTGGCGGCCCTGTATCTGATCGTGGCCCGGCTCGTGCACCTCGGCTTCCTGGCCGACTTCCTGTCGCGCACCGTGCTGGTCGGCTTCCTGACCGGCGTCGGCATCCAGGTGGCCGCCGGCCAGGTTGGCGGCATGCTGGGCGTCGCCTCGGGCTCCGGCGGCACGCTGCACAAGCTGTGGGGGACGCTCCAGAATGTCGGTGACACCAGCGGCTGGACGCTGGGCGTGTCG
>DASXPG010000221.1:0-13403 GCA_036493755.1 Gemmatimonadales bacterium
TTCAGCTGGTGGGGAAGGAACAGACCGACCCCGCGCTGATCACCATCCTCTTCGCCGGCGACGTCGCGTCGGTGAAGGCGGCCGTCGACGCCGGTGCGGCGGCGGCGGAGCGGGTGGGCCAGCTGGTGTCGGTCCACGTCATTCCGCGGCCGTATCCCGGACTGGAAGTGATGAGCGACGAGGAGGACGCCGGAGCCGGCGCGCCTCCCGGGACGCCGCTCTCCGAGATGAAGGTCGTCGACCTGCGTCACAAGGCCCGCCAGCTCGAAAATTTTCCGCTCAAGGGCCGCGAGCTCTCGATCGCCAACCGCGATGAGCTCCTCGCCCATTTCAAGGCGTTAGGCTACACGAGCTAGATGGACAAGGATCTCGCATCGGTGCAGGAAGCCCGCGAGCTCCTCGAGCGAGCGCACGCAGCTTACAAGGCCTTCGCGAAGGTTTCCCAGGAACAGGTTGATCGCGTGGTCACCGCCATGGCGAAGGCGGCGTCGGCCGCGGCGGAGCGGCTGGCCCGCCTGGCGGTGGACGAGACCGGGATGGGCCGCTACGAAGACAAGATCCTCAAGAACAAGTTCGGCTCCGACCTGGTGCTGGAGTACATCCTCCCCCTCAAGACCGTCGGCATCATCCGGGAGATCCCCGAGCGGAAGGTGAAGGAGCTGGCGGTGCCGATGGGCGTCGTCGCGGCGCTGGTGCCGACCACCAACCCGACCTCGACGGCGATGTACAAGGCGCTGATCAGCGTGAAGGGCCGCAACGCCATCGTGATGAGCCCCCATCCTCGCGCCGTGAAGTGCACCGTCGAAACCGCGCGCATCATGCACGACGCCGCCGTCGAAGCGGGTGCGCCGAAGGACCTCATCCTCGCGATGCAGGCGCCGACCCTCGAGGGCACCAACGAGCTGATGCGCCACAAGACGACGGCGATCATCCTCGCGACGGGCGGCTATCCGATGGTGCGCGCGGCATACAGCTCGGGAAGGCCGGCGTATGGCGTGGGCCCCGGCAACGTGCCGGCTATCGTCGAGCGCACCGCCGACATTCCCAAAGCCGTCCGCGACATCATCAACGGCAAGTGCTTCGACCAGGGCGTCCTCTGCTCGGCCGAGAACTCGCTGGTCTGCGATGCGCCGGTCGACGCCCTGGTGAAGGCCGAGCTGCCGAAGAATGGCGCGGTGATCGTGCGCGGCGAGGATCGGGCGAAACTCCAGAAGACGATGCAGGACCCCAGGAGCGGCGGCATCTCCGCCGATATCGTGGGCCTCCCGGCCGAGACCATCGCGAAGAAAGCCGGCATCAGCGTGCCGGCGGGGACGCGGGTGCTGGTGGCTGAATGCTCGGAGGTCGGGCCGAAGGAATTCTTCTCGCGCGAGAAGCTCTCGCCGGTCCTCGCCTATTTCGTCGAGGACGGCTGGCACAAGTGCTGCGAGCGGGCCATCGAGCTGCTCGAGTACGGCGGCCTGGGGCACTCGCTGGCTCTGCATTCGAAAGACGAGCAGGTGATCCAGGCCTTCTTCGAAGAGAAACCGGCCTTCCGGATTCTGCTCAACACGACGGCCTCGTTAGGCGCCGTCGGCTATACCACGGGCCTCGTGCCGGCGATGACGCTGGGGCCCGGGACCTGGGCCGGGTCCAGCACGTCGGATAACATCGGGCCGCTGCACCTGATCAACATCAAGCGGCTGGCGGGAGAAGTCCGCGAATACGTGGCCGCTCCCGCGGCTCCCGTGCGCGAAGCTGCCGCGGCGAAGCCGGTGCCGCCCCCGCAGCCACAACTGACGCTCGAGGAAGTCGGCCGGATCGTCGACGACTTCCTCACGACTCACCGCGCCACGCGAAAGTCCGCATGACGAAGGAAGAGGTCGCCAAACTCGTCGAGATGGTCGCCTCGCGGCTGGCGTCGGCCGACAAGGGCACCTGGCTGCCCACGCCCACGCGCCCGGAGCCGCCGGGCGATCCGACGCCCGGATCGTTGCCGGCCTGGTCGGGTGCGGCGCAGAGCCTGAGCGACATCGCGCCGGCGCGGCGTGGCGCAGGCTCGCCGAAGCATCGGCCCGAGTATGGCGCGATGGTCGCCGCGACCCGTCAGGCGGCCGCGGGGAAGGGTGCGTCTCCTCTTCCATCTGGTTCGGGGTCCGGGGCTGATCGCGCGGCGACGCAGAAGACCCGGAAGGAAATTCCCATCGGCGTCTCGAAGCGTCACGTGCACGTCTCGCAGCGCGATTTCGAGGCGCTCTTCGGCAAGGGGAAGTCCCCCAGCGTGCAGCGGGTGATTTCACAGCCGGGGCAGTTCGCGGCCGGCGAGACGGTGTCGGCCGTCGGACCCAAGGGGAAGCTCGAAGGGGTCCGCATCGTGGGGCCGGCGCGCGGCTCGACCCAGCTCGAGCTGTCGCCGTCGGATTGCCGGCAGATCGGCATCGACGCGCCGGTGAGCGTATCCGGCAAGCTGGAGCGGTCCGCGGGAGGCGTGACGCTCGAGGGGCCGGCCGGGAAGGTCGCGCTCCAGAACGGCGTGATCGTCGCCCAGCGCCATCTGCATGTGGCGCCTAACGATGGCCGCGCGCTGGGTGTCGCCGACGGCGACCGGATGGCGATCGAGTGCGGTCCGGCCGGGCGCCGGGTCACGCTGCACGACGTCGTGGTTCGCCTGGGGCCGGCCCATGCGACCGAGCTGCACCTCGATCTCGACGAGGCCGACGCCGCCGGCGTGAAGACCGGCGACGCCGCGATCATCGTCGGCCGCAGCGATGCGCCCGCGCTGGGCAAGAAGCGTCCGCTGGTAACCGAACGCGACGTCGCCGCCATGGCCGCCCGTGGCGAGAAGGTCTCGGCGCGCGGACCGTACCTTCTGACCCCCGCCGCCCGCGATCGCGCCCAGGCCATGGGAATCTGGATCGATCAGGGATAAGCTTTTCCTGCGGCGACTGGCGACTGCGGCGACTGGACACTGTGGAACAAACCAGCGTAGACATCAGAGTTCGATATGGTGAGACCGACCAGATGGGCGTCGCCTATCACGCCCACTACCTGGTCTGGTGCGAGGTGGCGCGCACCGAGCATATGCGGCGCCTCGGCCTGCGGTACCGCGACATGGAAGAGCGGGGCTACAAGCTCGCGGTTGCCGAGGCGAAGCTCCGGTACGCCGCGTCGGCCCGCTATGACGACCTGGTCCGCGTCACGGCCTGGCTCAGCGAGGTCGGCTCGCGCCTCGTAGTTTTCCAGTATCAGGTCGAGCGGCCCGAAGATGAGACCATGCTCTGTACCGCCGAGACGACGCTGGTCTCCCTGGGCCGCGACAATCGCCCGACACGATTGCCGCGTGACGCGATGCAACTGATGGAGTCGGTCGTCTCCCACGCCTGAGAGTTTCCGTGCGCCGCTTTCTTCTGTCCGCGTTGTTCCTGCTCTCCAGTGCCGTTTCCGCGGCGCGGCTTGTCGCGCAGGATACCGGCCCGGTGCAGGAAATCGCCCAGCTCATGGCCCTGGAAGACCGGCGCGAATTCGACGGCGCGCTGTTGCGCCGGGACTCGCAGCATCCCGATTCACTCGTCAGGCGGCACGCCGCGATGGCGATGGGGCGCATCGGCGACCCGGCGGCGCTGCCGCTGCTGCTGCCGATGATCGCCGACCGCGATACCCAGGTCGCGATCGAAGCCATCTTCTCGCTGGGCGAATTGGGGAACCGCTCGGCGGTTCCCGATCTCGTCGCGTACCTGTCGCGCGTCACGGCGTCGACGCAGCGCGACATCGACGTCGAGGTCGTGACTGCGCTCGCCAAGCTCGGCGGGCCCGACGCCGACCGCGCGCTGGGCGGGATTCTCGACCGCCATCCGGCGTCCATGACGCCGCAAGACGATCGCGGGACGTCGCAGGTGCTGCTGGAGGCCTGGCGGCTGGGTAACCAGGCCGCGATCGCGATCCGGCTCAAGGACTACATCCGGCAGGCGCGCGGCGACTGGCGCCGCAACGCGACCTACAGCGCGACGAGGTTGCGCGGCTTTGGCGACGCGGCGCACGCCCTCCTCGAAGCGGCCGCCGACAGCGATGCGCTGACCCGGAGCTACGTGGCCCGCGGCCTGCTCGCCGGCGTCGCGGATTCGGCGCGCATTCCGCGAGAGACCTTTCTCACGCCGCTGCGCACCCTGGCCAATGACACCGACGCCGGCGTCCGCATCAACGCCCTTCGCGCCCTGGCGAGCTATCACGATTCCTCGCTGGTCGCGCTGGTGTCGGGCCGGCTCGCCGACCGCGATCCCAACGTGGCAGTGCAAGCGGCGACGACGCTGGGGACGATGCACAGCGCCCGCACCGCCGCGACCATCGCCGAGCGGATCCAGGGTGCGCCCAATTTCGCCCAGCGCCGCGGCCTTCTGCTCGCCCTCGCCGACGTCTCGCCGGCGCAGGCCATCGAAGTGGGCCGCACCTTCATGACCGATACCGACTGGCGCAATCGGGCGACGTATGCCGAGATGCTCGCGGTGGCCGGAGCGGCGGGATCGCCGGCGGCGCGCCAGCAGCTCACCCAGATGCTCACCGATCCCGAGCCCCGCGTCGTCGGATTCGTCCTCAATGCCCTGGCCGCGATCGTGCCCCCCGGCGACAGCGATCTCATCGGCGCCGCCCGGTCCCGGCTCGCATCGCCCGATGCCATCGTTCGCGCGGCCGTCCTCGACATCATGGGCCGCGAGCACAATGCGGCGTTCATTCCCGATTTCGCCGAGGCCTACCGCCGCGCCGACGCCGACGCCATCGACGACGCGCGGCTCGCGGCCGTCCGCGCCATGGCCGACATCGCCGACAGCTCGGCCAGCGGACGGACCGCGGTGGAAGCGGCGCTCCTCGCCGGCAACCCGCGCAGCAATGACTACATCGTCAGGCGCCTGATCGCCCAGCGCTTTGGCGACGCGACCCTGCGCCGGACCTGGGGCACCGTCGGGCCGATCGAAACCGGGCGGAGTCCCGAGGAGTACCGCGACCTCGCCCGGCGCTACGTGCTGGGCGAGGCGCCGGCGCCGGTGACGATCGAGACCGATCACGGCAACGTCGTCATCCAGTTCTACGCCGCCGATGCGCCGATGACGACCGCCAACTTCATCCGCCTCGTCGGCCGGCGCTTCTTCGACAACGGACGCTGGCATCGGGTGGTCCCGAACTTCGTCGTCCAGGACGGCGATCCCCGCGGCGACGGCAGCGGTGGCCCCGGGACGCTCATCCGTGACGAGATCAACCGCCATCGCTACGTGACCGGCACCGTCGGCATGGCGCTCTCCGGTCCCGACACCGGCGGCTCGCAGTTTTTCATCACTCTCTCGCCGCAACCGCATCTCGACGGCGGCTATACCGTGTTCGGCTACGTCGTTTCGGGCTGGGACACGCTCTCACAGATTGTGCAGGGAGACAGGATTCGGCGAATATTCCAGTAATGAAGAAGGCGCGCGCCGCACTGCTGTTCGCTCTGATCAGTCTGGCATGGGCCGTTCCGGCCTACGCCCAGTTCGATCTCTTCGGGTCCAACAAAATTCAGTACCGGAATCTCGACTGGCGCACGCTGCGCGGCGAGCACGTCGATCTCTACTTCTATCCCGATGAAGAGGAGCTGGCGCGGGTCGCGCTCACCTACGCCGAGGATTCGTATCGCGAGCTGGAGCTGCGATTCCGGCTGCCGGTGCTGACGCGGATTCCCATGGTCATCTACGCGTCGCACTACGATTTCGAGCAGACCAACCTGCTACCGTTCCAGCCTCCCGAAGGACTCCTGGGCTTCACCGAATTCGGGCGCAGCCGCGTCGCGCTGCCGTTCCGCGGCGACTACGCCGAATTCCGCCATACCATCCGGCACGAGCTGGTGCACGTCTTCCAGCTGGCGCGCGGCCGGCTGAGCGCCCGCCTCGCGCCCCGGCTGCGCAGCATCCAGTTCCCGCTCTGGTTCACCGAAGGCTCGGCCGAATACTTCTCGGCGGGGGAGGACACGCAGGACGACATGATCCTGCGCGACATCACCCAGAGCGGCCGGTTGCCGACCATCGAGCAGCTCACCTACGCCGGCGGCGGCATCGTCTATCCCATCGGCGGGACCATGATCCGCTTTCTCGCCGATACCTACGGCGAGTGGCGGATCATCCAGTGCTTCGACGATGCCTGGAAGTACGAATCCTTCGACGAGCTTCTGACCGCGGTCTTCGGCAAGACGCCGCGTGAGCTGAGCGCCGAGTGGCAGTACCACATGAAGCAGGTCTGGTATCCGTCGGTCGAGACCCAGCGCCCGCTCGCGTTAGGCGGACGCCGCCTCGCCCAGCTGGCGCTCAAGCCGGCGGTCTGGACGCCACCCGGGGACACTATTCCCCAGGTGCTCTATATCTCGCCGCGCACCGGCTACACCAACATCTATTCCGTCTCGTTGCGCGGCGGAAAGCCGACGACCGTCGTCTCGGGCGAGCGCACCGCGCAGCTCGAGTCGTTCCACTCTTTCGATTCGCGAATGGACGTGGATTCGGCCGGTGTGCTGGTCTTCGCCACCCGCTACATGGAGCGCGACGCGCTGGTCTTCTGGGACATCCAGAATCGCCGTCTGGTCGGGCGCTACCAGTTTCCGGGCATCGTGTCGATCCTGTCGCCGGCCTGGTCGCCGGACCGGAGCAGCGTGGTCTTTTCGGGTCTCACCTTCTCGGGATCGTCGGATCTTTACGTGCTGCATCTCGCCGGCGACAGCCTCGAGCGCCTGACCAACGATCGCTACAACGACACCGACCCGTCCTATTCGCCCGACGGCAAGCAGATCGTCTTCAGCTCCGACCGCACACCCTTCGGGCCCGACGGCGGCGCCAATCTTTTCATCATGGATCTGGCCACCAAGCAGACGCGCTACCTCACCTACGGCAACTGGCGCGACAAGGGACCGCGCTGGACGCCCCAGGGAATGGTGACCTTCACCTCGGACCGGCGCGGTGTGCAGGACATCTACGTGGTGGATTCGACCGGTGCGGGACGGCGGGAATCGGGGGTGCCGGGCGGCGTCTTCGACCCGGTGTGGATTCCGTCGAAGGGGATCTACGTCCTGGGCGGATTCGAGGATCTCGCCTTCAACATCTACACCCTCCATCCGAATGTCCCCGACAGCTCGGCGGCCGACACCGTGACCGCGCGCGACTCGTTAGGCAGGATCGCCCTCAACCTGCCGCACGCCGACACCGTCCAGCTCGCCGGCATCCGCGAGGAGCCGACCTGGCACTGGGCGGAGCTGAAAGACCCGCGCTACGCCCGCACCGAGCCGAAGCGCTATTCCAGCCGCTACACCGTGGACTTTGCCGGCACCGAGGGTGCGTTGATTCCCGGGTCCGGCGGCGTGCAGGCGGCGAATGTCGTCCTTTCCGACATGCTCGACGACCACATCCTGGCCATCGACATCCTGGCCTTCGAGCAGGGCGGCGGTATCGGCGACCTGGTGTCCAATTTCAACGGCGGCATCACCTACCTCAACCAGTCCCGGCGGCTGAACTGGGGGATGGGCGCCTTCCGGCTCCGCGGTACCTTCTACGACAACACCTTCGACCAGACCTACCGCGAAACCGCGACCGGCGCATTCGGCCTGCTGCGCTATCCGCTGTCGCGCTTTTCGCGGGTCGAGGGCGAGGTGCAGCTCGAGTATTCGGATCGCACCGACTACGGATTCCTCAACGGGGGCGGCCCCGCCTTCCCGCACCGCAGCGGCATCCTGACCAGCAACTTCATCAGCTTCGTCCACGACAATTCGCTCTGGATGCCCACCGGGCCGATCGACGGCGGCCGCGAGCGGCTGGTCGGCGGCATCGTGTCGGATCTCCAGAATGGCCGCTTCGATTCGTGGGAGCTGTCGGCCGATCTGCGCCACTACTTCCGGACCGGCCTCAAGACCACGATCGCCCTCCGCTCCTTCCTCTACCTGACGGGGGGCGAGAGGCCCCAGCGCATCACCCTGGGCGGGTCGTACTCGCTGCGCGGATATCCGCGGTATACCTATGTCGCCGGCGGGCGGGCCTGGATGCTCAACAGCGAATGGCGCTTCCCCCTCACCGATTACTTGAGCCTCGGCCTGCCGTTCGGAGAATGGCGCTTCCCGGGAATCGAAGGCGCCTTCTTCGCCGACATGGGCCGGGCCTGGGAGTCCTACTCCTTCGAGCAGCAGGTCATCGGCTCCTATGGAATGAGCTTCCGGATGAACATCGGCTTTCCGCTGGTGTTGAGGATGGATGTGGGATGGCGCTACGGCGACCGGGCCAGTTATCAATTGCCCGTTGACTACCTGCACAAGCATTTCGTGGACTTCTGGTTCGGCTTTGACTACTAGTCCCACCAGGCGGTTTCTTGCCCGGCTGTGGCCCCATTCCTATCTTGGCGCGATTGCGGTGGCCTGCCTGGTGGCCGGTTGCGGCAGCAAGCCCGCGTCGGTGTCGCCCGTAGGATTCGCACCAGCTTCCCGCGAGTCCTTCCAGCAAGCGGCGGCGGCCACCGTGCCGGCGGGGCGGGAGATCGCCAGAATCGGCTGGAAGGCCGATGACGGCCAGCTCCAACTTTCGGGGGCCGGGGCCGTCCGATTGGCACCCCCCGACTCGCTGAGGCTCGACGTTGCGGCGACCCTGGGGCTGGGCCGGTCGACGCTGGTCATCGTGGGGGACTCCGTCGTGGCCCAACCGGCCGTGGCGGTGGACCGTATCCTCCCCGACCGGTTTGCACTGTGGGCGGCACTGGGTATCATGCGCTCGCCGGCAGGACGGCTTTTGTATGAGATGTCGAGCGACGGACCGGCGACGTTCTGGCGTACCACCGATGCCGCCGGCACGATGACGGTCTTCGAAATCCGGGACGGTGCTCTGGCCAGCGTGACCCGGCAGCAGGGTACCCAGGCGGTCTCGCAGCTCCGTATTGCGCGGGGGGCGAATGGGGCGGTGACCCGGGCAACGCTGACCGATACGCCACACCACTTCCGCCTCCAGGTGGACGTGAACCGGATCGAGCCGAGTGAGGCCTTTGCACCCGAGATCTGGCAGCTTCGCCCGTAGCGCCGTTGCCGCGCTGCTCGTTATGCAGGCCACGGGGTGCCTCTACAGCTTCAAGGCCGGCGGCGGACTGCCGCCGACCATCAAGTCGGTGGCGGTGATTCCGTTCGACAACAAGACCGGCGAGCCGCTGCTCACCACGGAGGTGTCGGATGCGATCACCCAGGCGGTGCAGGGCCGGCTCGGCCTGCGTATTCGCGGTGAGGCCGATGCCGACGCCGTGGTTACCGGCGAAATCGTTCGCTACGACCCCGACGTGCCGCTGGCGTATTCATCGACCGGCGGCGTCGTGGACGTGACCCGGCGGCAGGTGACCATCGTGGTGAATGTGGAGATCATGGACCAGAAGGAAGGGAAGGCGCTCTGGCGCGGCAGCGGGCTCTCGGTGAGCGGCGAGTACCAGCCGCCCGCGGAATCCGACGGCCGCCGGGTGGCGATTCAGAAGCTGGTGACCAGTTTCGTCGAGGGAGTCCAATCCCAGTGGTAACCGTGCGCGCCGGTGAATCCGGCAAGGGCAAGTTAGGCTGCATCTTCACGCTGGTCATCATTGTCGCGGTCTTCTACTACGGCATCGATTTCCTGCGCGTCCGCTTCCGCTATTACCAGATCCAGGACGAGGTGAAGACCCAGGCCAGCTTCGCGCCCGCTCTCGACGACATCACCATCCGCCGCCGGCTGGTGGCCAAGGCCGACAGCCTCGGCCTCCCGCTGGGTGACCAGGACTGGACCATCCGCCGGACCGGCGGCCCGCGCTCGATCAGCATCTCGGCGGCGTACACCGATTCCGTGGTCATCTCCTTCCCGGGGATCCGGAAGGTCTTCTATTTCAATTTCACGCCGTCGGCGTACGAGCTGTACTGACGCTTGCCGGCCATGCCGACCGAGCAACCAGACCGGAAGATTCTGACCTTGGGCGCCGCGCGCGCATTCAGGAAGAGCGTGCGCGGCGCCGTCGTTTTTACCAACGGCGTGTTCGATATCCTCCATCGGGGCCACGTCGCGTATCTCGCCCGGGCGCGGGCGGCGGGGGATGCGCTGATCGTCGGCCTCAACACCGATGCCTCGGTGCGCCGGCTCGGCAAAGGCGATGGCCGTCCGCTCAACCGCGAGCAGGACCGTGCCTTCGTGCTGGCGGGCCTGGCGAGCGTCGATGCCGTCGTCCTCTTCGATGAGGCGACGCCGGCCGAGCTGATCGCCGCGCTGGAGCCCGATGTCCTCGCCAAGGGCGCCGACTATGCCGAGTCGGAGATCGTGGGAGCGGAACTCGTGAAGGCCCGCGGTGGCAAGGTTATACGGGTACCTCTCGAGGAGGGATATTCGACGACGCGGATGGTTCAGACAATCAAGAAAACGGGAGAAAAGGGAGAAAAGTGAGCAAGGGATTCAGGGGAGAAAAGGGAGAAAGGGATTACTGTGCGACCTGACGGACGGGCGGCTGGCGAATTGCGGCCGTTGAAGCTCGAGCGCGGAGACAGCCCGTATGCCGAGGGGTCGTGCCTGGTGAGTTGCGGCGGGACGCTGGTGCTGTGCGCGGCGTCGGTGGAGAAGGGTGTGCCGGGGTGGCGAAAGGGGAGCGGGCTGGGCTGGGTGACGGCCGAGTACGCGATGCTGCCCCGCGCGACCAACACCCGGACTCCCCGCGAGCGCAACGGCGCGGGCGGGAGGACGCACGAGATCCAGCGGCTCATCGGCCGCAGTTTGCGCGCGTCGCTGTCGGGATACGACTTCGGCGAGTACACCATCCGGGTGGACTGCGATGTTCTCCAGGCCGATGGCGGGACGCGGACCGCGGCGGTCACCGGCGCGGCGGTCGCGCTGGCCGATGCCTGCACCTGGCTGGCCTCGACCGCCGGCGTGAAAAATCCCTTCAAGCGGCTGGTGGCGGCGGTGAGCATCGGCATGGTCGAGGGCGAGCCGCGGCTCGATCTGGCCTATGCCGAGGACAAGAACGCCGAGGTCGACGCCAACGTCGTGGTCGCCGATCCCGATGCGCTGGTGGAAGTGCAGGGGACGGGCGAGCACGGGACCTTCAGCCGCGCCGAGCTGGACCGGCTGCTCGATCTCGCCATGGCGGGAACGCGCCAGATCTTTGCGGCGCAGAAGGCGGCGCTGGCCACGTGAACCGGTTTCTCCTCGCCACGCGCAGTCCCGACAAGGTGCGCGAGATCAAGGAGATCCTGAGGGCCGCCGGCAACACCACCGAGATCGTTTCGCTCGAGGAAGCGCGTGTGCCTTGGGCCTCGGCGGAAGAGAAGATCGAGGAATTCGATTCCTTCCAGTCGAATGCCCGCGCCAAGGCCGAGTATTTCGCCAAGCTCACGGGGCTTCCGACCATCGCCGACGATTCGGGAATCGAGGTGTTGTCGCTGATGGGGAAGCCGGGGGTGCGGTCCAAGCGCTTCGCGCCGAACGCGGCCGGCCTCACCGGCAAAGCGCTCGACGCGGCCAACAATGCCGAGCTGCTCCAGCGCTTGATCGGCGCGGAGGAGAAGCGTCGCCGGGCAAGCTATACCTGCGTCGCGGCGGTTCTGATTCGGCCCAACGCTCCGGCTGCGTTCTACGAAGGGCGGTGCTGGGGACGGGTGCTCGAGGAGCCAAAGGGCACCGGCGGCTTCGGCTACGATCCGTTGTTCTTCTCGGACGAGCTGGGGAAGTCGTTCGGCGAGGCAACGCCGGAGGAGAAGTACTCCGTGAGCCACCGCGGCATCGCGTTCAGAAAAGTGGCGGAGGCCCTCGCCGGCTAGGTAGAATCCACGCGGAGTTACTGCGGCGTCTGTGGCGTCTGCACACTTGGTATTTCGGGGCGTGGCGCAGTTGGTAGCGCGCCTGGTTTGGGACCAGGAGGTCGCCGGTTCAAGTCCGGCCGCCCCGACTTTCCCTCAGCTCAGCAGCCAATCCGTTCCGTCGCGACCACGAAATCATCCAGGTATCTCTCCTCGTCGCGCGGTGCGCCGTCGTTCCAGTAGTTCTCCAGGTTCAGCGCATTCCAGCCGTACTGGCTGAAGCTCCCCAGATAGTTGATTCCCGCGACGCGTGCATCGAGCCGGCCGTCGATCCATAGCTCTTCCACCCCGTTGGATTGGCCGGGATCGTTGAGCCTGGCATGCGCCTCGATGCAAACCCATTGGCCGGCGCGCCCCGGATCAAAGATCGGTGCGTGGCCGTGAGTGAGTCCCAGCCAGCGCAGATGATCGAAGTCGTTGTACTTCGTTGTTCGCAGCGCTCCGGCTGGGTCGGTTCCCGATGCGGGATCGAGCAGCAGCGTGTTACCCTGGGCCGGCCGCCCGCTCCACACGTGCGCGATCGCCGCCTCGGCCCAGGCCGGCGTCGCCATCACCATCACCCGCGACAGCTTGTAGCCGCCCCCGCCGTTCCACCCCGGCTGCAACCGCATGAAGACCCGCCAGTAGATGTCGCGATAGATCACCCGGCCGCTGTCGATGGTGCGGAAATACCGATCCGGCGTCTTGCCCATCGCGAGCGAGAGATGCCCGGCACCCACGATACGCGCGAGATAGCGGACCCGCATACCGTACGAGCCGCCGCGCCCGACACCGGCCTCACGGGTGAAGCGGCCATCGGCGCCGTCGTACTCGAAGTAGCTGTGAATCCGGTCCACCTCGAAGTCGTCGCACCAGATCCAGGTTGGCGGCGCGTCCGCGCAGCCGATGCGACTGCGGGTCGCCTGCGCGGGCAGCGAACTCGTCAGGCAGACTGCAAGGAATGCGAACGCTGCTCGTCTGGAGAGATGCCTCATGGACCGGGAGGCTGGATGATTGTCGTGCGTGTCGTAGTGCCGACATTTCCGAATCCATCCGTGGCGCTGAGATCGACGACGATCGAATCGCCGGCCTTGGCGGAGGGCGGAAGGGGAAATCGGAGCGAGCCCGACACGCCCGTGGTAAAACCGCTGACCGGAACCGTGCCCACGGTGTCCAGGCCGCCGTGGATCGCGTACGTGAACTGCTTGATGTAGGCGGAATCCGCGCTGCCGAAGTCCACGATCGCGGTGTCGCCGGGATAGAGGAGCCGCTCGCGAAAGTCTGCGAACATCCGGGGCGGACCATCATCGGCCACCCGGAAGCTGGTCGTGGCCTGCGATGTATTCGGGCCGATGCGCGCGATGACCAGGATGTTGATCTGGCCGGTATCCGGGCCGAGGGGAGTGTCGATAGTCAGGCGGTAGCCGAACGGGCCGGTCCCCGGAACCGGCAGGACCAGGGAGTCGTTGAACAATCCCGAGGCGTGCACTACCACCGCGGAGACGATCGCGGTATCAGAGGCGACGGAAACATCAACGTCGAAGATGATGGGCTGGCCCGGCACGACAGTGGAGGAGCTCTGCTGAACGAGCACGACCTTGACCGAGTC
>DASXPG010000222.1:0-33816 GCA_036493755.1 Gemmatimonadales bacterium
TGATGCTGTTTCTCATCAACGCCGTCTTCCGCGGCGCCGGCGACGCGTCGATTGCCATGCGGTCGCTCTGGACCGCCAGCATCTGCAACATGATCCTCGACCCGATTCTGATCTTCGGCGTCGGGCCGATCGCGCCCCACGGCGTGCAGGGAGCGGCGATCGCGACGACGATCGGGCGCAGCGTCGGCGTGCTGTACCAGGTCACCCAGCTGTTGCGCCGCGACGGCCGCATCGTCATCCGCCGCCCGCACCTGAGACTCGATTTCCCCCTCATGGGGCGGATGATCAGGCTGTCGGCGTCGGGGATCCTGCAGATGCTCATCGGCACCGCGAGCTGGATCGGGTTGATCCGGGTGCTGACGCATTTCGGGAGCGACGTGGTCGCCGGCTACACCATCGGCATCCGGGTCATCATCTTCGCGCTGTTGCCGGCATGGGGGCTGAGTAACGCGGCGGCGACGATGGTCGGCCAGAACCTCGGTGCGAAAAAGCCGGACCGCGCGGAAAAAGCCGTCTGGATGGCGAGCTACTACAACATGCTGGTGCTGGGCGCGATCGGACTGATCTTCGTGATTTTCGCGCCGCAGATCGTCGGGATGTTCATGCAGGATCCCGAGATCACGCCGTGGGGTGTGCACTGCCTGCGGTACGTGAGCGCGGGATTCGTCTTCTTTGCGTATGGCATGGTGGTTTCCAACGCCTTCAACGGCGCCGGTGACACCTGGACCCCCACCTGGCTCAACTTCTTCTGCTTCTGGGTCTGGGAGCTGCCCCTCGCCTGGGGATTGGCGCGGACGCTGGGAATGGGGCCCGATGGTGTCTTCATCGCGATCGCGGTGGCCTTCTCGACCATGGCGATCGCGAGCGCCGTGCTCTTCAAGCGCGGCAACTGGAAGGCGAAGGCGGTCTAGCCAGCAGACGGGCAGTCTACTGCGTGAGCTCCCACTGCCTGAAGGCCGCATCCAGCTTCTCCTTGGCCCGCTCCAGATCGATGCCTAACTGGACGCTGCGCTTGACGCCTTCCGATTTTCCATAGAGGTCGGGATTCGCCAGCTCCGCCTGGATGGCGGCGACCTTCTTCTCCCACTCCGCGATCCTGGCCTCGGCCTCCTCCACCGCCTTGCGCGACGCCTTCTTCTGGGCGCGGTCGTCCTTCTTCTCCTCTTCGGCGCGCCGCACCTTCTGCCGCTCCTTTACCTCGCGCACCTTCGCTTCTTCGGCCGCGGCGACACGCGCAGCATGCGCCCGCTCCTTGCTCGCCTGCTCCCACTCGCCGAAGGTCCCCGGATAGTCGGTGATCCGGCCGTCATGCAGAATCCAGACCCGGGTGACCAGCGCCCTGAGCAACGCGCGGTCGTGGCTCACCAGCACCACCGTGCCTTCGAAATCGCCGATCGCATCCTCCAGCTCCTCGATCGACTCGACATCCAGGTGGTTGGTGGGCTCGTCGAACACCAGCAGGTTGGCCTTCTCCAGCTCGAGCATCGCCAGCGCCATGCGCGCCAGCTCGCCGCCCGACAAGGACGACGCCTTGCGCAGCACGCTGTCGCCCGAGAAGCCGTACTTGCCCAGGTGACCCTGGACCTGGCCCCGCGTCCACTGATGCCGCTTGTCGTAGATGATGTCGAAGAGCGAGCCGTCCCGCGGGACTTCGCCCAGATCCTGGCGATAGTAGCCGGTGGCGATCGAGTCGGGGACGCGCACCGTGCCGCCTTCGACGGGCCGCCCACCGGTGATCGACGACAGCAGCGTGGACTTGCCCGTCCCGTTAGGCCCGACCAGGCCGATCATCTCGCCGCGCCTGACGATGTTGGTGAAGTCGTCGAGCAACACGCGGTCGCCGTACGCGATCTTCACCTTGTCGGCGACGATGACTTGGTCTCCGCCCCGCTCTTTCGCCTCGAAGCGCACCGACATCGTCCCCTCGCTTCCCGGCGGCGCACCGAGTCGCGGCAGGCGATTGAGGCGCTTGCGCCGTCCTACCGCCTGCTGCGCGTGCCGCCCGGCGAGGTTGCGGCGGATGTACTCCTCTTCCTTGGCGATGGCCGTGGCCTGCTTTTCGAAGGCCCGCTGCGCCGCGACCCGACGCTCGGCGCGCAGCTCGACGAAGCGCGAGTAGCTGCCCTCGTATACCACCGCGGTGCGATCCTCGAGGTGCAGCATGTGATCGCAGACATTTTCGAGCAGCGCGCGATCGTGGCTGATGATGATCAGCGCCTCATCGAGGCCCTTGATGTATTCCTCGAGCCAGCGCGTGGTGTCGAGATCGAGATGGTTGGTCGGCTCGTCGAGGAGCAGAAGATCGGCGGGCGCCGCGAGCTGCTGGGCCAGCGCCACCCGGCCCCGCTCGCCGCCCGACAGCGTGGTGAGCAGCTGGGTCCGCGCGATCTCCGGATCAAAGCCGAGTCCGGCGAGCACCGCGTCGACGCGCGCCGCGATCGAGTAGCCGTCCTCGTGCTGAAAACGCTCGAAGTCGCGATCGTATCGGTCGAGCTGCGCCTGGGTCACCGCGGCGCCGGCATCGGCGATGCCGTGGGCCTGATCCTCCAGCGATTTCTCCAGCGCCAGCAGCTCGGCGAACGGACCCGACGCCGCTTCCCAGACCGTGCCCGCGCCTTCCAGCTCGCGATGCTGGTCCATCAGCCGGATTCGCAGCCCACCCTGGCGCGACACTTTCCCCTCGGTCGGATCCTGGGTGCCGAGGACGAGATTGAGGAGCGTCGTCTTCCCCGAGCCGTTCCGCCCGATGATGCCCCATCGTTCGCCGCGCTCGATCTGGAAGGTCACGTTTTCGAGGAGGGTGCGGTCGCCGAAAGAGACGCCCACCCCGGCAATGCTCAGCAGGCTCACTTAGCGGCGATCCATTGTTTCCAGGTGTCGGAAGCTTCGCCGATCGTCAGCGCGTTGCCGTGGCGCATCAGCGGCATGCGCAGCAGCCTTGGCTCGTCGGCCATTTTCTCGATCCACTTTTCGTCACCGTAGCGGGCGGCGCCCAGTCCCAGCTCGGCGAATCGTTTCGAGTCGCGGTCGAGCAGCGCCTCGGCACCGAATTTCTGGGTAAAGCGCCGCAGCTCCCCCGGCGACGCTGCTTTCTCGTCGAGATCGACGAAATGCACCTTGATGCGCCGCTCGGCGAAGAAGCGGAGTGCGGCGCGAGTCTCTTTGCTCTTGCGTGTACCGAAAATCTGAACCTCCACCTTACCGCTTGATCTCCACCTTCATGATCCGCGTCGCGAAGATGAAGACCACCAGGCCGATGATCGCGAAATCGAGCACCGCGCCGATCACCTGCCCCAGCGCGAGTGCCTTCTCGCCCACCATGACGCACACCTTCCCGGGGACGCCGCAATCGGGGCCCGGGGTACCGTGCTTGAGGATGATCGACCACTCCCGCCAGTTGCCGCCGGGAAGGACCAGCGAGATCACCGGCATGATCAGCCCGTCGGTGATCGCCGAAACCAGCTTGGCGATGGCCCCGCCGATCACCACACCCAAGGCCAGGGAGAGGGCATTTGTCTCCAGCATGAACTTCTTGAACTCGTCCATGAAGCTCATTCGCACTGCTGGTGCCTGATCAGCCATAAACCCCTCCTTTTTGTAGGGATAGTCTGACAGGGGGCCGTTATCCGTGCCCACATCGGGCATGTTCGGGCCGGGGCATTATAAGTCCCATGACACAGCAGAGTGAAATCGACCAGGACGCGCTCCAGCGCCTCTCCGCCTTGGGCGGGGAGAAACTCGTCCACCGGATCGTCGGGCTCTTTGCCAGTTTCGGCGTCGCCCGGGTGGAGGATGCCGAGCGGGGTTTCGCGGAGGGTGACTTCGCCGCGGTGGCCGCCGCTGCCCATGCGCTGCGTTCCAGCGCCGGCAATGTCGGCGCCCTGAAGCTTCTGGCCGTCGCGACCGAGCTCGAGCACACTGCCCGGGCCCGCCGAGGCGACGTCGTGAAGGATCTCGTCTCCCAGCTTCGCCAGTGCTATGACACCGCCCGGCTCCAGCTCATGGGCCCAGTCTTCGGAGGTATGTCGTGAACCGGATCGCCGTGGTCGAGGACAATCCCGACAACCGCATGCTGCTGCACGCCATGCTGGACGACGTGTATCAACTCGAAGATTACGAAAACGGGACCGACGCTCTGGCCGGCCTGACCAGCAGCCCCGCCGACCTGGTGCTGCTCGACATCTCGCTGCCGGGGATGGACGGTCTGCAGGTTCTCAAGCATCTGCGCGACCGCGCCACGACGGCGAAGCTGCCCGTCATCGCGCTGACCGCGCATGCCATGACCGGTGACCGCGAGCGGTTTCTTGCCGCCGGGTTCGACGGCTACGTCACCAAGCCGATCGTGAGTGATGCCGAGCTGCTCAGCGCAATCGAACACCACCTGGCACGGAACTGACCATGCCCCTCTCCTGGCGTGTCCGAATCAACCTGGGCTTGGCGCTGGTGCTCGCGCTGCTGGCCACCGTCGGCGTCTACAGCCTCATCAGCATCCGCGCCCTGGTCGACACCGACAGGTGGGTCGCCCAGACCCAGGAAACGCGCTCGATGGTGCGCTCGATGCTGGCGCTCCTGACCGACGCCGAGTCGGGCCAGCGGGCGTACATGCTCACCGGTGATACCGCCTACATCGAGCCGTACATCCGCGCGGTGAATTCGGTCGAGCAGCACTTCATCCGCCTCGAGACGCTGACCCAGACCAATCCGACCCAGCACGATCGCCTCGAGAAGGTGGTGCCGCTGATGACGACGCGGCTCACCCTGATGGAAGAAGCGATCCGGGTGCGCCGCCACTACAGCGATGCGCCGGTCGCCCAGCTGCTGCATGAAGACCGGCTGGTGACCGACTCGCTCCGCAGCGCCCTCGACGACATGGATCACGAAGAACAGGCGCAGCTGACCCCGCGCAGCGAGCGCTCGGCGGCGCAGGCGCGCCGCGCCCAGGTGCTCGTCGTCGGCGGTACCGCGCTGGCCATGATCATCGCGACCATCCTCGCCGGCATGCTCCGCAGCCATCTCGAGCGCCGCCTCCTCAGCGAGGCGCGCTACCGCGGTCTCGTCGAGGCCCTCGCCGAAGGGGTGTTCGTGCGCGACACCAGCGGCCGTATCGTGGAGTGCAATGCCAGCGCGTTGCGCATCCTCGGGGTAAGCCGCGACGAGCTGCTCGCCATGGGTCCCGGCGAGCTGGTCTGCTTCCGCGAAGACGGCACGCCGATGCCCCTCGAGGAGCGTCCCGGCGCCGTCGCCAACAAGTCCGGCGGCACGCGCACCCAGGTCGTGGGTATCCGCCGTCCCGACGGTGAAATGCGCTGGCTGCTGACCAGCGCGTCGCCGATGTTCCTCGCGGGCAGCAAGCAGCCGGCGGGCATCACCACCTCCTTCTCCGACATTACCCGCCGCCGCGAAGCCGAAGCGGCGGTGCACGACCAGCGCGAGCAGCTCCAGGATTTCCTGGAAAACGCCGGCGACCTGATCCTCATCGCCAACGCCGACGGGCGCGTGCTCTTCGCCAACAACGCCTGGCGCGAAGCGCTCGACTTCGGCACCAACGACGAGATCATCGGCCGCCCGGTGACCGACTTCCTGGCTCCCGACTGCCGCGTCCGCTACAGCGGCCAGCTCGACCGCCTGCTGAGCGGCGAGAGCCTGCGCGACGTCGAGACCACCTTCGTCGGCAAGTCCGGCCGCCGGATCACGGTCCTCGGCAACACCACCTGCCGCTTCGAGCACGGGCTTCCGGTCGCGACGCGGAGCATCTTCCGCGACATGACCGAAGTGAACGCGGCCCAGGAGCAGCTCATGCTGGCGATGGAGCAGGCCTCCAACGCCAACCGCGCCAAGAGCGATTTCCTGGCCAACATGAGCCACGAACTGCGCACCCCGCTCAACTCGGTGATCGGCTTCGCCAGCGTGCTGTTGCGCAACAAGCAGGATCGTTTCGCGACGCAGGATCTCCAGTATCTGCAGCGGATCCACGACAACGGCCGCCATCTCCTGGGCCTCATCAACAGCGTCCTGGATCTTTCCAAGGTCGAAGCCGGCCGCATGGAGCTGGAGATCGGCACCACCGATCTCGGCGCCCTGATCCGCGAAACGCTGGGCCAGATGGAGAGCCAGGTGCACGGCCGTCCGGTGGCGCTGCGCGCCATCGTGCCGGAGAAGCTGGTTCCACTCCGCGCCGACACCGGCAAGCTCAAGCAGGTGTTGATCAACCTGGTCGCCAATGCCCTCAAGTTCACCGAGCAGGGTAGCGTGACGGTGCGCGTGAGCGCCGACCACAACGGCCTGCCCCGCACCATCGAAGTCGTCGACACCGGCATCGGCATTCCGCTGGAGCGCCAGGAAGCCGTCTTCGAGGCCTTCCAGCAGGCCGATAACTCCACCGCGCGCCGTTTCGGCGGCAGCGGCCTGGGGCTGACGATCACCCGCTCGCTCTGCCAGCTGATGGGTTATCGCATCGCGCTGTCCAGCACGCCGGGCGTCGGCACGACCTTCAGCATCTCCTTCGACTCGGCACAGCCGATCGTCGTGAATCCCGTCGAGGAGATTCCGTCCGACCAGCCGCGCGTGCTCATCATCGACGATGACTCCGATGCGCGCATGCTGCTGGCGCAGTACGTCCGTGACCTGGGCTGCGTCCCGGTCGTGGCCGGCAGCGGCCCGACCGGCCTCGAGGCGGCGCGCCGCGATCCGCCCAGCCTGATCCTGCTCGACATCCTGATGCCGGGGATGAACGGCTTCGAAGTGCTACAGGCAGTCCGCAACGATCCCGACCTCGCGTCGGTTCCGGTCGTGATCGTGAGCGTCATCGCGACCGAGAACCGCCGCCGCGCGGTGGGCGCGGCCGCGCTGGTCAACAAACCGGTCGAGCGCGACGAAATCGAGACCGTGCTGCGCCGCTTCGTCGCCGAGGCTCCGGCCGACAAGAGCGGCCAGCTGGGCGAGCTGATTCGGCGCACCGTCAGCGCGCACGTCTAAAGAGGACGTATTAGGATTGGGCATGCACACAGCGGCCCGGACCCACGGCTTCACCGAATCCGTCATTCGTGGCATGACCCGGCTCGCTACCGAGCACGGCGCGATCAATCTCGCCCAGGGGTTTCCCAACTTCTCCTGCCCCGAAATCCTCAAAGAGGCGGCGGCGAAGGCGATCCGCGACGACATCAACCAGTACGCGATCACCTGGGGAAGCCGGCGGCTGCGCCATGCGCTGACGAAGAAGTACGACGAGTGGTACGGGATGAAGATCGACCCCGAGAAGCACCTTACCGTGACCTGCGGCGCCACCGAGGCGATGGCCTCGACGCTGCTCGCCATCGTCGATCCCGGCGACGAAGTCATCATCTTCGAGCCGTTCTATGAGAACTACGGCCCCGACGCCATTCTCTGCGGCGCCAAGCCGGTCTTCGTTCCGATCCGGCCCGATGCCCCGCTCGATCTCGACCGGGTGAAGGCAGCTTTCAACGACCGGACCCGCGCGATCATCGTCAACACCCCGAACAATCCCGCGGGCCGGGTGCTGACCCGCGCCGAGCTGGAGGCCATCGCCGAGCTGTGCCGCCGGCACGACGCCTGGGCGGTCACCGACGAGATCTACGAGCACATCCTCTACGACGGAAAACACATCCCGATGGCCACACTGGACGGGATGGCCGAACGGACCATCACCATCAGCGGCGCATCCAAGACTTTCAGTGTGACGGGATGGCGGGTGGGAACGATCGTGGCACCGGCGGGCGTGACCGACGCAATCCGGAAGGTCCACGATTTTCTGACCGTCGGCGCCCCGGCCCCACTCCAGGAAGGCGTCGCGGCCGCGCTTGAATCGTTAGGCAGGGAGTACTACGAGGGGCTCTCGCACGAATACCGGGAGCGGCGCGATACGCTGGTGCCCGCGCTCCAGGCGGCGGGCTTCACGTGCACCGCTCCCGAGGGCGCCTACTACGTGCTGGCGGATTTCTCGGCCCTGAGCGACAAGAAGGACGACGAGTTCGCTTTCTGGCTCACCACGGAAATCGGCGTGGCGCCGGTCCCTGGATCCAGCTTCTATAGCAAGCCGGAGATGGGGCGCCACGTGGTCCGCTTTGCCTTCTGCAAGACGCTGCCGATGCTCCAGCAGGCCGCCGAGAAGCTGAAGCGAGTCCGCCCCGCCGACTGACTGGTTAGCGGTACCGGAGTCCGATCGCGATCCGTCCCGGGAGCGTGGGGCTGAACGCCGACCCATTCATCGAATCGTGCAGCGCCATCGTCGCCAGCAAGCCCACCTGCATCTCCATCGTCAGATGCGGCAACGCCGCCCAGTCACCGATCACTCCGCCGCCGGCCATCACGTAGGTCTGCTCGGCGCTATGGTTGGTGCTCTCGCCGATCCCGAAATTCGCACCCACCGACAAGAGGACCCGGCGGTTTCCCGCGAGCGGATGCCGCGGCTCCATGCCGAGCGAGAAGCCGGTACCTGCCCCACCTCGACTGAAGAGCGCGAGATCCATAACGCAGCCGCCGTTATGGAAAGTGCCCAGGCACAACCCAACGCCGCGCCCGCCCACGCGCGCGTCCGCGTCGTCGCGCCCCAGTGCGCCCATGCTCACCGCGCTCACACCGAGGCCCGGCTGGCCCAGCCGCTGCGACTCGGCGCGCGCGCTGGCCCAGCGGCGGGTTTCAGGATCGTCGCGAATGATGCGCACGAAAAGCATCTCGTCGGTGGCGACATCGACCCGATACTCGTCGCTGTGATCGGGAATCAGCAGATAGGAATGCCCGCCCGATGGTGCGGCTTGGTCGCCGATGGGCGTGAGCACCAGCGGCGGAGCGCCTTGATTACGCAGCGAACGAATGGTGACCGTTGCCGCGGGAAGGGTCGGCGCCGCCGCTCGGAGCTCGAGCCGATAACTCACGTCGCCGGCCAGCATGACGGTGACGTAGGATCCCGGAAATACCTCGTTGAGCACCATCGCGCTGGTATCGGAGGAGGAGCGGGCCGGCTTAGCGGCATGTTCGAGCTGCTGCGCCGTTGCAGGGGTCGAGACGAGAGCCAGAAGGGCGAACAGAATGGCGGCCTGACCAATCCTGGCCGGGCGAGAATAACGCAGCATCGATGATTGCGTTCCGATACGCGAATGAGGCGTGAAAAGGAAAATTGTCGGTTGAGGCGGGAAGTCTATCGTAGCACGACAGAAAGACAATTCGGGGAAAGCCCTGTGATGGCCATCACCTGCTATTGAGGCGCGGTCCCTCGCGCGGCGGCACGCCCGCTGATGCCGAGCAGCACCAGGAGCACCACGGTCGTCGCACTCACGCCGAGCTTGACGGGCACGGGCGCATCGCTGGCGGAGAGCAGGCCTTCAATCGTTCCCGCCAGCAGCAGCAGGCACGCCGCCGCGATGACCAGCAGCACGCTCTCGCGGCCCGCCACTACCAGCGCATCCCGCCGCGGCGCATCGCCGGGTGCTACCAGGGCGCGACCGATGCGCAGGCCCGCCGCGCCGGCGACGAAGATCGCCGTCAGCTCGAGGATCCCGTGGCCGGCGATGAACGTCAGCAACCATCCCGCGAGGCCGTAGTTGCGAAACAGCCCGACGACGGCGCCCAGGAAAAGCCCATTGAAGAAGAGCAGCCAGACGGTTCCGATTCCGGCGGTGATGCCGAAGGCGAAGGCGCCTATCGCAACCTGGACGTTGTTGGCGATGATGTTGGACGCCATCAAGGGCAGGTACAGCGACGGCGCCTGCGCGTAACCGACACCGGCCAGCACCGCCTCACGACCGCCTTCGGCGCGCGCGATCATCTCGTCAGGCAGCAGCTCGGCGGCGCGAGATGGCGCGGAGCGAAGCAACTGGTAGCCCGCCACGGCAGGCGCGGCGGTGAGCAGGAAAGCCACCGCGATGTAGCCGCGCGAGCGCCAGAGTGCGGCGGTGAGATCGTGCGCCAGGAGGCGCCCCAGCCCGACTCGCCCCACGCCGCGCAATCCATAGAGAGCGTTGTGGCCGGCGCTCACCGCTCGCTCCAGGTACGCCACGACGCGGGCATCCACTCCATAGGTGCGCGCCCGCGCCAGATCGGCCGCCGCCTCGCGATAGCGCGCCGCGAAGGTCGTGAGCTGGTCCCCGGGAAGCGTTTTCAGGCCCCGCCGTTCCAGCCCCATCGCATCCGCGCGGAACGCCTCCCACGATTGCTGCTTGCGAGCGATGAAACGGGCCGTCGCCGTTGCCGCGATGCCCCGCGCCGCGCGTCCGGTCGAGACGGCGCCGCCCCGGCGCCGGCGCTCGACGGCGTAGAGGGCCTCGAGCCGTCCCTCGACGCCGCGCGCACCGGCGGGAAGCCGGTCGGCGAGCCGCTGGAGCAGCGCATAGGCCACGCGCTGCCGGGCCGCCGCTTCGAACTGCTCTCGCCGTGCCAGAAATTGCTCGACCAGCCGGAACTCTTCATCGGTCAATTCCGGGACCTCGGCGGTCACGATCGGTCCCTCGCCAGCCTCCGGCACGGCGATCACGGGCACCGAAAGCCGTTGCTCGGTCGGGCGGTCGCGAACCACGATGGTACCGGCGACGATGTCGCCCAGCCGCTTGTGATGGGGATGCAGAAAGACGAACAACGCGCCGACGAAATAGAGCAGGCCCGGCTGCGAGTCTACGGCGCGCAGGAGGTTGCGGGCGAGCGCCGCGCCGAAGGTGAGCGGATGCCCCGTATCCATCACCACCCGGAGCCCCACGCTGTGTTTTCCGGGGGTCTGGCCCTGCCAGAGCGCCTCGAAGAGCGCGAAATAACCCCAGAACAGCACGAAGGCGACGAGGACCATGACCGCGGCGGACCAGGTCTCGAGACGGATGCCGCCGAGCAGCAGGGCGAAGGCGGCGAAGATCGCGAGATAGAGAATGCCCAGGATCACGATATCGGCGAAGGCGGCGGCGAAGCGCGATCCGACGCCGGCCAGCTCGAACTCGAGCAGCACGTTCTCGGGTGTCTCGATCGCAATCCGGCGTCCCAGGGATGTCGCCGCAACTCGCACTCTTTCCATTCAGATGCCATTATATGCCGGACCTCTCAAGCGAGCCACGACCGTGTTCACACCGATGACGCTGGGCGAGCTTCTCGACGGTGCGTTCGTGATGTTCCGCCGGCATTTCACAACCCTCGTCGGCATCGCCGTCGTCTGCTATCTCCCCTTCCAGGCGATGCGCCTGTACGCCACCGTCTCGGGCGGCTGGACCGGGCACCTGCTGCTGCTCTGCGTGGCCCTGCTGCTGTCCGCCGTGGGCGGCCTGATCGGTGCCGCGGCGACGCTCAAGGTCATCTCCGACGGCTACCTGAACCGGGACTGCTCGGTCGGCGACGCCCTCCGGTTTTCGTTAAGCAAGATCGGCGGCCTGATGGTAGCGGGCTTCGCCCGCTTCATCCTTATCGCCCTGGGCTTCGTGCTGCTCATCATCCCCGGCATCATCATCGCCTGCGGCTATTCGGTGGTGAACCAGATCGTCGTCCTCGAGGACCCCGCGAGCCCGCTCGACTCTCTGGGCCGCTCGTGGAAGCTCACCAAGGACTTCAAGGGAAGGGCTTTTGCCCTGGCATTCATTCTCGGAATCGTCGCGGCGATGCCGAGCATCGCGGCGGGGTTCATGATCGCGTTGCTCCACCTGAGCAGCGGGTCGGCCAATATCCTGCTCGCCGTGCTCGGCGCGGTGACCGGCCTGATCCTGGCGCCGCTGATTCCCTGCGGCATGACCCTCTTCTATTACGATCTGCGGATACGCAAAGAGGCGTTCGACCTCCAGACCCTCGAACAGCAGATCAGCGGCTCCGCCTGATGGTGGCTTGGCAGGCGCCCGCGCCCGACTCGGTGCGAGCGACCCTGCGCGCCATTTTTGCCGGGCGCGAATACCACTGGGCCACCAGGCGCACCGGGTGGGATGTCCTGTCGGCCTTGCTGCGCCGCTTTGGCGATTGGCTGACCGATATGTCGGCGGCGCACCCGATCGGTTACCTCGCCGCGCTGGCGATCATGACGCTGATACTCGTCGTAATTCTCACCCACACCGCGTTCACGCTCTGGCGCGCACTGCGGCCGAGAGCGGCGGAGAACGGCCCCGCCGCGCCCACCCTTCCCCCCACCCTCGACGCGTCCTGGCACCTCCGGGAAGCCCGGCGGCTGGCCACCGCGGGGCGCTTCAGCGATGCCCTCGCGCACCGGTTTCTGTCGCTGGTGATGTCGCTCGACCAGCGCAGAGTGCTGGCATTCCACGCCTCGAAGACACCCGGCGAATACACCCGCGAGGCGCGCCTCGATGGCGAGGCCCGCAAGCGTTTCGGTGCGCTGGTGACGATGCTCTACGAAGCACTCTTCGGCGGCCGCGCCTGCGATGCAGGTACCTACGCCGCGTTCGACCAGGATGCAGCAGCCTTGAGTCGTGCGCCGTCGGCCTGAGATCCTCGTCGTGGGGCTGGTCGCCGTGGTCCTCGCGACAGCCGCCATCCTCGGCATACTCAACGCTCCCGAAGGACTGTCGTCCGACTCGAGGCTCTCGACCCGCCTGACGACCCCCGGGGGCGCCAGCGCCATCAGGGCCGCGCTCTCCCACTATGGCGTCAACGTCACCGAGCGCCGGCGCAGCTGGTACGATCTCGGACGATTCCGCGCTTCCGATTCCGCGGTAATGCTGGCGGTGCTGCGCCCGGCCAAGCCACTCGCCGTCCAGGAAAGCCGCGCGCTGCGCGACTGGGTGAGCGGCGGCGGGAGTCTGCTGCTCGCCGGGACCACGAATGTCACCGGTTGCTTCGGCTATGCGGTGACGACGACCATGACCAAGGAGCGGGTGCTTCGCGCCGGCGCGCTGGTTGATTCCATCCCCGACGATGTCCTTCCTCCGCCGCGCGCGCGTCTCACCCACTTTCACCACCTGGCGGACGATACCACGAACTCGCCGCTCTCCCGGCTCTGCGAACCGCGCACCGCCTCGGCGGTCGAGGTGCTGTGGCTCCGCAACAAGGACACCATCGCGTTGCGGCTGCGCTATCGCTCAGGCGGCAGCGTGCTCATCATCGCCGACGGCGATCTGTTGAGTAATCAGGATCTACGCCGCACCGGCGCGGGACCGCGCGTCGTCGGTTGGCTGCTCCAGGATCATCTGCGAGCGCTGGTGGTCGACGAATTCCACCAGGGTTACGGCAACACGTCATCACTCTCGGGAGCCGCGCTGGCCTGGGCGGGGCGCGATCCCGGCGGCTGGCTCGCGATCCAGCTGGTCGCGGCCGCACTGCTGGCGCTGCTCATTGCCGCGATCCGGTTCGGACCCGCCGTGCCCAGCATCGTCCGCCGGCGACGCTCGCCGCTCGAGCATCTCGATGCTCTCGCCGCCGGCCTCGAGCGCGGCCGTGCCGCCGGTACCGCGATCCGGCTGCTCGTCGGCGGCCTCAAGCGCCGCCTCGCCGTCACGCCGGCGAAATCCGGTGAAGCCGCCGATCGCTGGCTCGACGAGCTGGCGCTGCGCATCCAGACGGAGAACGGCCGCGAAGCGATCAAACGGTTGCACCAGCAGCTCGACAAATCCGCCACCGGCGCCGATGTCGTCCGCGCCGCCAACGCCCTGGAGGATGTGTGGGAGACGCTCAAGGCCCCGACGCCGCAGCCGCGCTGACGGCACTGCGCTCCGTGGTCCTCGGCCAGGACGCGGCAACACGCGAGGTCGTCATTGCACTCATCGCCCGCGGGCATGTCCTGCTGGAGGGCGTCCCCGGCACCGCGAAAACGCTGCTCGTCCGCACCCTGGCACGCATTCTCGGCGTTCGCTTCACGCGCATCCAGTTCACGCCGGACCTGATGCCGGCCGACATCACCGGCACTTCGGTCCTGGTGGGCACCAACGAGCTGGTGTTCCGCCCCGGCCCGATCTTCACCGATCTCTGCCTCGCCGATGAGATCAATCGCGCACCCGCCAAGACCCAGGCCGCGCTGCTCGAGGCGATGCAGGAGCGTACCGTGACGGCGGATGGACGTACCCATCCGATGTCGCCGCATTTCACGGTGATCGCGACCCAGAACCCGATCGAGTTCGAAGGCACCTATCCGCTGCCCGAAGCGGAGCTGGATCGCTTTCTCTTGAAGACGACGTTCGACTATCCCGCGGCCGAAGTCGAAAACGACATTCTTGCGCGGGTGCTGTCCGGCTTCGAAGCCGACACCCCCGAGACCTACGGCGTGGGCACCCTGCTCAGCGCCGAGGGACTGGAAGAGCTTCGCCAGCTCGCGCGCAGGGTGCGATTCGAACCATCGCTGACCGCCTACGTCACCGCCATCGTGCGCGCCACCCGCAATCATCCTTCGTTTGTGCTCGGCGCGAGCCCGCGCGCGTCCGTGGCCCTGCTCAAGGCGGCGCAGGCAACCGCCGTCCTCGAGGGACGCGACTTCGGCATTCCCGACGATGTGAAATCCATCGCGCCGGCGGTGCTGCGGCATCGCGTGACGGTTGCGCCGGAGCTGGAGCTCGAGGGCGTGACGCCCGATGCCGCCTTGCGCTCGATACTGGACCGCATCGTGGCGCCGACCACGTGATCCTGCCGACCCGCCGGCTGGCGATCGCGCTCGCGTGCGCGGCGCCGCTGGCACTGCTGGGTTATGTGACGCCCTGGGGTCTCGACATTCTCCTCGCCGCGGACGCGCTGCTCCTCGGCCTCGCTTACGCCGATGCGCTCCTCGCCGTCGATCCATCCCGCATCGACCTGACGCGCGAAGCACCATCGAGCCTGTCGATCGGACGACCCGGCGCGGCGCAATATCGGTGGAAGAACGCCGGCCCCCGCGACGCGCGGCTCGTCATCCGCGAAAGCTGGCCGGTCGTCATCGGCGGCCCACAGCAACCGCGAGCGCTTCGGGTTGCGGCAGGCGGAACCCTGGCCGAGAACCTCACCATCGCGCCGGTCCGTCGCGGGCGCGATAGCGGCGGGACGCTCTCGATGCGCAGCGTCGGACCGCTGGGTCTGGGAATGCGGCAGGGACAGCGGGCCGTGCCCTGGGAGGTGACCGTCATGCCGGCGCTCCCCGCCTCGCGCCTGCGCGCCACCATCGGACGCTCCACCCGCCGGCAGCCGGGGGTGCATCGCATGCGCCGCCTCGGCGCGGGGCAGTCGTTCGAGAGGCTGCGCGACTGGGTGCCGGGCGACGACATCCGCGCCATCGATTGGAAAGCCACCGCGCGCCGGCGCAAACCGACGACGCGGCAGTACGAGGAAGAGCGGCGCCAGCAGGTGCTGCTCGTGCTCGATGCCGGCCGGCTGATGGCCGCGGAATCCGGCGGCGTGCCGATGATGGAGTACGCGGTGCGCGCCGCCGTGGATCTCGCCTTCGCCGCCTATCATCACGACGACGATGTCGGGGTCCTGGTCTTCGGCGCCGGCGTGGAGCACTACGTCGCCCCGCAGCGAGGCCGCCGGGGGCTCCACGGCATCATGGAAGTTCTCGCCATCGCGCAGCCGACCCTCGACGAGCCCGACTATCCAGGCGCGTTCCGCTATCTCGCGATGCGCAACCGCAAGCGCGCGTTGACGGTGTTTATCGGCGATCTGATCGACCGGGGCGCGTCGGAAGCGCTGGTGGCGGCGGTGGGCTCACTCCGGCCGCGTCACCTGCCGCTGGCCGTGACGCTGCGCAATCCGGAGATCGACGCGGCGGCGGTGCGCCGCAGCACCAATCCCCAGGAGGCCTGGCGCCGTGCCGCGGCCGAAGAGCTGCTCGCGGCACGGGGTGGCGCGGTGGCGCTGATGCGCCGCTCGGGAATCGTGGTGCTCGACACGCCGCCGGCGCGCGCCGGCGAGGCCGCGGTCACTGCGTACCTCGAGATGAAGCGCCGGGGACGACTCTAGCTCGTCGCTCCGCCTCGGCGATGCCAGAAGAAAAAGACCGGCACACCGAGGAGCAGCAGCCCCGCGCCGATCGCCGCATTTCCCGGTGCCGAGGCGATGGAGCTGATCACCACGTACAGCGCCGAGATCACGAAGAGGGCCGGAAGCACCGGATAGAACGGCACGCCAAATCGATCGGGCGGTCCGTTGCGCCGGCGGAACATGAAGATCGTTGCCGCCGTGAGCCCGAAGAAAATCCAGTCGCCAAATACCACGTAGTCGAGCAACGGGCCATACTGCTTGGTCATCGCCAGCAGCGTCGCCCACACACCCTGGAGCAGGATCGCCGTCGCCGGCGTCTGATACTTGGGGTGCAGCTTTGCCATCGCCGGGAAGAAGACCCCATCGGCCGCCATCGCCTGATAAACCCTGGGCGATACCAGGATCACCAGGTTCAGAAACCCGAAGGTCGAGCAGGTGATCCCCGCGCTGATCAGCCGCCTGCCCCACGGCCCGACCACGGCGGTCATGACGTCGGCCGCCGGCGCGCCGCTCGCCCCCAGTCCCGGCGTGCCCAGGACGCGCAGATACGCGAGATTCGCCGTGACGTAGACGACCACCACGATCGCGGTGCCGAAGAGCAGCGCCAGCGGCAGCGTCCGCTCGGCATCCTTGATCTCTTCGGCGATGAAGCTGGTCTGCTGCCAGCCGCCGTAGGCGAACAGGATCGGCGTCAGCGCCGCGCCGATGGCCAGCGGCAACGCCGAGCCGCTGGGCGCGGGTAGCGCCGCGGCGACGACGACCGGATGCGATGCGTCGAAGGGAAGAGCCAGACCGCAGATGATGAGCGCGGCGAGCGCGCCGAGCTTGAGAACGGTGAAGAGATTCTGCGTGACCGCGGCCTTGCCGACGCCGAGATAGTTGATGATGGAGAGCGCGGCGATGGAGACCGCGGCGATCGGCTTGATCCACGATTCGGAGAGTCCGAAGAGCGCCGCGGCGTACGAGGCGAAGGTGTAGGCGACGGCCGCGCAGGCGCCGGTCGCCACCACCAGCAGCAGTACCCAGCCGTAGAGAAAGGCCGGAAGCTTGCCGAACCCCTCGCGCAGGTAGACGTAGCCGCCCCCTGCCTTGGGGTAGCGATGCCCCAGCTCGGCATAGCAATAGGCGCCGCTCACCGCGATGAAGCCGCCCAGCACCCAGACCAGAATCGTCAGGCCGTTGGCCCGCGTGATCCGCGCGACATTCGATGGATTGAGGAAGATGCCGGAGCCGATGATGCCCCCGACCACCGCCATGGTGCCGGAAAAAAGACCCAGCCGCCGCGCATAACTGACCTCGGACACGGCACAATGGTAACTTCTGTCTCCTTATGCCGCTCCTCCTGAACGAATCCGACGTCGCCCGCTGCCTGACCATGGCGCGGTTGATCCCGCTGATGCGCGAGACCCTGGGCCGCTTCTCACGCGGCGAGTGCGTCCAGCCGGTGCGCACCTCCCTGCGCATCCAGCCCGCCCAGGGCTTCTACGGCGTGATGCCCGCCCACGTCCCCGGAACGGGCGACGATCCCGGATCCTTCGGCCTCAAGTCGGTGTGCTTCTTCCCTTCCAATGAAGGCACCGCGCTGCCGACCCACCTCGCCACGGTGCTGATCCTCGATCCCCGCACCGGCGCCCTTGAAGCGATGATGGATGGCCGGCTGATCACCGAGATGCGCACCGCCGCCGTCTCCGCGGTCTCCGCCGATCTCCTCGCCGCCAAGGATCCGCTGACCCTGGCGATCCTGGGTTCCGGGGTCCAGGCCCGGAGTCACCTGGAGGCGATGAAGGAAGTCCGGGAGCTGGCCCACGTGCGCGTCTGGTCGCGCAGCCACGAGCACGCCATCCGGTTCGTCCACGACATGCACCATAAGGTCCGCTGCCCCATCAGCGCCGTGCCCACGGTGAAGGACGCGCTCCGCGGCGCCAGGCTCGTCGTCACCGCGACCAGCGCGACCCAGCCGGTGGTGAGCGCCGAGATGCTCGAGCCGGGGATGCACCTCGCCGTCGTCGGCTCCTCGAACCGGCGCGCCCGCGAGCTGGAAGGCGCGGCGGTAAAGCGCTGCCGCGTGTGGGTCGATTCGCGTGACGCCGCCAAGGTCGAAGCCGGCGATCTGCTGCTCGCCATCAACGAGGGCGCCATCGGCGAGGATCACGTCGTCGGCGAGCTGGGCGACGTCGTGAACGGCACCCCGGGCCGCAGCTCGGCCGATGAGATCACCATGTTCAAGTCGTTAGGCATGGCGGTGGAGGACGTCGCCACCGGGCACATGGTGGTGGAAGAGGCCCGGGCGCAGGGGATCGGCAGGGACATCGATCTTTGAAGGCGCGGCTCCTCGTCGCCTTCGCGCTGGTCTACGTCGTCTGGGGTTCCACCTATCTCGGCATCCGCATCGCCATCGAGACCATCCCGCCGTTCCTGATGGCGGGGATCCGCTTCACCATCGCCGGCAGCATCCTCATGATCTGGTCGCGCTCGCGGGGCAATGCGCTGCCCAGCCGGGCCGAGTGGAAGGTCGCGGGCGTGATCGGCGTGCTGCTGATGCTGCTGGGCAATGGCGGCGTGGTCTGGGCCGAGCAGACGGTGCCGTCCAGCCTCGCGGCGCTGATCGTCGCCTCATCGCCGATCGTCACCGTCGCGATTGACTGGCTCCGTCCCGGCGGTCCGCGCCCGTCGAATCTCACGATCGCCGGACTGCTGATCGGCTTCGCCGGCGTCGCGATCCTGGTCAATCCCTTCGCCACCGACGTGGCGCGGGTCGATCCCAAGGGCGCGGCCGCGGTGCTCGTCGCCGTACTCGCCTGGTCGGCCGGGTCGATCTACTCCCGCAGCCGGCCTTACAGCACGTCGGCACTCATGGGCGCCGCGGCGAACATGGTTACGGGTGGACTGATGTTTCTCGTCGTGGGGCTGGCCACCGGCGAGCTACCGAGACTCGATCTCCACGCGACATCGGCCCGTTCGGCGATCGCCCTGCTCTACCTCATCTTCGTCGGCGCGCTGGTCGGGTTCACCGCCTTCTTCTATATCCTCCAGCACACCACGCCGGCGAAATCCACGACCTATGCCTACGTGAATCCGGTGGTCGCGATCATTCTGGGCTGGGCGGTCCTCGACGAGCCGATCACGCCGCGGGTGCTGCTGGCCGCGGCGATCATCATTTCGGGCGTGGTCACGATTACGGCGCTGCCGCATCTGTTGAAACGGTCAACGGTTGACAGTTAACGGTCGACAGCAAGCAACTGCCGTCGACCGTCGACCGTCAATCGCTTTCTAGAACTGGAACCGGTACGTCAGCCCGCCCAGCACCTGCATCCCTTTGTATGTCCGGTCCGCACCGACGTCCTGGAAGAACTTCACGAACTGGTAGCCCGCCTGCATCTGCACGCCGAACGCGGGGCCCAGATGATATTCGACGCCGACGCCGCCCTTGAGACCGATGCCGGGGATCAAGTTCGTCCCGCCACTGCTGCCGCCGCCGGCCAGCCCGCCACTCGAGCCGCCATTCTGGTCGTCGATGCCGAGGGTGAAGCCGATGCCCGCCATGGTAAAGGGCTCGAGCACCGCACCGGGGTTCGTCGTCGGATAGATCTTGATCGACGTCAGCATCGGCACCACGTAACTGCCGCTCGACGCCCCACCGGGCGTGGTCGCGTGCTGCTGCCGGCTCCACAACCCGACGCTGGTCTCGATCACGACATGCCGGTCGAGGCCGCGCTGCCAGTATCCCTCCATCGCCGGAAACGTGCTGATACCGCTGCCGCTCGCGCCGGCTGGTCCGCCGACGTCCCAGCTGCCTAACCGGAGGCCGGCGCCGCCGCGCTGGCGCTTGATTGTCTTCTCGCGCAGCTCGATCGAATCCGCGAACCGCGCCGCGCGGGGATGCGCAGAATCACCGCGGGTCTCGCCGCCGCTCTGCGCCATGACGACCGACGGCGCGCCGAGGGCCAGGGTGGCGAGAAGATGGAGCATGAGCCGAGGGCGAACCGACATGGAAACCTCCGTCCGGGGTACGCGGGCCGCACCGTGCGACCCGCTAACCCCAAGACGAAGGCTGGAGCTACACCATAACGCGGGTGATGCGCGTCACGGAGTCGGTGTGCCGGCCGTCCGCGGCCAGGCGTTGTTGCTGCGGTTGACATCGGGGAAATTTTCGTCCGGATCGATCTCCACCCGCGTAACCGGCTTCGCGAAATGGTGGATCCAGATGTACTTGTTGCCGAGATACCAGATCTCGACCGGCAGCCGCATCCGGTCGCTGGTGCCGTCGTTGAAGGTCACGCGCAGATCGACCGGCATCGGCAACGTTCCCGGCATCGACAGGAAGAGCCGGCTGGTCGCGACACCCGCCGAATCGCGGGTGGTGACCGAGTCGATCGACTGATCGACGCGGTCGGTGCGGAAGAACCAGCCGCGCCAGAAGTAGGAGAGATCCTCGCCGGTGTTGTCTTCCATCGTGCGGAAGAAATCCGTGGGTGTCGGATGGTGGAACGCCCAGCGGCGGATGTATTCCCGGAAGGCGCTGTCGAACCGCGTGGTGTCGCCGAGCATGCCGTGTCGCAGGATGTAGAGACCGCCGCCTGGCTTGAAGTAGCCGGCCACGCCGAGCAGCTGCCCGTTGATGCGATCGGCCGGCGTCATGATCGGCACGTCGAGGCCGCTGCGCATGAACATCCCCAGCTGCGCCGCCTGGCCGCTGTCGCCGGAGACTTCCGGGTGCTTGTAATAGGTCAGCGTCGAATAAATGTTGATGAAGGTGTTGAACCCTTCGTCCATCCACGGATAGAGCCGCTCGTTGCTGCTGACGATCATGGGGAACCACTCGTGCCCCAGCTCGTGGGTCGTGACGTCGAAGAGATTCGGGCCGACGGCGCCGTCGGAACAGAAGACGATCTGCGGATACTCCATTCCTTCGACCGGACCCGCGATGTTGATCGCCGTGGGCCAGGGATACTGGAACCACTTCTCGGAATAGTGCTTGATGGTGTGTCTGACCATCTTGGTCGATTCGTGCCACCCGGAGTCCGCCGATGGCGGATAGAACGACTGCATCAGGATCCCGTTCCAGCCGCTGGCATCCCAGATGAAATTGGGCGCCGCCGCCCAGGCGACGTCGTGCACGTTCGACGCCTTGAAGTGCCAGGTCAGCGTCGGCGAAGAGCCGGCGGGACGAGTCGCCGCTGAACCCGCCTCGGCCTTGGCGATGATCGGGATGGTGCTGTCGGAGTGCAGCGCCGCATCCTGCCGGCGGATCTCTTCCGACGTCAGCACCTCGGCGCGATTCTGGAGCGTCCCGGTCGCGAGCACGACGTAGTCGCGCGGCACCGTGATGCTCACATCCCAGTCGCCGAATTCGCGGTAGAACTCGCCCTGCCCCAGGTACTGTTCCGTATTCCAGCCTCGGACATCGTCGTACACCGCCGCGCGGGGCTGCCACTGCGCGATTTCATAGAGCCAGCTTCCATCGTACTGCTTGCGGCCCATCCGGTCGGCGCCGTGCTCGGGAACGTTGAAGGCGAACTCCATCGCCAGCTTCACGCTGCTCCTGGGCGGCAGCGGCTGGTCGAGGTCGAAGCGGACCATGGTGCCGTTGACCGCCGGACGGATCGCCGCCCGCTCTTCGCGCGCCGCGGGACGGCCCCGCACCGCCGGACCTCCGCCGCGGATCGCCTGCACGTTGGTCAGCTGGATACCGCCGACGAATCCCTCCGACGCGAAGCGCGCATCGGGCGACGCGAGAAAGGAGCCGCGGCTGTCGTCGCGGAAAAGATTCTGGTCGAGCTGGAACCAGAGGTAGGTCAGGGTGTCGGGCGAATTGTTGTGATAGGTCACCGTCTGCGAGCCGGTGACGCGATGCGTGCTCACGTCGAGAGTGGCGGCGACCTGGTAATCCACGCGCTGTTGCCAATACGCGGGACCGGGCCGGCCGCTGCCTTCGCGAATGGATGTGGGCGTCGGCAGCTCGAGTCGCTTGAACATCGACGTGTCGGCGATGGGCGACTGACTGCGCGGAAGCGGGAGCGGCTGCTGGAACATCGCCGCGACAAGAACGACACCGACCATGACCGTGTCCTGGTTGAAGAAGAGTTGCAGTCTCGCGGGAGAGCGGCCTCCGGTCAACGGCCGCCGGATTCGGCGCGCCCGGGCGCCGAGCGAAGCGACAGGCGCACGACGGTACCGCGTCCCGCTGGTTCCAGCGCCGCGATGCTCCCGCCCCAGCTCTCGACCAGCCGCTTGGCGATCGCGAGACCGAGACCGCTGCCGCTGGTAGTGGCGCTGAATCGCGGCTCGAAGACGCGGGCGATCAGATCGGGCGAAATGCCGGGGCCATCGTCCCGAACCTCCACGATCGCACCGCCCCGCTCGCTCCGCGCCGCGATGACCACGCGGGTGGCGCCGGCATCGCGGGCGTTCTCGCACAGGTTCACCAGCACCTCGGCAAGCTCATCGCGGCGCGCCAGCGCGTGGACGCCGTCGCCCGCTTCGGCGATCCATTCCGTTGCGCCCTCGCCCATCCGATAGAGCTGGACGATGTCGCGGACCACCATGGCGAGATCGACCGTGTCCACCGGCACGTTCTCGCCGCTGGGCAGCGCGAAGCGGCTGAAGGCGCGCGCGATGCCGTCGAGGCGGTCGATCTCGGCCAGAATGCGTTCGCCGGTGGGCGGAAGCACCGCGTTGAGCTCCGACGGCTTTTCCTTCTGGAGCCGGAGCAAGTGCTGGATGCCGAGCCGGATGGGGGTGAGCGGATTCTTGATCTCGTGGGCGACCTGACGCGCCACTTCACCCCAGGCCAGCACCCGTTGCGCCCGGCGGCCCGATTCGACGTCGGCGGCGGCCTGCGCCAGCGCGCCGCGGATCGGCTCCAGCTCCGCCGGCATCTCGCCGGGATCGATCGCGGGGGCGTCACCGGCGCCGACGCCGAGCGCCGCCGCCCGCAACCTCTGGAGTGGTTGCGCGAGAGTGTGCGCCGCGAATCCCGACAATACGATCGCCGCGACAAAGCCTGAGATTCCGGCCAGAAGCAGCGCAATCACGAGATCGTCTTCACGCCGCGCGAGGGCGCGGTCACCGAGAAATTCGGGGGACGCCAGAACCATCGCGCTCCCCGGCTCGTCGCGCGCGATCAAGCGGAACCCGACGAGGGTGGGCGCCGGCGCGGCGCGCTGATCCGCCGTCAGCTCGATCTCGTCGCCGTACGCGATACGGGCATAGACCCGCTCCGGCACCAGCAGATCGGCGAGGCCGAGGTCGGCGAGCACCGGCGCGGACGTCGCCCACAGGATGCCGTCGCGCGACAGCAGCAACTCGGCTTGCACCCGCTGCGCGGCATCGGCGAGAGCGCTGTCGCCGGTCATCGCGTCGGACGAGATCTGACCCGCGGCATCGCGCAGCGTCCGCTGAATGAGCAGTTGCCGGGCCCCGCGGAACTCGGCCTCCAGCCTTCCGAAGCTCCAGAGCGCGAAGGCCACCGTGGGCACCAGGAAAAAGAGCGCGAGCACGACCGAGAGCCGGAAACGAAGCGACCTTCGGGCCCTGGGCCACCAGCCGCGAACTACCGGCAAGGCGCGCCCCGCGGCGGCCTCGACCAGGATCCAGAGCAACGCCAGCGCCGCGACGTCGAGGACCAGCAGCAGCGCGCCGCGCTGGAGCAGTGCCGAGACGCCGCGCAGATCGATCTGGGCGTGGGCGTGACGTGGACCGCCGGGAAGGTCCAGGGTGCGCTCCCCCCGCAGTACCCAGGCGTTGCGGCTCCACGACACGTGCGACGTTACCACCGCGCCCGCCGCCGACGGGGGCGCCAGCACCATGTCGTACGGAGCCTCCGGCTCGTCGCCGTTGCCCATCAGAAAGCGCGCCAGCAGGCTGGGCTGGAGCAGCCGCGACTGCGGTCCCACCGTGAAGGTCACCACGCGGCCACCCAGCACCGGGATCGCCGCCACGGCGTGCATCCCCGGTATCATCGGCACCGGCTGCACCTCGGGGATGCCGTCGTCCGCGGCCGAGCGCGCCACGCCGGCGACCAGTGAATCGGAAACGTTCAGGTCTACCAGGTCCAGACCGAGGAGGTGACGGCCATCGGTGGTCCACACATCCAGCTCGGCGGGATATGCATCGGCGCCTAACGAGCTGCGCCGCCACAGCAGGAACAGGTCGCCGGCGGTGCGCGGCGCGGAGTCGACGGCCATTTCGTGGACCAGCCGCTCGAGCCGCAGCACCGACGGCGCGTCGGCGCTGTTGCCGAGTCCTTCCAGATCGGCGCCGGCGAGGGCGACCCTTCCCTGCGATGCCGCGCCCCAGGTGAGCAGCGCCGCGGACGATCCCGCGACCACCGCGATGGTCGCCATGGTGCTGCGAATGGGCATCGGCCGTAGCGTCAGCAGCAGCGCGGGCGCCCAGACATATGGATACCACGCCGGCCATCCGGCCACCGGTCGCCAGAGCCAGAGGCCGAGGATCGCCGCGGCAATTGCGATCGCGCCGGCGACCCACGGCCACCAGCCGGCCCGGGGCGGCGGCTCGCGTCCGCGCACCATCGCAGCCGCCATCAGCACCAGCGCGCCGGCGGCAACCACCAGCGCGAGCTGCCAGCGGGCCCAGAGCATGGTCGGCACCCCATCGGAGGGCGGCGTGATGCCGTTGGCCAGCGTTTGGAGGATGTAGGGAGCCGCCAGCGTACCGACCAGTGCCACGATGCGGCCGGGCCACGACGGCGTGAGCCCGCGGCGCCAGAGAGCCGAGGCGAGGACAAAGATCACGATGCCGGTGAGCAGCACCGCTCCCGGGGATGATGAGTAGGCGCCGAGCTGCCCCGCTGAGTAGGTATCGCTGGAGAAGATCGACGCGTGGCCGAAGGTAGCGCCGAGCGGCGCGCGGCCGATCACCACGACCGCCGCGACGGCCGGGATCAACCCGAGCGGCGCTTTGCTGACGAGGCCGACGCGGCCCGCGGCGAGCAGGAGCGAGAGGATGAGCAGCGCGGCGATTCGCTGCGCCAGGCGCAGCCGCTCTTCGTACGCCGCCGGCTCGCGCGGCGGCACCGGCTGAACCGCGAACAGGGTATCTCCCGCGGCCGAGCCGGGCGGGACATAGTCGAAGACGTCGGTGTCGGCGGGGGCGGCGCGAGGATCGAGGAAACGGAGTCCGACGCCCACCCGGTCGACGAACCGGTCGGTCAGCGCGGTGCCGGCGCGCGGCACATCGTCGCTCCGCGCGAGCATCAGCGACGCGACCGCGGCGCCGGCCGTCGTCTGGCGTCGCGCGACGAGCCACAGATAGAATGGTGTGGTGACAACCGAAAGCTCGGGCCCGGTCGGCGTCAGCGCCGTGCGCTGGACGCCGGCCCAGGCCCGCGGCCGCCCTTGGGGATCGAAGAGCACGATGCCGTTCGACGGACCGCTGCGCGAGACCACCGAGGCCAGCGATGCGAAGGCCCGCGGCGCCGGCTCGCTCTGGAGCCGCGCCGCCCGCTCGGCCAGGCCGCGCACCAGCTCGACCGCGCCGGCCAGCTCACCGCCCAGCTGCCGCGATGCGCGGGTGACCGCCGCCTCGCGCACCACGTCCCAGTGCCGCTCCAGCAGCCGCAGCTGGTACGTGCTCCAGATGACCGATGCGCCTAACGTTAACGCCGCCACCGCGCCGATCCGTGCGGCCGTACGCGGTGGCTCGTCCGGCATCCCGGTCGTCATCCACACCGCCAGGGTCGCGGCGAGCAGCACCCCCAGGCCGAGAATCCAGCCCGGCGCCCGCATCCACTCGGCGCCCACCACCGCGGCAGCGCCGAACAATGCCAGCAGGCCGGTGGTTCGTCTCACGTGAGCACGCCGCTGCGCCTCAAGGAGATGACCCCGGCCGCCGCCCGCGAGGCCGCCGCCGCGAATCCTCGCATCATCGTGCCGGTGGGCACCACCGAGCAGCATGGTCCCCACCTCGCCCTCGGCGCCGATACCGTCATCGTCGAGCGGCTCGCCGACGATCTGTCGGCCGAATTCCAGGTGCTCCGCGCCCCCACCATCGAATACGGAGTCAACGACGCCGCGCTCGAGCGCCAGTTCAGCGGCGGCGCGTCGGTACGCCGCAAGACATTGCGGCGCTGGGTCAACGACCTGTTGCCCGATTGGGAGCAGCTCGGCATCGGCGAGATCCTGATGTTCACCATGAATGCCTACGCGCCGCACCAGGAAGCGCTGGGAACCGTCGTCGCGCGAAAAGCGCGGGTGCGGGTCATCGATGTGCTGGCCATGGACTTCAGCTCCCTGGTGGAGTTTCCCGATGACCCGATCCATGGCGGCGAGATCGATACCTCCCTCGCGCTCTTCATCTGCCCCCAGCTCGTGAAAATGGACGTGGCGATCGACTATATCTTGCCGGAGCCGAACCTGAGACGCTACCGCCGCGGCTCATCGATGTCCCTGCCATTCGATTCGTTGGGGTCGGTGGGACGGGCGAGGGCGGCCTCGGCGGAGAAGGGCCGCCGCCTGTACGAGCACATCGTCAGCCGCATCCGCGAACGCGTTTTCGAGTAGTTTCCCTTCATGCGTCGCGTCGCCGTCATGGTCGTCATCGCTGCCGCGCTTGCCGCCCGCGCCGAGGCCCAGGAATATCTCGATCGCGGCACGCTGGTGATTGCGCGTGGCGGATCGGAAACGGGCCGCGTCGAGTTCGCCGTCCGCGCTACCAGCGGCCAGGGCCAGGGTGGATTGCTGGTGGTCGGCACCACCCGCACGCCGGCGCACGAAGTTCAGTACATCCTCGAAGTGACCCGCGAGTTGACGCCCGTGACCTACCAGCTGAGCGAGACCACGGGCGGCCACGTCGTCCGCCGGGTCTCGGCGCAGGTCGTTGGGATGCGATTCAGCGCCCGGGCTTCCACCGAAGCCGGGGACGTCGCGCGCGAGCTGCCGGTGCGCCCGCCGTTCGTCATCATGGGCAGCGATGACTTCACCTTCTACTTCTTCCTGCCCCGGCCGGAACCTGGCGCTTCACGAGTCGTCAATGTCGTTCGCACCGAAAACCTGACGCTAACCACAGGAACGGTCACCAACCTGGCCGATGACACGGTCCTGATTGCCGGACACCCCATCGACTGCCGGAAGTACGAACTGAAGCTCGCCGACGGCGATACCCGCCAATTCTGCATGACCCCGACCGGCGGCCTGGTGCAGGTAGTGATCGCCTCCTCCGGCATCACCGCCACGCTCTCGCAGCCCCCCTCCCGCTAGCCCGACGCAACCCTCCAGCGCCGTCCAGCATCTCAGGGCGAGCCGGAGTGCCTAAACCCTGTCTTGAACCACACTTGACCCTGCCCGGCCAACCCCTGATTTTTCAAGGCTGCGGTGGCACCACAGTTTGAAACTACCGCCTCCTTCGTGCCGTACGTCACGATGACCCGAAACTCATCAGGAATAGTGATATGCGCGTTCGACTGACTATCGGCTGGCTGATTCTCTTCACCCTCGTGGCAGCGATCGGCTATGCCCAGAACCCTCCGGCGTCCAATCCACTGGCGCCGGCCCCGGCACCCATGGCGGCGCCGCAGCTTCCGGTGCGGACGCTCGCACTCGCCGAGGCGCTGCAGATCGCCCGCGAAAACAATCCGGACTACCTGTCGGTCCTGAATGACCGCTGGAGCGTCTCAGCGCGGCAGCGTGCGGCGCTCCTCAACCTGGTGACGCCCACCGCGAGCATTTCGGCGGGAAGCCAGCGCACCAACGCGGGAACCACCTTCTTCTCGACCACCGCGTTTCCGAGCCCGGCGAACACCTACGATTCGTGGTCGCTGTCGCTGAACTATCAGCTTTCGGGCACCACCATCTCGAATCGCAGCCTCGCCAACGCCGATGCGCGCGCCACGGACGCCGATATCAGCGGCGGACTGATCGTGCTGGAGACCAACATCCGATCGCAGTACCTCAACCTGTTGCAGGCCTTCGCGCAGCGGAAGCTCGCCGAGCGCTCGCTCGATCGGACGGCCGAGAATCTGAGCCTGGCTCAGGCCCGAATGGCCGTCGGCCAGGGGACACTGATCGATGTGCGTCGCGCCGAGGTCGATCGGGATCAGGCGCAGGTGAACGTGCTGACCGCGCGCCAGACGGTGGACAACCAGACCCTGCTGCTCTTCCAGTACATGGGTGTGCCGGCACCGGACAACACCGAGGTGGTGCCGAGCGATTCGTTCCCGGTCACCCAACCGCTCTTCACGCTCGACAGCCTCATTCGTGATGCCGACCGGGTGAACCCTTCCCTGGTATCCGCCCGTGCCCGAGAGAGCTCGGCGCGCTGGAACACCCGTTCGATGGTGTCCCAGTATCTGCCGACGCTCCAGGTCAACGGACGACTGGGCGGTTACCGCCAGGTCAACGACGCGTATGTACAGAGCGTCACCGATTCGCTCGGCAACAAGATCAACATCCCGGTGGCGGCCAACACCACCACGTCGGCGAATCCCTTCTCACTGTACGTCGGCCTGTCGATGCCGATCTACGACGGGCTGTCGCGGGCCTCACAGATCCAGCAGGCCCGCTCGCTCCAGGACGACGCGCACCAGCTGGTTCGCTCGCGCGAGCTGCTCCTTCGTTCGCAGGTCGTCGCGGCATTCAACGCGTTGAACGTCGCCTATCAGACCATCGCCCTCCGGCGCGCCGGTCAGGCTGCCGCCTCCGAAGCGCTGGATCTGGCGACCCAGCGGTATCGCGTGGGCTCGGGGACCTACCTCGAGCTGCTCGATGCCCGTAACGCCGCCGACCTGGCCGATGCCAACTACGTCGGCTCGGTCTACGACTATCACAAGGCTATTGCAACGCTCGAGAACGCCGTCGGGCGTCCCCTCCGTTAAGAAGGATCGGACTCCAATTCCATGAGCAAGAGCGGGAAAATTGTTCTAATCGGTGCCGGTGTGTTGCTGGTTGTCGGCGTCGCCGTACTCAGCGCCGCCAAACGGCGCCAGCCGTCGACCGAAGTACGCCTCGAGAAGGTCGGCAAGCGCGATCTGACGTCGGTGGTCACCGCCAGCGGCAAGATCGAGCCCAAGAAGAAGGTCGATGTCTCCTCCGACATCACCGGCCGCATCGTGTCGCTGCCGGTGAAAGAGGGCGACATGGTGACCAGGGGCGAAGTCGTGGTGCATATCGATCCGGCGCAATACGAGGCCGCCGTGCAGCTTCAGCAAGCGAGCCTCGCGGGGGCACAAGCCGCCGCGGCGCAGGCGCAGGCCAACAAGGACCAGGCCGAGCGGGCCTTCGTACGCAATCGCGATATCCGCGCGCAGAACGCGCAGCTGGTCTCGCAGGAAGCGTTGGAACAGGCCGAGACGGCCAACCGCATCGCCGTCGCCAACCTCGATGCCTCCCAGCGCCAGGTCGATCAGGCCCGCGCCGGCCTGCTTCAGGCGCAGGACAACCTGCGCAAGACCACCATTCTCGCGCCGATGAGCGGCCGCGTCACACGGCTCGCCGTGGAAGAGGGCGAAGTCGCCGTACCCGGGACATTCTCGCGTGAGACCGGCCTGCTGATGACCATTTCCGATCTCTCGGTCATCCAGGTGCAGGTCAACGTCGATGAGACCGACGTCGTGCGCATACACGTGCACGACTCGACCGAGATTTCCATCGACGCCTTCCCCGACACGACCTTCACCGGCCGGGTCACCGAGATCAAGAACTCCTCGATCGCGGGCGCGACGGCGACCGCTGCCGCCCAGCTGAACCAGGACCAGGCGGTTGATTACGAGGTGATCGTGACGCTGGACAATCCGCCCCCGGGCGTGCGTCCCGATCTCTCAGCCACCGCGCGGATCATCAGCGCCAAGCGCCACGGCACCCTGACCGTGCCGATCATCGCCCTCACGGTGCGTCAGCCCGCCGACACCCTGTCGGCCGACAGCGCCGCGCGCGGAAGCGCGAAGCGTCCCGCGGGTGCCCCGGCCGCCCCGGCTGTCGCCATGAGCCGCGACACTTCGGCGGCCGGCAAGAAGAAGGACATTGAAGGCGTCTTCGTGGTCGACACCACCACCATGACGGCGCGTTTCCGGCCGGTCCACGTGGGCATTACCGGTGACGACTACTTCGAGGTGATCAGTGGCGTGCGTGAAGGCGAGACCATCGTCGCCGGACCGTACCAGGCCATCCGCGATCTTAAGAACCGCTCGAAAGTCCGTGGCCAGCAGGGCCACGGCCCCGGCGGTGCCACACCGGCGCACGCGTCGTGACCGAACCGATCATCCGGACCGTTGCCCTGGCGCGCGAGTACACGATGGGCTCCGAGGTCGTGCGCGCCCTGCGTGGCGTCGACCTCTCCATCGACCGCAACGACTACGTCGCCATCATGGGGCCGTCGGGGTCGGGCAAATCGACGATGATGAACCTGATCGGCTGCCTCGATACGCCCAGCTCGGGCCAGTACTGGCTGAATGGCGTCGAGGTGTCGAAAATGTCCGACGACGAGCTGGCCCGGGTCCGGAACCGCGAAATCGGCTTCGTCTTCCAGACCTTCAATCTCCTGCCGCGCGCCACCGCGCTCCACAACGTCGAGCTTCCGCTGGTCTACAGCGGCGTGAACTCGAAGGACCGGCGCGCCCGCGCGTCGGCGGCCCTCGAGTCGGTGGGCCTGAAGGAGCGCATGCTCCACAAGCCCAACGAGCTCTCCGGAGGCCAGCGGCAGCGCGTCGCCATCGCGCGTGCCCTGGTGACCGAGCCGTCGATCATCCTGGCCGACGAGCCCACCGGCAACCTGGACTCCCAGACCAGCGAAGAAATCATGAAAGTCTTCGCCGAGCTGCATGAGAACCGCGGACAGACCGTCGTCATGGTGACCCACGAGTTCGACATCGCCGCCCACGCGGCGCGCGTGGTGACGCTGCACGACGGCCTGGTTTCGTCCGACAAGCGGCAAGTCGCCAGCCTCAGCGCGTGAGCGTGTTCGAGGCGGTACGGATGGCGCTGGGCATGATCCGCGCCCAGAAGATGAAGAGCTTCTTCTCCGCCGTCGGCGCCTTCGTGGGCGTCACCTTCCTCATCGGCGTCATCGCGATCGTCAACGGGATGGACAAGTACATGCGGGAGGATTTCGCCGGGAAGCTCTTCGGCGTGAACACCTTCACCGTCCGTTTCCGCCCCCAGGTGAATTTCGGCCCGCAAACCGTCGAGCAGCGGCGCGAGCTGCGCCGCCGCCCGCGCATCAAGGACGATGACTACGTCGCCGTGCGCGACCTGCTCGAGGACCGGCCCGGGACGATCGTCGCCAACGAGAGCGAAGACAACGTGACCGTCTACTACGGTACGCGGCGCTCGCGGAACGTGGACGCCAAGGGCGTGACCGACACCTGGTTCCGGATTCGCGACGTGGAGATCGACCAGGGCCGGAGCTTCTCGCGTCAGGAAGTGGAGAACGGCGCCGACGTCATCGTGGTCGGATCCGACATCGCCAAGAAGTTCTTCAGCGGCGTCGATCCCCTGGGACACGTGTTGCGCATCGAGAGCGAGGAATTCCGGATCATCGGGGTCGCCAAATCGCAGGGCAGCCTCTTCGGCATGTCGCTCGACAAGTTCGTCATCGCTCCCTACACCTCGTCGATCAAGCACATGGTGAACCCGCACAAGATCGTGGACGGGATCATCGTGAAGACCGCCGACATCCCGACCATGAAGGTGGCGATGGAGGATGTCGAGGGCCTGATGCGGACACGGCGGCACCTGCGCCCGGGCCAGGACGACAACTTCCACCTCGAGACCGCCGACGACGTCCTCGACTTCTGGTCCAAGATCTCGCGGATCCTCTTCCTGGCATTGCCGATGCTGGTCGGCATTTCGCTGGTGGTGGGCGGCATCGTGATCATGAACATCATGCTGATGGCGGTGGCCGAGCGGACCCGGGAGATCGGCGTACGCAAAGCCCTTGGGGCCAGGCGCCGGGACATCCTGCGACAATTCGTGGTCGAGGCGGCGACGCTTTCGACCACGGGCGCATTGCTCGGTATCGTAACCGGCATCGCGCTGGCCAAGATCGTCAAAGCCGCCTTCTCGCTCCCCGCGACCATTACGCCCGGCTCCATCATCGGCGGCGTACTCCTGGGCGTCGGCGTCGGCGTTATCTTCGGTGTGTATCCGGCCAGCCGCGCCGCCCGCCTCGACCCCATCGCCGCGCTGAGGTTCGAATGACACGCACCCGCACCGCCGCCGGCCTCACCGCGCTTCGCGAAGGCGTCGGCATCGCCCTCGATTCGCTGCGCGCCAACAAGACCCGCGCCGCACTGACGATCCTCGGCATCGCCATCGGCGTGATGGTGGTCATGGCCATGTCGGCGACGGTGAAGGGCATCAACAAGTCGCTCGACGACATCCTGGCGCAGACCGGCCCGACGACGTTCTTCGTGTTCCGGCACGCGGGAGAAAACCAGGCCGACGACGACGATGCCGATCCGGCGTGGTGGCGCTATCCGCCTCTCAAGCCCGCCGAAGCGGACCAGATTCGCCGGCTGCCCGGTATCGAAGGCGTGATCATGGGCGACCAGGACAATCGCGAGATGTATGCCGGTGACGCCGACGTCCAGACCAACGTGCTCGGCCGCGGGCCGGCGTGGGTCACGGTCGCGGGCGGCGATGTCCTGGTGGGCCGATCGTTCACCAACGTGGAAGAGGAAGCCGGCGACAAGGTCGTGGTGCTGAGCGACAAGGGCGTGGAATCGCTCTTCGGCAACCAGAATCCGATCGACCGGCCGGTCAAGATCGCGGGGCAGCAGTACCGCATCATCGGCGTGTACCGGCCGCCGCCAAACCTGTTCGCCGCCACCAGCGGCAGCTCGGCGATCATCCCGTACACCACGTTCCGGCGTTACGTCGCCCGGACCAATGACTGGGCGCGCATCATCGTGCGGCCGGCGCCCGGCGTGCAGGTCAACGACGCCGTGGACCTGGTCACGGCGTCCCTGCGCAAGATTCGCGGCCTGCGTCCCGGCGACGACAACAACTTCTCCATCATCACCCAGGACAAGATCCTCGAGAACTGGGGCAAGGCTACCGGGATGTTCTTCCTGGTGATGATCGCGCTGTCGGCGATCGGCCTGCTGGTGGGCGGCATCGGCGTCATCGCGATCATGATGATCAGCGTCACCGAGCGCACCCGTGAGATCGGCGTCAGAAAAGCGCTGGGCGCGACGCGACGCGAAATCCTGTGGCAGTTCCTGGTCGAGGCTTCCACCCTCACGCTCATCGGCGGCTCGGTGGGTCTCATCTTTGGCGGCGCAGCCGTCTTCGCCGTGAAGCACCTGAGTCCCCTGCCCGCGACGGTGCCTCCGTGGTCGGTCGTGGCGGCGCTGGGGGCGTCGATTCTCACCGGGATCGTGTTCGGGATCGTTCCCGCCAACAAGGCGAGCAAGCTCGATCCGGTCGAGGCACTGCGTTACGAGTAAGTAGGCAGTCGCAGTCGCCACAGTAGTGCACAGCAAGAACGGCGCGGTACGCGATTAGTATTCAGCGTCCGCCAACCGGAGAGCTGGTGAAGCTCGATCTTCTTGCCATCGCCGCGCACCCCGACGACGCCGAGCTGACCTGCGGTGGCACTCTCGCCCTGGCGGTGCGCCAGGGCTACACCGTCGGCATTCTCGACCTGGTCGCCGGAGAAGCCGGAACCCACGGCTCCGCCGCGAAGCGGGCCGAGGAAGCCGCGGCCGCCGCGCGGGCCCTCGGCGTGCAGGCTCGCGCCAACGCCGGCCTCGCCGATGCGCACCTCCACAACACCGACGAAAATCGCCGCCGCGTCGTCGCGCTGATTCGGCGCTTCCGGCCTCGTACGGTGATCCTTCCCTTTGCCGTGGGACGGCACCCCGATCATCGCCTCGCCTCGGAGCTGGGTCGCGACGCCTGTTACCTCGCCGGACTCCAGAAATACGACGCACCCGGCAAGCCCCACCGGCCGTTCAAGATCCTCTACGCGCTGGCGTATCGCGAAGATCCGGTC
>DASXPG010000223.1:0-25050 GCA_036493755.1 Gemmatimonadales bacterium
CCCGCTTCTCAGGTCTTGAGCAGCGAGCTCGACCGCCTCGAAGATCTGCAGATATCCCGTGCAGCGGCACAGGTTGCCGCTCAGCGCTTCGGCGATCTCAGCGCGTGTGGGCTCGGGATTGGATTCGAGCAGGTGCTTCGCCGTGAGGACGATGCCGGGGGTGCAATAGCCGCATTGCGCGCCGCCGCAGTCGGCCATCCGCGCCTGGACCGGGTGCAGCTCGGGGCCGTTCGCTACGCCTTCGATCGTGATGACCTGCGTTCCCTCGCACCGCACGCCGAGGACCAGACACGAGAGGACGGGCTTGCCGTCCATCAGCACGGCGCAGGCGCCGCATTCGCCCAGCTCGCAGCCATGCTTGGTGCCGGTCAGCCCCAGGTCTTCGCGGAGCAATTCGAGCAGCGTCTTGTAGCCGTCGAAGACGACATCGCGAGATTCGCCGTTGACGGTGAGGGTGAGCCGGGCACGCCGGTCGTCACGACGGCGGATGGTGCGGTTGCCCTTGCGCCGCTCCGAGCCGGCCTGCGCGCGCGATGATGCGCGGCCGGCGCGCCGCTCGGTGTTGTCGTCAGGCGTCACGTGCGCAACCCTCCAACCAGGTAGTCCGAAAAGGCTTCGGCGACCGCCTTCGGCTCGAGCTTGCCGCCCGGCCGGTACCAGCGGGTGGTCCAATTCAGCGCGCCGAGAATCGCGCGAGTCGCCAGGGTGGGATCGGTGCGCCGGAAGTCCCCGCGGCGTATCCCCTCGGCGACGATGCGGCGCACCGCCCGCTCGTAGCGGTCGCGTTTGGCGATGATGCGCTTGCGAAGCAGGGCGGGGAGGGCGTCCACCTCGGTGTGGGCCGCGGCGCCGTCGAGCTCGTCGAGCATGCAGACCAGGTGCGCCGAGATCACGCCGCGCAGCCGCTGGGCCGGCGTCAGCCGGCGCCGCTGCAGCCGGCCGGCGGTTTCCAGCATCCGGCCGACCGAATGCTCCTGGCAGAAATAGAGAATGTCGGCCTTGCTCTTGAAGTAGTAGTAGAGATTGGCGGTGGAGAGATCGGCGGCCGCCGCGATTTCGCGCATTCCGGTATCGGCGAAGCCGCGGTCGCGGAAGACCCCCGCCGCGGCGCGCAGGATATTCCCGCGCATGGCGCGGACCCGGCGGGCGCGGCGGGCAGGCGTCGAACGGCTGTTCGGATTTCGAACCATGGTTCGAAAACTGATCTGGGCGGGGAGACCGGTCAAGGCCACTCTTGTCAGGCCCCGGCGCGGCTATTACATTATCCCGCAGTCGGTTGTACGGCTTTGCAGTCCGGATTCATTCGCATGAATGGCACCGCTGCGGGGACGTCTCCCGGCGGTGTTTTTTGTGGGGAGCGGTGGCTACTGTGGTCCGCCGTGCAAAACGGGCATGACGCCCATCTTTCAGGAGTAGTACCAAATGGTGCAGGGCAAGGTGAAGTGGTTCAACGACGCAAAGGGCTTCGGTTTCGTCCAGCAGGACGGTGGCCCGGACGTGTTCGTGCATTACACCGCGATCGCGTCGGAGGGCTTCCGCTCTCTCGCCGAGGGTGATCGGGTGGAGTTCGAGGTCAAGCAGGGCCCCAAGGGTCTGCAGGCCGCGAACGTTCGCAAGATCGCCTGACCCGAAGCGTCTCACCGCTTCACTGATACCGGCTCCCTCACGGGGGCCGGTCTCGTTTCATGGCTCTGCGCCCGGCCACTCGCGATGGGACGGGCTTTTCAGCATTATTCGGCGTGACTCCCGCAGCCAGGGTAACGGCATGAGCGACCAGGACCCCCGCGTAACCGACGCCCCGTACGGCGCCGAAGAGACCCGCGCCATCATCGCCCAGGTCAAAGATGGGGCAACGGGGAAGTGTCCCCGCTGCGGCGGTTCGCTCGAGCTCGGCCCGCCGGTGAAGAGCACGCCCAGCCTGTTCACCGTCGTCATGGTGCGGTGTCCGACGTGCCGCCGCGCGGTCTTCGCCGGCGAATACCTCAAGAAGCACCTCTAGGGTCGCGTGAGCGATCCCGCCCCGCAGCGGCGCGGCAAGTCCCGCCGCCGCGAAGACACCGAGCGCGAGCGGCTTTTCACGCTGTCGCTCGACTTGCTCTGCGTCTGCGGTTTCGACGCCGTTTTTCGCCAGATCAATCCCGCCTTCGAGCGCGTCCTGGGTTACAGCCCCGCCGAGCTGACCAGCCGGCCGTTCATCGAATTCGTTCTCGAGGACGACAAGGAACAGAGCCGGGAAGAATTCCGCCGCTGCGCCGCGGGCGGCGTGGTCGTGACGTTCGAGAACCGCTTCCGCCATGCCGACGGCTCATCGCGCTGGCTGCAGTGGAACGCGGCCCCGGATCCCGAGGGCCAGGTGATTTATGCGGCCGCTCGCGACATCACCGACAAAAAGGGCCAGGCCGCCGAGCTGGCGCGGCTCGCCTCGATCGTGGAGTCGAGCAATGACGCGATCGTGGGCATGTCGCTGGGCGGCGTCGTGGAGAGCTGGAATGCCGCCGCCGAGGAGGTCTTCGGGTACCGCGCCGCCGAAATGCAGGACAAACCGATGAGCCTGCTGGTGCCGCCGGGCCACGCCGATCATCTGAAGCAGCACCTGGACCAGATCCGGCGCGGCCAGAAAATCACCCACTACGAAACCATCCGCCGGCGCCAGGACGGCACCGTGATCAGCGTGTCGCTCACCCTGAGCCCGGTGCGCGACGTGAATGGCGACGTCGTCGGCGCGTCGCTCATCGCCCGCGACATCACCGAGCGCAAGCAGGCCGAGAAGGAGCGCCTCGAGCTGCTCCAGCAGCTCCAGCACGCGCTGTCGCGCAGCAAGCGGCTGACGGGCACCATCCAGTACTGCACCGAATGCAAGAAAGTCCGGGGTGACAACGGCCGCTGGATCGCCGTCGAGCGCTACATCGACGACTACTCCGACGCCAACCCGCTTCCCGCGCGCTGCCCCGACCACTCGCCGGCGCCCGCCGACGGATGATGGTCCGGGCGCAGCCGGTGCTGGCGCTGGCCGGCGCTCTCGCCCTGACCCCGCCTCTCTTCGCCCAATCGCCCGGCCTGGTGGAGTCGCTGGTGCCGGTCCGGCACTGGTTCGTGACGGCATCGGTGGGACTGGTGCGGCGGGAGGACGGACCCTGGGTCGGCATTCATGATGGACTCAGTCCCAGCGGCTGGGACGCCAACTACGCCGTCATCTGCGAGCTGTTCTGTGAGGCGCCCTCGGACGTCGCGGAGGGCCGTCCGCTGGCCTTCACCGTCGCCGTGCGCCGCCGCCTGCATCGCCGCTGGCAGATCCGGATCTCCGGCGACCGTGCGCCGTTAGGCACCTATCCCGGCCTCTACGGAACGACGGTGCTGGCGGTGAAGCCCACCGTGACGTCGGCCGGGGCGCAGGCGGTCTACGCCTGGCGCTTCGGCTGGCTCGGCCTCGGACCCTCGATCAACGTCGCCCGCGTGACCGAGCGTGCCGATCCCAGCGCCCAGGCGGCGCAGCGCACCATGGCCGGCGCGATTTTCGCCGGCGGGGTGGTCATTCCCGAGCGCGGGCCGGTGTTCGTGGAGGGGTCCTTCGAGCGTCGCTTCACGGGCCGGGTGAGCACGCCGGCGATGCCGGTTTCGGGATTGCCGCTGGTACCGGCCCTGAGCGTCCCGGTGACCCACACGGTACTCAACGTGGCAATTGGAATTCGACTGTGAACTAGTCGTTAGGCAGATCCAGCACCCGCCGGATGAGCGGCAACAGCGTGCTCGCCGTCAGCGGCTTCTGGATGAAGGCATCGGCGGCCGGGTGATTGCCGGGCTGGAAGGCCGAATCCTCGGGATAGCCGGAGGTGAAGATCACCCGGATGCCGGGGATCAGGCGCCGCACCGTGGCCGCCAACAGCTCCCCGCCGGTGCCGGGCAGCACGACGTCGGTCAACAGCATTCGGATGCCGGTGCCGGTCGCATCGAGGACCCGCAAGGCTTCATCGGCGTCGCCGGCTTCGAGCACCTGGTATCCGTGCCCGCGCAGCATCCGCGCCCCCACGCTCCGCACCTCGGCCTTGTCTTCCACCAGCAGGATCCACTCCGTTCCCCGGGGCAGCGCGGCATCCGCGGCGGCCGCGTCGACATCGGCCGGCTGGCCGGTCGCGGGAATAAACACGCGGAAAGTCGTGCCTCGGCCGATCTCACTGTAGACCGCGATGTGCCCGCCGCACCGCTTCACGATGCCGTAGCTCGTCGCCAGGCCGAGTCCGGTGCCCTTGCCGGCGGCCTTGGTGGTGAAGAATGGCTCGAAGAGATGCGATTTCGTTTCTTCCGACATTCCGGTGCCGGTGTCGCTCACCGTGAGGACCGCGTAGGTCCCCGGCGTCAGGCCCGGCTGCGCCCGCGCGGCAATCGGATCGAGCGTGAGGTTGTAGGTCGCGAGGCAGACCTGGCCGCCGCCCGGCATCGCGTCGCGCGCGTTGACGACGAGATGGGTGACGACCTGCTCGATCTGGCCGCGATCGGCCTTGATCGAGAGCAGGCCGGGGTCGGGACGCCGGATCAGCTCGACACCGGCGCCGATCAGCCGATGCAGCATCCCCTCGATGTCGGCCATCAGGTCGTTGAGGCTGAAGACGCCCTGCTGGACCGGGTTGGCGCGCGAGAAGGTCAGAAGCTGGCGGGTCAGTCCGGCGGCGCTGGTGGCGGCTTTGCGGATGTCCGCCAACGACTGCGCCACCTGGGGCTGGATGTCGGGCGTGTCGATCGCGAACTCGGCCTCGGCCAGAATGATGGTCAGAATGTTGTTGAAGTCATGGGCGATGCCGCTGGCCAGACGGCCCACGGCGTCGAGCTTCTGCACCCGGCGGATGCGTTCCTCGAGCTGGCGGCGTTCGGTGGTATCGGTGACCATCGCCAGGATACCGGAGCGGACCCCGCTCTGGTCCGTGAGCAGGCTGACGGCGATCCAGGCCCAGACCGTCGCGCCGTCGGGCCGCAGCAGCCGGAACTCCCGGTCCTCCCCCTGCTGCGACGGCTCGCGCAGCAACCGCGCCGCCACCGCGCGTTCTTCGACGGCGATCATCTCGACGAAGGCCTCGCCCAGCAGCTCGTCGGCCGTGGTGCGGCCAAGAATGCGGGCCATCTGCTCGTTGGCGTACGTGATGCGCCCATCGACCCCGACGGTGCAGACGCCTTCGCGCGCCGTCTCGACGATGCTGCGGTAGCGCTCCTCGCTGACCCGCACCGCTTCGAGGGCCCGTTCCAGCTCCTCTTCCGCGATCCGCCGCTGCCAGCGCTCGCCGGCGCTCGCCACGGTGCGGAGCAGGTCGCGCGGGGCGATCGGCTTCACCAGATAATCGACGCTGCGCTCCCGCAGGGCGGCGACCGCGCTCTCGACGGTGGCGTTCCCGGTGAGGATGACGATCTGGGTGAGCTCGGAGAGCTCGTGCAGCCGGTGCACCAGCTCCAGTCCGTCCATGTCGGGAAGGCGCAGGTCCACCACCGCCAGCGCGACCGGACGCTCGTGCATCACCCGCAGCGCGTCCTGGCCGTCCTGCGCGGTGAGCGGGTCATAGCCGTGCAGCCGCAGGATGTCCGCGAGGGTGCGGAGCAGTTGGCGGTCGTCATCGACCACCAGCACCGGGATCGGCGCGCTAGTTGCTGAGCGCGTCATCCAGCAGTCCGAGGAGCCGCTCGATCGGCAGCGGCTTGGGAAGGGCGGCGACGACGGGGGTTCCGGCGAAGGAGGCGGCGCGCAGCTCGGACGGCCGGCCCGAGTAAAGGATGATGTTGGCGCGCTGGTTGGCGGCGCGCAGCGCGGCCACGGCGGCGCCCGGTTCGATCCCGTTGATGTGCAGGTGCAGCAGGATCACCCGCGTCTCGTTGGTCTGCGCCACCGCCACGGCATCGCCTAACGAGGTTGCTTCGACCACCGAGTGGCCGTGGGTGCGCAGCAAGCCGGCCAGCGTCTTCAGGAAATCGACTTCGTCATCGACGATCAGCACCGCCTGAGTCTGCTCGGCCGCCGTCTCGAGCAGATCGAGCGTCTGGCGCAGGTCCAGCGGCTTGGGAAGAATGCGGAGTACGCCGTTGCGGACCGCGTCGGCGAGCAGATTGTCGGCGGCATAGGCGGTCATCAGCAGGACCGGGATTTGCGGACGGTGTTTCTGCATCTGGATGAATGCGGCGACGCCGTCCATGCCGGGCATCCGCACATCCATCAGCACGGCGGCGTAATGCCGCGCTTCGACGGCGCGCACCGCCTCGTCGCCGGTCGAGACGGCATCGACGTACCAGCCGTGCAGCCGCAGAATGTCCTGCAGCGTCCGGACCATCCCGGGATCGTCGTCCACCACGAGCACGCTCTTCATCAGGCGCTTACCCGCTCCTCGGCGGGGAGCACCAGCCGGAAGGTCGCGCCCTTCCCGGGCGCGCTCATCGCGGTGAGGGTGCCGCCGTTGCTGGTGGCCAGGGTGCGCGAGACCGCCAGCCCCAGGCCGATACCGCGGGCCTTGGTGGTGAAGAGGGGCTCGAAAACCTTGTCGAGATTTTCCCGCGCGATGCCGGGGCCGGTGTCGATCACATCGATCTGTACGTTGCCCGGGCCGTCTGGTGTCGCGCGGATCGTCACCGTTCCGCCGGTCTGCGCCATCGCCTGGTAGGCATTCGCGGTAAGGTTGTCGAGGATCTGTTTCACATGGACCGGGTCGGCGCACACCGTCGGGACCGAGGGCGAAAGCTCGGTGAGCGTCTGGATGTTGGCCGGTGCCGGTATGGACTTCAGGTTGTCGGCGACGATCGCGTCGATCGGCACGGTGTGCCGGTCGGGGTTCTTCAGCCGCGCGAAGTCCAGCAGGTCGCGGACGATTTTCTCCGACAGTGCGATCTGGGTCTTGAGGATGCCGAGATACTCGAGGGTGGTCGGCGTCGCGTCGGTGAGAACCGCCTCGAGGTAGTAGACGGCGTTGTTCATCACGCCGAGGGGATTGCGCAGCTCATGACCGACGCCGCTGGAGAGTTGGCCGAGGATCGCCAGCCGTTCCTTGCGAACCAGCTCGTCCCGGGTGTCTTCGACGGTCTTCATCGCCGCCCGCAGCTCGGCGGTGCGATTCGACACCTGGGTCTCGAGTCCGGCCTGGGTCGCCTGGACTTTTTCCGCCATGACGCGGAAAGCGCGCGCCAGCCTGCCCACCTCGTCGTTGCCGTACTCGCCGATGTGCCGCGAGAAGTCGCCGCCCGCGATCGATTCGGCGGCCCCGGTGAGCTCCTGGAGGGGCCGCGCGATGCGGCGGCTCGCGACCACCCCGGTCACGACGCCGAGGACGAGCAGCAGTATCACCACGACGCCGAAGCGCCGCAGGAATACCTCGCGGCCGCTGAGGATGGCGGATCGCGGAAAGTCGATCTCGATCTGCCAGGGGGTGCCGATGATCGGCTTGATCGCCGTCATCTGCGCGCCCGCGCCGGGCCGGGTGAATTCGATGAATCCGCCGCGCGGATCGGTAATCGGGGCACGCACGCCGCGATGGCCGGCCAGATCGATCCAGACATCGCCGGCGGGATTGCCCACGTATACCGCGCCATTCAGACCGATGAGATCGGCAATGGCCTTCGATGCCCGTTCCGACAGCTGGAGCCGGCGCCACTGGATCAGGCGGCCAATGACGTGATTTCCGGTGATGATCGGCGCGCTGGTCGGGTAGACAATCAGCCCGGCGTGATCGACGAAGGGTCCGAAATTGGCGGAATCGGCGACGCGCCCCATCGGCGCCAGCGAATCGATGGGGGCCGTGCCCAGGACAAAGAGCCGCGTGCCCGAGCCATCCTCGACCTGGACGCCGATGTCCTGGCTGGTATCGGCGGTCATCGGCTTCAGAAACTTCGTCGCCGCGGCTCGGGTCGCCGGCGTGGTCGACTGCACCAGCTGCACCAGCGTGTCGTTGTGTCCTGTCGCGCTGAGCGTCGCGATGCGCCGGCGATAGCCGTCGGTCGATGATGTGGCAAACTGAGAGGCGAGTGCCTCCAGCCGTGCACGCGCCGCGACGATGGCCAGGCGCTGCACTTCGCGCAGGGCACTGCCGGTGAGCACAATGATCACGACGAGAAGAAGCGCGCTGATCAACAGCGGAAGCTTCCGCTCGATGGAGACACCGCGAACGGTAGGCAACATTGTTGCTCCCGTGACGCCGGGTACGCCCGCCTGCGGTCCAGGGTACGGCAGCCAGTCTGCCATCACTGTAACCGCATGGTGTTGAGCCCAACTATAAAGGAACAGGCGCGATACACCACTGTGGCTTCCCCTAGATGTTAAGACATGAAGCACCTTGAGGGTCCTCAGGAAGCCCCTGATTACGCTAGGATACCCGGCAAGGCCCGAATTGGTTTGATCCATCGTTCCTGCACCGGGTTGTCAGCGTTACATTTGGCCCCCCATGGCAGCCCCCGCCGACCTCGGCAAACTCCGCATCAACCGCGACGAGCCGCCGCCAGCCTTGAAGAAGGCGCTGGTGCGGAACCTCGTCCTGGCCGTTGTGCTCGGCCTGATCGTGACGGCAGTGGTGTTGTTCCTGCGATCCCGGGCGGTGCCGGTGGTCCAGGTGGCGACGGTCAGCGCCGGTTCCGGGGCCGGTGGGGCCGGCGCCGGAGGCGCCACCAGCGTGACCGCCAACGGCTACGTCGTGGCGCGCACCAAGGCATCCGTATCGGCGAAGATTCCTGGCCGGCTGGCGTTTCTGAACGTGAGCGAGGGGTCGTTCGTCCATCAGGGCGATATCATCGCCCGGCTCGACAATGCCGACTACCAGGCGGCGGTTACCGAGGCCGAGGCCAACGTCGCGTCGGCCGACGCCAGCCTGATCGAATCCCGCGCCGATCGGGACCAGCTTGACCGTGAGGCGACGCGATTGCGCGATGTGCGATCGCAGAATCAGAACCTGGTCTCACAACAGGAGCTGGACGCGGCGGTGAGTAAGGCGGCGCAGTCGGATGCTCGGACCAATGCGGCATCGGCACGAAAGGATGCCGCGTCCGCGGCGCTTCGGTTTGCCCAGGCCAATTACGACAACACCATCATCAGGGCCCCGTTCACCGGCACCGTGCTGGCCAAGGATGCCGAGGTTGGTGAGGTGGTTGCGCCGTCGGTGGGTGGCGGACTGACCCGTGGCGCCGTCGTCACCATGGCCGATCTGGCGACGCTCGAGGTCGAAGTGGACGTCAACGAGGCGTACATCGCGCGCATCCGGAACGGCCAGAAGGCGCGCATCACCCTCGATGCCTATCCCGACACAGCTTTTCGGGGCGCGGTGCGCCAGGTGGTGCCGACGGCCGACCGGCAGCGCGCCACGGTGCAGGTCAAAGTCTCGATCCTGGACCACGACTCGCGCATCCTTCCGGACATGGGCGCGAAGGTGGATTTTCTCGAGCCGGAGACGGCGACCCCTGGAGCGCCTGCCGCCGCGTCTCGTCCGATACTGCGTGCGCCGTCGCAGGCATTCAGCGACAGCGGCACCAGTACGATGGTCTGGCTGGTGCGTGACGGCCGGCTGACCCGGCGCACCGTGGTCACCGGGCCGGCGAGCGGCGGCTTCCGCGAGATCCGCTCCGGGTTGAGCGGCGGCGAACAGCTGCTGCTGGGTGGCGTACCCGCACCGAAGGAAGGGATGCGGGTGAAAGTGGGAAGCGGCGGCCAGTAAGGCACGCACTATCAAACCGTCGACGGTTGACGGTCGACCGTTGACGGCAAGCGCTAACTCAATTCAAGCGGGATACTCCATGGCTCTCGTCGAAATTCGCGACGTTCACAAGTCCTTCCGGCGGGAAGCGCAGACCGTTGACGTCTATACCGGCCTGACTATGGACTTCAACGAGGGCAGCTTCACCGCGCTCATGGGCCCCTCGGGCTCGGGCAAATCCACGCTGCTCAACCTGGTCGCCGGTCTGGACAAGCCAACCAGCGGCTCGGTCCGGGTCGCCGGCGCCGAGGTGAGCGCGATGAGCGCCAGCCAGCTCGCGACCTGGCGCTCGCGCACCATCGGGTTCGTCTTCCAGTCCTACAACCTGCTGCCGGTGCTGACGGCGGAGCAGAACGTCGAGCTGCCGTTGCTCCTCACCAACCTCAACAAGAAGGAACGCGCCGAGCGCACCGCCATCGCACTCGGCGTCGTCGGTCTGCAGGACCGCGTGGATCACTATCCGCGGCAGTTGTCGGGTGGACAGGAGCAGCGGGTGTCGATCGCGCGCGCCATCGTGGCCGACCCCACCCTGATCCTGCTCGACGAACCCACCGGGCAACTCGACGCCAAGAGCTCGGAAGAAGTGCTCGCGCTGCTCCAGCGGCTCAATACCGAGTTCGGCAAGACCATCATGATGGTGACGCACGACGCCGGTGCCGCTGAGCGCGCCAAGACGGTGCTGCACCTGGTGAAGGGTGAGCTGCTCGAGGGCGAGGCAGTGGCGCGATGAAATTCCTGCCCTTGGTTCTCGCCAATTTGAAGCGGCACAAGCTGCGGACCACGTTGACCATCGTCAGCGTGGCGGTGGCGCTGTTTCTCTTTGCCTCACTTCGCACGGTGGTGACGTCGTTGAACGCCGGCGCCGAAGTCAGCAGCGCCTCGCGAATGATCGTCCAGAACGCCACGTCGTTCATCCAGCCGCTGCCCGGGAGCTACGCCAACCGGTTGCTCGCGGTGCCGCATGTGAGCGGGGTGACCTGGGCCAACTGGTTCGGCGGCAAGTACGGCGACGGCAAGCGGTTCTTCGCCCAGTTCGCGATCGAACCCGAGTCGTACTTGAAGATGTATCCGGAGATCCAGGTCCCCGAGGACCAGAAGCAGGCCTTTCTCCACGAGCGTGCGGCGGTCCTGGTCGGTGAGGGATTGATCCGCGATTTCGGCTGGCACGTGGGCCAGAACGTGACAATCCAGGGGACGATTTTTCCCGGCGACTGGACCTTCACCATCCGCGGGATCTATCACCCGACGGAGAAGGCGTACGGCAACGATTCCTTCATGTTCCACTACGACTACCTGTACGAGCGGGTACCGGACCGGGTGCAGCCGGGCTGGTACATCCTGAAAATCGACGACGCCGAAGCGGCGCCGCAGGTCGCGAAAACCATCGACGACCAATTCCGGAATTCGATCGCCCCCACCAAGACCGGCACCGAGAAGGCCTTCGCCGCCGGCTTCGCCGGAATGTGGGGGAACGTCAAGCTGCTCATGGGCACGATCGGCATGGCGGTGGTCTTCGCCATTCTGCTGGTCACGGCGAATGCGATGATGATGAGCCAGCGCGAGCGGACGGCCGAAATCGCGGTGATGAAGACGGTGGGCTTCTCGGACGGCCGGGTCTTCGGCCTGATCATCACCGAGGCCGCGGTCATCTCGTTGACGGGCTCGGTGCTCGGGCTGGGGCTCGCCATCCTGCTGCCGGCGGCAACGGGATTCGGCGGCGGCGGGTTTCTGCCCGGTTATCGCGTGACCTCGGGGACCGCGGTGATCGGCGCGATGGTGGCGATCCTGCTCACCATCGCCAGCGGCATTTTCCCGGCCTGGCAGGCGGCGAAGCTGCCGGTGGTGCAGGCGCTGCGGAAGGTTGAGTAGGAAGTGAATGAGGTGACGGAGGTGACGGAAGTGACGGAGGCAAGTTGAAGATTCCGCTGATCTACAACATCCGCAGCGTCATGCAGCGTCCGGTGTCCACCACGCTGACCGCGCTGGGCATCGCGCTGGTCGTCGCGGTGTTCGTCGCCATGCTGGCGCTCGCCAACGGATTCGTGGCGGCACTGGCGCGCACCGGCTCCCCCGACAACGTGCTGATCATGCGTCGCGGAGCCGACAGCGAGCTGTCGAGCGGCCTGCCGCGCGAGGCGGTGAGCATCATCAGCGCCGATCCGCATGTCGCGATCGGTGCCGACGGCCATCCGCTGGCGAGCCCGGAGACCTATATCATCATCAACATCCCGCGCGCCGGCGGCGATTCCATCGGCTGCGTGGGCGAGACCTGCCAGGCATCGGTCGCCAACGTGGTGGTGCGGGGCGTGAGCGACCGGGCCTGGGCTGTTCGCAAGAACATCCATATCACCGAGGGCCGCCGCTTCGCATCGGGGCAGAGCGAAATCTGCGTCGGCTCCAAGCTGGTGGGCCGCTTCGCCAACGTGCGCACCGGCCAGACGCTGCGGTTTGCCAATCGGGACTGGAAAGTGGTTTGCAACTTCACCGCCGGGGGCTCGGCGTTCGAGTCGGAGATCTGGGGCGAGAACGAGCAGTTCCTGGGAGTGTTCCGGCGCGAGAGTTTCCAGTCGCTGACTTTCCGGCTCAAGGATCCGGCGACCTTCGAGGAGACGAAGCGGGCCATCGAGGGCGATCAGCGCTTGCAGCTGGATGTGCACCGCGAATCGGAGTTCTACGCCAACCAGTCCGCGCTGCTGGGCCAGATTCTCAAGCTGCTGGCCTACTTCATCACCAGCATCATGGCGGTGGGCGCGGTGTTCGGCGCCATCAATACGATGTATGCCGCGGTGAGCTCGCGCACGCCGGAAATCGCGGTGCTGCTGACCCTCGGCTTCAAGCCCACCAATGTGCTGATGAGCTTCCTGGCCGAGTCGGGAGTGATCGCGCTGATTGGCGGGATGATCGGCTGTCTGCTGGCGCTGCCGATCAACGGCGTGGTCACCAGCACCACCAACTGGTCGAGCTTCAGCGAAATCGCGTTCGCCTTCCGCGTGACGCCGGGGCTGCTGGCGACCGGCCTGGTTTTCGCCGTGGTAATGGGCATCGTCGGTGGATTCTTCCCCGCGCGACGCGCCTCGAAACTTCCAGTGGTGCAGGCGTTGAGATAGGCAGGAAATCGGAGCAAAGAGCCGGCATGCCGGCTCTTTGCTCCCACATCGTCAGTCTTTCAATTCTCCCCGCAGCATCGTGACTGCCTGGCCTCCAAGCACCACGCGATCGCCCTTGACCTCGACCTTGACCGTGCCGCCGCGTGGCGAGGCCTGGTAGCCGATCATCGATGACTGGCCGAGCCGCTCGCCCCAGAAGGGCGCGAGCGCGCAATGGGCCGAGCCGGTGACGGGATCCTCGCTGACGCCGACCTGGGGCGCGAAGAACCGCGACACGAAATCGTATTCGTCGTCCTTGGCCGCTTGCGCCGTCACGATGACGCCGCGGTAGGGGAGGCGGGCGACCAGCCCGATGTCCGGCGTCAGCTCCCGCACCGCCTTCTCGTTTTCCAGCTCGACCAGCAGATCGAAGCGACTCTTCACCGCCGATTGCGGCGCGGCGCCTAACGCATCCTCGAGTCCCGGCGGAATGTCGGCCCATTCGCCGCGCAGGGCGGGGAAGTCGAGGAAGATCCAGTCGCCTTCCTTCGTCGCGCTGAGCTCGCCGCTCCGGGTCCGGAAGCGCAACGTTTCGCCGGCCGGCTTGCGGCCGGTTTCCCAAAGCAGGTGCGCGCTGCCCAGCGTGGCGTGCCCGCAGAGGTCCACCTCGGCGGTGGGGGTGAACCAGCGTAGCGCGATGTGGTCGGGTCGCAGCAGCAGGAACGCCGTTTCGGCGTGATTCATCTCGCGCGCAACGAGCTGCATCCAATGCTTGTCGCGATCGGCATCGAGGATGCAGACACCGGCCGGGTTGCCGGCGTAGGGCTTCGATGTGAAGGCATCGACGACGCTCATCGGGATGGGCACAGCGCTCGCCTCGTGGTCCGGGAGCCTGTAGAATAGGCGCACTTCCCTCGTCCTGACAGTGAGGTCCCTCGTGCGCTCATCCTGCAACCCGTCGATTGTCGCCGCGCTGGCTGCGTCGTTGGTCGTGGCCGGGCCGCTGGCCGCCCAACGCCAGCCGGCCTCGGCGATCGACTACTACAAGCTCATCAACGTCGGCAACCCGGCGATGGCGCCGTCGGGACGCAGCGTCGCGTTCACGGTGACCACGGTCGTCGAGGAGAAAGACAAGCGCCACAACGAGGTCTGGCTCGCCGCGACCGATGGCTCATCGGCGCCCTACCGCGCCACGAGTCCGGGCACGGAGGCCTCGAATCCGGTCTGGTCACCCGACGGATCGCTCCTCGCCTTCACCAGCAAGCGTGACGGCGCGCTCGGCGATGACGCCACGACCTGGTTCCTGCGCACGTCATCGGCGGGCGAAGCCTTCCAGGTGCCGGGGGTCAACGGCTCGCCGGTCTTTTCGCCCGACGGCAGGACCATCGCGTATCTGTGGCGCGGGCCGCAGCCCGACAGCGCGCACCGCGACAAGCGCTTCGGATGGGTGTCGGCGAACGCGATCACCCGCGGAGCGGATCCGCATCGTTTCGACGGACGCGTCATCACCTATCTGCCCTTCAAGGGCGATGAGCGCGGCTATCTCGCGGATCCCGCGAGCACGCCGCCCACTCATCTGTACGTCGTCCCCGCGACGGGCGGGGTTCCGCGTGCGCTGACTTCCGGGGAGTTGTCGCAGAGCCAGGCCGCCTGGTCGCCCGACGGACGGACCATCGCCTTCGTGCAGGACTCGACCGATCCCGATCAGCTGCGCGATGATGCCGATCCCGACCTGTGGACGGTCGACGTGGCCGGCGGCGCCACCACCCGCCTGACGAGCAACCATGGCTACGAGCGCGAGCCGCGCTTCTCGCCCGATGGTCACTCGATCGCCTACCTCTGCTCGCATGGCCGGAACATGCCGACCGCCGTCTGCGTGATGCCGGCGACGGGCGGCGATGCGCGCGATCTGACGAGCCCCTGGAGCTACGACCCCACCGCCCTCGCATGGAGTCCCGACGGCCGCTACCTGACGTTCACCGCCGAGTTCGAGGGGAGCGCGCATCGTTTCCGGGTCGCGGCGCGCGGCGGACAGGTCGAGCAGGTGACGCACGGCCTGCGGCAGTTAGGCGGCTTCAGCGCCAGCGGCGACGGCCGGATGGTCGCCTACACCGGCACCGATGTGACCCACCCCCTCGAGTTGTTCGTCGCGTCCGGTGACGGCGCCGGTGAGCGGCGCCTCACTTCGTTCAATGACGCGTACATCGCCCAGGCCGACATGATCTCCGCCGATACCATCTGGTACCGCGGGCCCGGCAACATGGCGATCGAGGGTTTCCTGATGAAGCCGCGCGGCTGGCAGGCGGGGCAGAAGTATCCGCTGGTGCTGTACATCCACGGCGGACCGCACAGCCAGTATGGCCACGTCTATTTCCACGAATTCCAGATGCTGGCGGGGCAGGGCTACTGGGTGCTGTTCACCAATCCGCGCGGCTCGACCGGTTACGGCCACGACTTCACCTACGCATCGCGCGGTCGCTGGGGGATGGAGGACTACCAGGACCTGATGCTGGGCGTCGACGAAGTCATCCGCCGCACCGGCCAGGTGGACACGACGCGTCTGGCCGTGGCCGGCGGGTCGTACGGCGGCTTCATGACCAACTGGATCCTCGGGCACACCCACCGGTTCCACGTCGCCGAGACCGATCGCTCGATCTCGAACTGGTTCTCGTGGTATGGCTCATCGGACGCGCAGGGCCTGACCGACTGGGAGTTCTACGGACCGCCGTGGGAGCAGGACTCGCTGTACACCGCGCTGTCGCCGCTGCGCTTCGCGCGGACCATCACCACGCCGCTGCTGATCGTGCACAGCGAAGACGATTTCCGCGTGCCGATCACCGATGCCGAGCAGCTCTATCTCAATCTGCGCCGCCGCCGGGTGCCGGTCGAATTCGTGCGCTATCCGCGAAGCTTCCATGGCCTGTCGCGGACCGGCCCGCCGTGGCTGCTGGTGGACCGGCTGGAACGGATCCGGACCTGGTTCGCGCACTGGATGGCGGCGGACACCGCCGCCGCTGCGTCTCGTTAGGCGGACCAGACAAAGGCGGCGTCCCTCGCTGTTTCCGCTTTCAGTCGCCGACGCAATAGAAGCGCAGTCCGCGCGGGGCGAGCCCGGCCCTGAGCCACCAGGCGCGGCGCCAGGCGGCGCGGGCTACCGGCGAGGTCGGACCGGCCTTCATCGCCTCGGTGTAATGGGCCAGCGCTTTCTGCGCCGCGGCCTCGGCCTCGGCGCCATAGCGCGATGAATCGGCGTCGAGGCCGCCCGCGCCGTGGGCCAGTGCCACGATGTCGCGCCAGGCCTCGCCGACCAGGAAGTGGACGCTGGGCGCGATGGGCGTCGCCGGCATCCGGGCCAGGTAGCGTTCTCCCTCCGCGATCACCCGCCGGAATTCTTCCGGCCCCCCGGCGCAGCTCCCCGAGAAGTCGAAAGCATTGCCGAGCTGCGCCAGGAGGATGCGCTGGCCGATCGGGCTGTCGCGATCCAGCGCGCGGGCCTGGATGAGCCAGGCGTGCTGGGAAACCCAGATGTCGTTCTGTCTGACGAAGTGCGCACCGAGTGCCTCGAGGGCGGCGCGCCCCTTGGCGCCGTCATCGTCGCAGAGCCGGAAAGTGCACATGGTGGCATCGAGGATCCGGTCGGCGATATACAGCGCGGCCGCGCCGCGCGCCGGCGGCAGGGCGTCGGCGGCCTGGATCCAGCGACGCAGCGGAGTGGTCAGCTCGCCGCTGGTCAACGACGAGGCCGGCCGCAGCGGAACCGATGCGGTCAGGCGGCGCAGCGGCAGGTAGAGCGCGCTGTCGATGCCGGCGAGGGCCGCGGCGCTGTCGAGCGGCATAGTGTCGGGCGGCGCGTAGGGGCCGGCCGTCGAGTCGAGCGACAGGCCGGACGCGGGAAGGATGCCTAACGAGATCACCGCGCGGCTGCCGGGGCCGGGCTGCGCCTGCGTCCGGCGGACGGCGGTAGCCACGTCGAGATGGCCGCGGTGGAAGCGCTGGAAATGCTCCCAGAGCGCGGTGCCGGCCATGCGGACCGGACGGGGGACGGGCGGCCCATACAGGCGGCGGAACTGGGCCCTCACCGAATCGCTGACGGCCAGGGGCGACCCGGTGTCCGGTACCTCGGCGTGAACCCAGATCGCGCCGAGCAGGCAGCTTCGGACCAGGTCAGGGGTGCTGTCGGGAATGGCCAGATCGGTGGGTTCCGGCGGGTAGAAAAACGCCGTCCGGATGACGACGCGGTTGCCGACCGCCAGTGTTTTCTGGGCCGCCGCGCACCACTCGCCGAGCCAGGCGCCGACCGCCGCGCTGTCGCCGCCGCTGATCGGCTCGTCGGGATGCGCCGCCTTCCACTGGCCCAGGCTCACGTTGTCGCGCAGCTCCCAGAGCTGGATGGTCATCGCGCCGGCGACGCTGCCGGGTTCAATCGCGGCAACGCCGGAGGTATCGGAGAGGGCGGTACGCGCGCGGTCACCAGCGCCGCAGGCGGCGAGCAACAGAGAAAGGGTGAGGCTAAGGCCGGTACGCATCGGGGTTTACAAATCTACGGAAATCCCTGCCGCCTTGCGTCAGATTGGCGTCCCGGTCAGAGTTCGAATCGCTCGCGCTGAATTGCTCACCACATACGCGGGATTATTCTCTCGAATGGCTCGCAAGCCGACCGCCAGGACCGGGAAAGCCGATACCGGTGCCGCCGCTCACGCGATGGCGGCGCCATTGCCGCTGAACGCCGATCAGAGCCGGCTCCTCGCCCACACCTGGGAGCCGGTGATGATCTTCGAGTTCACAGAGGGGACGCTGCTGTACTGGAATCCCGCGGCCGAAGAGACCTACGGCTACCACTCGGATGACGCGCTGGGTCGCAACATTCATGACTTGCTCCAGACCACGCCCGAGGTCGGCGCCATCCGTGCCGAAGTCGAGCGGAGCGGCCGCTGGTCGGGCGAGCTGAGCCACCGGCGCAAGGACGGGACGCGCATCAGCGTGGAGGCGCGGATCGTGCTCGTGCCCCACGCGGGCGGCCCGATCGTCGCGGTCGAGTCGACCCGCGACGTCAGCGAGCGCAAGGCGATGGTGCAGGAGCTGAAGCTCCAGACCGAGGAGCTGCGCGCCGCCGACCAGGACCGCAATCAGTTCCTGGCGGTGCTGGCGCACGAGCTTCGCAATCCGCTGGGCGCGCTGCGGAACGTCTCCCAGGTGTTGCGGATGCCGAACGCCATCGGCGAGCTGGATCGCGCCCGGGCGATCATGAATCGCCAGATCCAGAACATGGCACGGATGATCGATGACCTCCTCGATGTCGCGCGGATCAGCCAGGGCCAGATCGAGCTGCGCTGCGAGCAGCTCGATCTCAACGATGTCATCGGCCGCGCGGTCGAATCCGTGGCGCGCAAGATCGACGAGCGGGGACAACGGCTCTCGGTGACGCTGTCCGACGACCCGGTCACGATGGAGGGTGACGAAGGCCGGCTCGAGCAGGTCTTCAGCAACCTCCTCGGCAATGCGTCGCGCTTTACCAATGCAGGTGGCCAGATCTGGCTGACCAGCGAAGTACGGCGGCGGCCGCCGGTGGATCGCGCGCCGGTCCCGAGCGGCCCGAATGTGTCCTATCCCCAGGTGATCATTCGACTCCGTGACGACGGGATCGGCATCGTCCCCGCGGTGCTGCCTCGCGTATTCAATCTCTTCGTTCAGGCAGAACGGTCTCCCGAACGCCTCGAGGGAGGACTGGGGCTCGGTCTCACGCTGGTGAAGCGGGTGGTGGAGCTGCATGCGGGCGCCGTGGAAGCGTCGAGCGCCGGTGCGGGACTGGGGAGCGAGTTCACGATCTGCCTGCCGATCAACCGCACCCTGGTGGGTGAGGCGCACTCTCCCTCCACGACCGAGGCGCGGCCCTCCTCCCTGGGGCAGGGACGCCGCATTCTCGTTGTCGATGATGAAGCCGATAGCGCCGAGACGCTGGCGTTGCTGTTGCGCGAGCGCGGCCACGAGGTTCGCGTCGAGCTGGACGCCAATGCGGCACTCGAGAGTATCGCCGGCTTCGGCCCCGAAATCGCCATTCTCGATATCGCGCTGCCGGGGATGGACGGCTACGATCTTGCCGCCGCTCTCAAGAGGAAGCTGAAGACGGTGCGTCTCATCGCCCTGAGCGGCTATCGGGCCGACGACATCGATCCCACCGGCAAGAAGCGGAAGATCTTCGAGCAGGCCCTCGAGAAGCCGATTGATCCCGAGATTCTGTACCGCATTCTCGATCGGGGCTGACGGCGGTATTTTTCCGGCTGGACCCCATGCTGACCCAGCGGTTCCGCGAACATCTCGATCAGGCCGGCCTCCTCGCCGGTCCCGGTCTCGCGCTGCTCGCTGTTTCCGGCGGCGCCGACTCGCTGGCGCTGCTCGATCTCATCGCGGGCATCGCCCCCGCGCGCGGCCTCGAGCTCCTCGTCGTTCATGCCGATCACGGCATCCATCCGGAAAGCGCGAAGGTCGCCGCGATGGTTTCGCGGGTGGCCGCCGAGCGCTATGCTCTCGATTCGGTGGTCGAGCGGTTCGCCCTCGGTGCCGATGCCGGCGAGACCATCGCCCGCGAAGCTCGTTATGCATTCTTCCGGCGAGTCCAGGCGGGGCGGGGCGGCCGGTTTCTGGTGACCGCCCACCATTCCGACGACCAGGTCGAGACGGTGCTGCTGCGGTTGCTGCGCGGCTCGGCGCCCGCCGGGTTGGCCGGTATCCCCGAACGCGGGGCCGATGGCCTGGTGCGCCCGCTGCTTCCGTTCCGGCGGGCCGAGCTGGCGGCGCACGTGGCCGCCTGCGGCCTCGAGCCCTTTGCCGATCCGGCCAACGCCGATCTGCGGCACAACCGCAGCTGGGTACGCACCTCCCTTCTTCCTCTATTGCGTGACCGTTTCGGCGAGGCGGCCGAGGAACATCTGCTCTCCGTCGCCCGCCATGCCGAGGCCGAGCTGGTGGCCTGGGATGCCGCGCTGGACCTCTTTTCCGGGATCGATGCCCAGGTCAGGGCTGGTCTCGTCGACGTTGCCCGTGCTCCGCTCGCTGACTACGATTCGCAACTATCAGCCCGATTGCTGCGGGCGGGGGCCCGCCGCGCCGGCATCATGTTGGGACCGGCCCAGGCGCAACGGGTCATCGCCTTTGCGCGGCAGGCTGCCAGCGGTCGGTCGCTCGAATTGGGAGAGGGCGTGATCGCCGAAGTTGCGTTCGAGCGCCTGGTGCTCCGCCGCATCGTGGCGCTTCCCGAGCCCCGCCCCCTGGCCGGCGATGCCGGGGTGCAGAGCTTCGGCGGATTCGACCTCAGTTGGCGACCCGAGAGGGCGCCCGAGCATCTGGATCGGGGAGGGTGGACGACGTGGATTGTGCCGGGAACGCTCGAAGTCCGGCTGCCGGCCCAAGGCTCCCGGATGGTTCCGCTGCGTGGCGTCGGTCATCGCTCGGTGTCGAAGCTGATGATGGAAGAGCGGATTCCGCGCGGGGCGCGGTCGTCGTGGCCGGTTGTCATGTGTGACGGTGAGCCGGTGTGGATTCCCGGCGTGTGCCGCGCCGATGCGGCGATCCCCGAGCCCGGCGCCGCCGCCGTGAGGCTGGATGCTGCAACCCGCTGACGTCGCGCACCTGATGGCCGGGCGGAAGGTCGCCCGCATCGTCTACCAGCCGGAGGAGATTGGCCGGCGGGTGGCGGAGCTGGGCGCCGAGATCGGCACCGCCTATCCGGACGGCGAGTTGCTGGTCCTGGGGCTGCTCAAGGGGAGCTTCATCTTCCTGAGCGACCTGGTTCGCTCGATTCCGCGGCCCCTCCAGGTGGATTTTCTGGTCGCCAGCTCGTATGGGGCCGAGAAGGTGTCGAGCGGAAACGTCCGGCTGGTCTACGATCCTGAGACCCGTCTCGAGGGGAAACATATCCTTCTGGTCGAGGATATTATTGATAGTGGGCGGACCCTGAACCGCCTGGTGGAATTGCTGGGGGCGCGCCGGCCGAGGAGCCTGGAGATCTGCGCGCTGCTCGACAAGGGACTGGCCGCCCAGGTGCTGGCGAAGCAGGCCCGGTTCATCGGCTTCAGGGCGCCTAACGAGTTTCTCGTCGGCTATGGCCTCGACCATGCTGAGGACTTCCGGCACTTGCCCTTCGTGGCGAGTCTGGCCGACTAACAAAGGAACGCCATGCCCGATCGTCTGCCGCCTCCGCCTCCGAAGTTCAGCTGGGCCCGTCTGTCCAAGACGGTGGCCTTCTGGATGATCGTCATCCTGGTGCCGGTCATCTTCTTCCGGCTCACCGCCAAGAAGGGCGCCGAGGCGCCGGAGATTTCGTACAGCGAATTCATGTCCGCGGTCGATCGCCACAACGTCAAGTCGGTCGAGATCGAGGAGCAGCACGATATCCAGGGCGAGTTCCAGAGCGCCGAACGGGTGGGCGGGCGCGACGTCCAGCACTTCAACGTCACGCTGCCGTTCACCGTCACCGACATCTTCGCGCAGAAAATGACCGATGCCGGCATCCCCATGCGGGCCAAGAAGGCGCGGCCCGGTGTGATCAGCATCGTGGTGACGCTGCTCCCCTGGCTGGTGCTCATCGGCTTCTGGCTCTTCATGTTCCGCCAGGTCCAGGCGGGAAGCGGGCGGGCGTTCGCCTTCGGGAAATCCAAGGCCAAGCTGCTGACCGGAGATACCCCCAAGCTCACCTTCGCCGACGTGGCCGGCGCCGACGAAGCCAAGGTCGAGCTCGAAGAAATCATCGAGTTCCTGAAGGACCCGCAGAAATTCACCCGGCTCGGCGGCCGCCTTCCCAAGGGCGCGCTCCTCATCGGACCGCCGGGAACCGGCAAGACGCTCCTCGCCAAGGCCGTGGCCGGCGAAGCGGGTCGTCCCTTCTTCTCGATGTCGGGCTCCGATTTCGTGGAGATGTTCGTCGGCGTCGGCGCCTCGCGGGTGCGCGACCTCTTCGAGCAGGGCAAGGCGCACGCGCCCTGCATCATCTTCATCGATGAAATCGACGCCGTCGGCCGGCACCGCGGCGCGGGGCTGGGCGGCGGTCACGACGAACGCGAGCAGACTCTCAACCAGCTGCTCGTCGAAATGGACGGCTTCGAGTCGAACGACGGCGTGATCCTCCTGGCCGCGACCAACCGCCCCGACGTGCTGGATCCGGCGCTGCTGCGTCCCGGCCGCTTCGACCGGCAGATCGTGGTGGATGCGCCCGACGTCAAGGGCCGCGAAGGAATTCTGCGGGTGCACACGCGCAAGATTCCTCTCGCCAACGACGTGAGCCTGGGCCGCATCGCCAAGGGAACGCCGGGACTGTCCGGCGCCGATCTCGCCAACCTCGTGAACGAAGCGGCGCTGCTGGCGGCGCGGCGCAACAAGTCCCAGGTGGACATGCAGGATTTCGAGGACGCAAAGGACAAGGTGATGCTCGGCGTCGAACGGAAGTCGCTGGTGCTGACCGAAGATGAGCGCAAGCTGACGGCCTATCACGAAGCCGGCCACGCCATCGTGTCGCTCAAGATCCCCGGGCTCGATCCGCTGCATAAGGTGACGATCGTGCCGCGCGGACGCGCGCTGGGTCTCACCACTTGGCTGCCGGAAGAAGACCGTCACAACTACACCCGCTACTGGCTCGAAGGCCGGCTGGCGAGCGCCTTCGGTGGCCGCGTGGCCGAGGAGCTGGTGTTCGGCCGTTCGAAGGTGACGACCGGCGCGTCGGGCGACATCGAGCAGGCCACCAACATCGCGCGCCGCATGGTGACCCAGTTCGGCATGAGCGACAAGATCGGCATGATCGCCGTCGGCGATCAGGAGCAGGAGATTTTCCTGGGCCGTGAGCTCGCCCACCGGCGCGAAGTGAGCGAGCGGATGGCCGAGACGGTGGACGCCGAGGTCAAGCAGCTCATCGATGACGCCTACAACAAGGCGATGGAAATTCTGATCGCGCACCGTGTGACCCTCGACCGGATGGCCGTGGTGTTGCTGGAGCGGGAGACCATCGACCGGGAAGAGATCGACATGATCGCCCGCGGCGAAGATCTGCCGCCGCGCTCGTCGACGCCGCCCGTGCCGCCCGTACCGTTGCCGATCAGCGGTGGCGCCCCGGAGCGCCGGCCCGTTCCGCCGCTGGTGCCGAACCAGGCGCCGAGCCCGGCGTGACATCTGCGCCGCCGGCGGCGGCGCACTGGCGAACAGCACGGCGCAGCCTCGCGCTGGACCGCTCGATCATCGCCGGCATCCTCAACATCACTCCTGACAGCTTCAGCGACGGCGGCCGACACCTCACGGTAGCGGCCGCCCTCGCGGCCGCGCGGGCCATGCGCGAACAGGGCGCGGCCATCCTCGACGTGGGCGGCGAATCGACGCGGCCGAATGCCGCGCCCGTCAGCGAAGCCGAAGAGATCGCCCGCGTCATTCCGGTCGTCGAGGCGGTGCTTGGCGAGGAGCTGCCGGTCAGCATCGACACCCGAAGAGCGTCGGTCGCGCGGGCGGCGGTTCGCGCCGGGGCCGAGATCGTCAACGATGTGTCCGGCCTGGCATTCGATCCGTCGATGGCCGATGCGGTCGCGGAGCTCGGCGTCGGTGTGGTCATCATGCACATGCGCGGCGAGCCCGGTACGATGGACGCCGAGGCCAACTACGACGACGTCGCCGCTGAAGTGGCGGCCGAGCTGGAATCCCGCCGCGATGCCGCGCTCCGGGCCGGCGTGGCGGCCGATCGTATCGTGCTCGATCCCGGATTGGGCTTCGCCAAGCGATCGGAACACAATCTCCAGGTCCTCGCCCGCCTCAGTGTTTTCCTGGGCCTGGGCCAACCGATCATGGTGGGACCGTCGCGCAAACGGTTTCTCGGCGCGATCACCGGCCGGGGCGTGGAGGACCGCGATGCGGCGACCGCCGCGGCTTGCGTCGCCGCGCGGATGCTCGGCGCGTCGCTCTTCCGGGTGCACGACGTCGGCGGCAGCAAGGTGGCGCTGGACGTGGCCGATGCGATATTGTCGGCCCGTCATGGATGATCGCTTTCGCTTCCTGATTCCGCATTGGCGCGACGCCTTTGAGATCATCATCGTCGCGGCAGTGATCTATCGCGGCCTCCTCTTCCTGGTGGGCACGCGGGCAATCCACATTCTGCTGGGGCTGGTTTTGTTAGGCGCGGCGTACGTGGCGGCGGTGCTGCTGAAATTGACCATGATCAGCTATCTCCTCGGACTGATCCTCACCTACGGCGCCTTCGCCCTGTTGATCGTGTTTCAGCCTGAGTTGCGCAGCGGCCTGGCTCGGCTGGGCCAGTCGCGGCTCATGCGTTTCTTCTACCGCGGGGAGGCCCACGCGGTGGCCGAGGAAATTACCGAGGCGGTGGACCGACTGAGCCGTGCGGGAACCGGCGCGATCATCGCCGTACAGGGCGAAATCAGTCTCGCGGACTATCTTGAGAGCGGCACCAAGCTGAGCGCGCGGGTATCCGCGGACCTGGTGACGACGATTTTCACGCCCTACTCGCCGCTGCATGATGGCGCGCTCATCGTGCGCGGCGACGAAATCATCGGGGCAGGGTGCATTCTGCCGCTGACGCAGTTTCCGGTCGCCGACAAGTCTCTGGGGACGCGCCACCGCGCCGCCCTGGGGTTGTCGGAAGAGACCGATGCCATCGTCATCGTGGTGAGCGAGGAGACCAGCGCCATCTCGGTGACCCGGCGCGGCCAGCTCGAGCGGGGCATTTCGCTGGCGCGCCTCAAGGACCTGCTGGCCACCGGGGCACCGCTCCCCGTGGCCGGCACCAGCATGGAGACGGCAAGCTCGTGAACGGAAATACCCAGGTCGCGTCTCGTCCCGCGTACAAGCTGGCGGCGCTGGCCTTCGTCATCGTCTTCGTCGGCTACCTGATGACGCTCGCGCCGTCGGTGACCTTCTGGGATGACGGCGAGTTCGTCGCCACCGCGCACATCCTCGGTGTGCCGCATCCGCCGGGAACGCCGCTCTTCATCATCATCGGGCACACCTGGGACTGGCTGATCAAGGGTCTTCCCACTGCCTTCAAGCTGAACATGATGGCGGCCTTCTTCAGCGCCGGCTCGGCGGCGCTGCTCTTCCTCTTCATGTTCGAGGCGCTGCGCTCCGGCTCCGAAGAAATGGAAGAGAAGGCGGGGAAGATTTTCCGCGTCGGCGGCGCCTTCGCCGCCATCCTGGTCACGTACTTCGCGTTCACCGTCTGGCAGATCTCGATCGACTCGGGGAAGGTCTATCCCATCGCGATGCTGCTCATCGCGCTG
>DASXPG010000224.1:0-19166 GCA_036493755.1 Gemmatimonadales bacterium
GTCAACGTTGCCGCCAACATCAGCTCGGTGACCAAGGGCGAGACGCTGGTGGATACCGCGCGCAACCTCGAGGCGATGCGGATCGACATGGTGGTGATCCGCCACGGCTCATCGGGGGCGGCGCGCTTCCTGGCCGATCGCATCGATTCGAATGTGATCAACGCCGGCGACGGAATGCACGAGCACCCGACGCAGGGTCTCCTGGATCTGCTCACCATTCGCGACCACCGGCCCATCCAGGGCTCGAAGGTCTGCATCGTCGGCGACATCCGGCATTCGCGCGTGGCGCGCTCCAACATCTGGGGACTGCAGAAACTGGGCGCCGAGGTCGCGGTCTGCGGACCGGCGAGCCTGCTGCCGCTCAACGTCGGAGACCTCGGCGTGCGGGCTTTCCGCCGGATCGAGGAAGCAATCGAGTGGGCCGATGTGCTCAACGTCCTTCGGCTTCAGCTCGAGCGCATGCAGGCCGGCTACATCCCGAGCCTGCGCGAGTACTACCGGGTTTTCGGTGTGACGCAGGAGCGGCTGGAGCGAGCGCCTCGTGAGCTGCTGATCCTGCATCCCGGGCCGATGAATCGCGGCGTCGAGATCGACAGCCGCGTCGCCGACGGCGAGCACTCGGTGATTCTGCGGCAGGTCACCAACGGGGTGGCGGTGCGCATGGCGGTGCTCTATCTCCTGGCCGGCGGCCGGCCCGAGCTGGCCGAAGCGGCCAAGGGCCAGTCGAAAGGCGAATCGTGAAGCCGATCCTGATCACCGGCGGCCGGGTCATCGATCCGGCGCGCAACCACGACGGCATCGCGGACCTGCTGCTGGTGGACGGCACCATTGCCGGGATGGGAAAGGGGCTCTCCGCTCCCGACGGCGCCGAACGGATCGATGCGACGGGGCTGGTGGTGGCGCCGGGATTCGTCGACCTGCACGTCCATCTGCGCGAACCGGGCCGCGAGGATGCGGAAACCATCGCGACCGGCGCCCGCGCCGCCGTGGCCGGCGGATTCACCTCGGTCTGCGCCATGCCCAACACCGATCCGGTCTGCGACAACCAGTCGGCGGTGGGATTCGTCATCAAGCAGGCCCAGGCCGCGGGGACGGCGCGGGTCCATCCGATCGGCGCGGTCTCGTTAGGCCAGCGGGGCGAGCAGCTCACGGAATTCGGCGAGATGGTCGCCGCCGGCGCGGTCGCGGTGAGCGACGATGGCAAGCCGGTCGCGACGGCGCACCTGATGCGCACCGCGCTCGAGTACGCGCGCACCTTCGAGATCCCGGTCATCGACCACTGCGAGGATCGCTCGCTGGCCGAAGGCGCGGCGATGCACGAGGGTCTGACCAGCGCGCGGCTCGGCATCAAAGGCATGCCGCGCGCCGCCGAGGACCTGATCGTGGCGCGCGACATCCTGCTGGCCGAGCTGACCGGCGGGCACGTACACCTGGCGCACATGAGCACGGCGGGATCGGTCCGGCTGATCCGTGAGGCGCGCTCGCGCGGTGTGCGGGTGACGGCCGAGGTTACGCCGCACCATCTGACGTTGACCGACGTCTGTTGCGAAGGGTACAACACCAACGCCAAAATGAATCCGCCGCTGCGCGAGCCGGCCGACGTCGATGCGACGAAAAAAGCGCTGGCGGATGGCACCATCGACTGCATCGCGACCGACCACGCTCCGCATCCGTACGACGCCAAGGAGACCGAGTTCGACTTCGCGCCATTCGGGGTCGTGGGCCTGGAGACGGCCCTGGGAATCGCGATCGCCGAGCTGGTCGAGCCGGGGATCATGGGGCTGGCGGCGCTTGTGCGCTGCCTCACTTCGGTTCCGGCGTCGATTGTGCATCTTCCGGCCGGCACGCTGGCCCGCGGCACCGCTGCCGACGTGGTGGTTTTCGACCCGGGCGAGCCTTGGACGGTGGATCCGGCCGCCTTTCACTCGAAGAGCCGCAACACCCCGTTCGCCGGCCGGGCGCTGCGCGGGCGGGTCCGCTGGACGATGGTCGGGGGGCGGGTGGTCCACCGCGCGGAAGCCTCCGAGCGTCTATCTTTCACGCAGGCGCCCCCGCGCCGGGAGGGAGCAGGTTCATGAGCCGAAAGACGAGGACGACGTTGGGTGTAGTCGAAAAGCTGATCGAGCAGCGCCGTCTCTTCCAGGACTGGATGGACAAGCTTGCGGCCGGCAGCGTGGATGGAATGCCGGCGCACGTCATCGAGCGGGTCCGCAACGACTATCGCGAACGCCTGACCGGCGTCATGGCCGAGCTGGGCGAGCATCGCGAAGCGTTGAACGAGGCGCTCGAAGAGGCGCAGGAACGCGAGGACGGCCTCGAGGCGCAGCAGCAGGAGCGCAAGGATGAGCTCGCCGAGCTGCGGCTGCGGCGGCACGTCGGTGAAATGGACGAGGGGCGCTTCAAGGAGCAGAGTGGTACGCTCCAGACGACGCTCGACTCGCTCAAGAAGGATCTGGCGTCGGCGCTGCGCGACATCGAGCGCTACGAAGAGATCCTCGAGATGATCGCATCCGGCGACGCGCGCGAAGACGAGCCGGAGACCGATACCGACGAGGAGGCGGTGCTGGCGGAGATCCGTAATCCGGAGCCGGCCCCCGCGGCCCGCGCACCGGAGCCGCCGCGCACCGAGCGGAAGAGCTCGCCCGACCTGCGGGCGCCCAAGACCGATCTGGACGAGCTGGCCTTCCTGCGCTCGGTCACGACCGGCGGCGCGATCAAGCCGGTACCCGGCGCCGCACCGGCGGCCGCTGCCGCATCGGCCCGCCCGGCATCGCCGGTCCCAGCGACCTCCGCTCCTGTGCTGACTTCCATTCCGGCCGCGCCGGCTCCCGCGCCGCAGTCTTCCGCGACCGCAACGGCAGTGAGTGCGCCACCCCAGCCGAAGGTGGCCGCCGAAGAAGCGCCGGTGAACTTCGATGCGGCACCAAGCCTGGTTCGACTGCCGGAGCTGGAGCCCGAGCCGGTAAAAGAAGCTCCTCCCGCCAGAGCGTCTCTGGCGCCCAAGAAGGAGGAGAATGCCGGTCTGACCTGCAAGGAATGCGGGACGCTCAACCGTCCCACCGAGTGGTACTGCGAGAAGTGCGGCGCGGAGCTCGCGGCCTTCTAGCCGCGAGCGCCGTTATTTCGCTGCAGCGTTGAGCTTCTTGGCCAGGCGGGACTTCTTGCGGGCTGCCGCATTGCGGTGAATCAGCCGCTTGCGGGCGCCACGATCGAGCGACTGCATCGCGCCGGCCACGTTGTCCTTGTTGGTTTCCGCACGCGCCTTCTTCACCGCCGTCTTGATCGCCGAGCGCTGGGTCCGGTTGTGCGCGGTCCGCGCGCGGGCCTGCCGCATCCGCTTCTTTGCCGACTTGATACGAGGCACATCAACTCCTGAGCGTAGGTGGTCTATCTCCAATTGCGGCAAGGAGTTTACGCAGGGTGAAGTGTTTTGACAACCCCAACAGCGACGGTTAGTTTCCGCCCTTCTGTGGCCGAATTCCTGCTCATCCTGCCGATTCTTCTGTTCTCCGTCGTGGCGCACGAATACGCCCACGCGTGGACGGCATACCGGCAGGGCGATAACACGGCCTATCTCCTCGGGCGGCTGACCTTCAATCCCATTCCGCACATCGATCCGTTCATGAGCATCATCGTGCCGGTGGGACTCTTTTTTCTGTCGAAGGGTACGTTCACCTTCGGCGCCGCCAAGCCGGTGCCGGTGAATCCGAAGAACTATCGCCACTATCGCCGCGGCGACGTGATCGTATCATCGGCGGGCATCGTGATGAACCTGCTGATCGCGCTCGCCAGTGCCGGTATTTTCATCGTGCTGGGATTGATCGGCCGGTCGATGCCCGACGCCGAGTGGCTCATCACGCTGCAGCAGATGGCGTCGATCGGGATCTCGCTCAACATCCTGCTGGCGCTCTTCAACCTGGTGCCGCTGCCGCCGCTCGACGGCTCGCACCTGGTATATCATCTCCTGCCGCCGGCCGCGGGTGCGCGGTACCAGGCTTTCGGCCGCTACGGTTTCGCGCTGCTGATGCTCGCCATCTGGATCGTCCCCTCGGCGCAGACCGTGCTGCTCTGGCCGGTCGCCCGCATCACCGAAGTGGCGCGCACCGCGCTGATTCCCTGGACCCTGGCGGCGATACCATGACGCCGAGCGCGGGCGGCAACGGCGCCGGCGCCCTGGGATTCGACGACACCGGGTTCGTCGTCAGCCTGGAGCGCTTCTCAGGGCCGCTCGATTTGCTGCTGCACCTGATCCGCCATGAGGAAATCGACATCTGGGACATCCCGATCGCCCGGATCGCCGACCAGTTCCTCGCCGTGATCGCCTCGTTAGGCCTGAACGAGGCCGCCGAATATCTCGAGATGGCGGCGCGGCTGCTCCGCATCAAGGCGCAGATGCTGCTGCCGCGGCGCGGCGACCAGGAGCCGTGGGAGGATCCGCGCCACGAGCTGGTGCGGCGGCTGCTCGAATACCAGCAGATCCGCGAGGTGGTGGACTGGATGAGCGGCTCGGCGCGCCGCCGGGCCGAGCGGCATGGACGCGGCTGGCTCGCGCCGGCGCCCGAAATTCCGCTGCCTCCGCCGGTTTTCGATCTCGCCGAGCTGATCCAGGCGCTCGAGCGCGTCCTCGCCCTGATTCCCGATCCGATCATGTACCGGATCGCGCCGCGACCACTCGACGTCGAAGGCGCGCAGCAGCGCGTCCTCGCGTGGCTCGAAGAACGGGGCAGCTTCGGCCTGGGCGAGCTGCTCGGCCAGACGCCCAGCGTCATCGATATTCTCTCCGCCCTGGTCGCGCTGCTGGAGCTGGCGCGTCGCGGGACCTGTACCGTTACCCAACCAGCCGCTTTTGCGCCGGTGATGATCGATCGTGGAACAGCGTACCAGGCTGCTTGAAGCGGCGTTGTTCGCCGCGCCGCGTCCTCTCGCCCTCGACGAGCTGACGGTGCTCGACAACGAGGCGTCGGAGGACGACTGGCGCCGGGCGCTCGCCGAATTGCGGGATCATTATGAAGAAGGCGGCCACGGCGTCGAGCTGGTCGAGATCGCCGAGGGCTGGCAGATCCTCACCCGGCCGATTTTCGCCGAAGCGATCGAGCGGGCGCAGTTTGCCGCGCGGCCGCTCCGGCTCTCGGCCGCGGCGCTCGAAGTGCTGGCGGTGATCGCTTACCGGCAGCCGGTCGGTCGCGCCGAAGTCGAAGAGATTCGCGGCGTCAGCTCGGGCGGCGTGCTCCGGCTGCTCCAGGAGCGCGGTCTCATCGACATCGCCGGGCGCGCCGAGGGCCTGGGCCGGCCGCTGCTCTATGCGACGACGCCGATGTTCCTCGAGCACCTGGGGCTGCGCGATCTCGCCGATCTGCCGCGCACCGACGAGCTGACGATCGCGCTGCGCTCGCCCGCCGCGGCGGCCGCGGCGGAGCAGGCCGCCGAGCTGGCGTCCGAGATCTCGGAGGAGACCCAACGTGAGGCCGTGAGTCGTGAGTCGGATGTCGTGCGTCGGCAGGACGACGCCGGTGCCGGTTCGACGCACGATGCACCACGCACGACGCACGATTGACGGTCCGCCTGACGCGATTCCTGGCGCGGGCGGGTGCCTCGAGCCGGCGCGGCGCCGCGGATCTCATCGCCGCGGACCGGGTGCGGATCAACGGCAAGCCGCCGCTGGGACCGGGCGATCCGGTCGATCCGGCGACGGACGTGGTGACCCTCGACGGACGAACGCTGACGATGACCGCGGGGGAGTGGTTGGCGCTCCACAAGCCAACCGGCTACATCACTTCCCGGGCTCCGGGCGAGCGGCATCCAACGGTGTTTACGCTGCTCAAGGACGCGCTGCCGGCGCTGGTGGCGGTAGGCAGGCTCGACGTGATGTCGGAGGGATTGCTTCTTTTCACCACCGACGGCGAGCTGGCCTCGCGGCTGATGCATCCGAAATACGAAGTGCCGCGCTGCTACCGGGTCATGGTCACAGGTAGCCTCGATGCCGATGGGCGACGGTCGCTGGACCAGGGCATCGTCATTGAAGGTGAAGAGCGGCCCGCGCGTCCGGCGCGCTGGAGCTTCACGCCGGCAAAAAACGGCGGCGCGCTGGATCTGGATCTGACCGAAGGACGTTCGAGAATCGTCCGCCGGATCTGCACCCAGCTGGGACTGGGTGTGCGGACGCTGACCCGGATGGCCTACGGACCGGTGGCGCTGGATGGTCTCGCGCCCGGACTGTCTCGGCATCTCGAACCGGCCGAGCGCGACGCGCTGTATCGCGCGGTACAACTCGACCCCAACTCGTGAGCGGCATGGACCTCCAGGGCGCGAAGGTCATGATCCTCGGCGGCAGCGGGCTGGTGGGCCACGCCGTCGCCCGCCGATTGCTGGCGTTTGCGCCGAGCGAAATCGTGCTCGTCGCGCTCTACGCGCGCGAGACCGAAGAGACCGCGGCCGCGCTCAAGCCCATCGCCGGCAAGGCCCGCATCCTGGTCGAGTTCGGCAACGTCTATCTCCCCGAGTCGGTGTCGCGCGGCGACCGGGTCAAGCTGATGCAGGATCCGAAGAATGTCCGGATGATCGTCGACGACGTCTTCGGCGATCTCACCGACGACGTCCTCTCCCGCAGCCTGCTGGTCCAGCTCCTCGAGAAATACCGGCCCGCCGCGGTGGTGGACTGCATCAACACCGCGACCGCCTTTGCGTACCAGGACATCTATCGCTCGACCCGCGATCTGCTGGCCCAGGCTGAGGCGGGGAAGGCCGACCTCGGCGCGATCGAGCGGCACGTCATCACCATGGCGATGCCGCAGCTGACGCGGCACATCCAGATCCTGACCGAGGGTCTGCGCCGCGCGGGTACACGCGCCTACGTGAAGATCGGAACCAGCGGGACCGGCGGGATGGGGATGAACATTCCCTACACCCATTCGGAAGAGCGGCCCTCGCGCACCCTGCTCACCAAGTCGGCGGTCGCCGGCGCACACACCCTGCTGCTGTATCTGATGGGCCGCACCCCGGGCGCTCCCGCGACGATCGAGATCAAGCCGACGGCCGCGATCGGCTGGCGCGAAATCGCGTTTGGGCCGGTGCGGCGCGGCGGTAGACCGATCGCGCTCTTCGATTGTCCGACGGCGATGCCGGTCGCGAAAGCCTTCAACGGCGAGCAGGGATGGACGGCGCTGAACCGGCCGCTCGAGTCGGTGTTCATCAACATGGGCGAAAACGGTCTTTTCGCCCGCGAGGAATTCGACACCATCACCGCGCTCGGCCAGATGGAGTTCATCACCCCCGAGGAGATCGCCGAGTACGTGGTGCTCGAGCTGCAGGGCCATCCCACCGGCCGTGACATGATCGCCGCGATGGATGCGTCGACCGCCGGCCCGACCTATCGTGCCGGTGTTTTGCGTGAAGCGGCGCTGAAGCGGCTCGATGCGCTGAGCGCGCAGCATCATTCGCCGTCGGTCGCGTTCGAGATGCTCGGTCCGCCGCGGCTGACCAAGCTGCTCTACGAAGCGCACTGCTGGTCGCGGCTTCACCAGGACGTGCGGGCGCTTTCGAAAGCCGATCCGGCGAAGCTCGGTGCCGAAGCCGAGGCGCTGCTCGCCAAGGATGCGCAACTGCGCGCCGAAATCATTTCGGTGGGCATCCCGATTCTGCATGCCGATGGCGCGCGCATGACGCGCGGCCCCGAGGTCGTCGTGCCGCTGGCGCCGGGCAAGGACCCGCTCGCTGCCGCGAGCCGCGGCTGGGTGGATCTGCGTCCCGCCAACTGCGCGCTCTGGGTGGAGCGGGCCCGTACCATGCTCGATCTCGCGGCCACGCGTGCCGCGGGGCAGGCCGCCAGCGGCAGCGACCAGGAGTGGTTCGCCATCGAGCCAGGCGATCCCATCGCGCCCGGGCGGATGGCGGCCTGGATTTTCTGCCACGAAGACAAGGGCGAGCGCATCAAGCGCTGAGCCGTCGTGGCCCGCAAGATCCAGATTCTTCCCGATACCGTCGCCAACCGCATCGCCGCCGGCGAGGTGGTCGAGCGACCCGCGTCGGTCCTCAAAGAGCTCCTCGAAAACGCCCTCGACGCCGGCGCCCAGGCGATCGCCATCGAAATCGAGCAGGGCGGCAAGACCTTGATCCGCGTCGCCGACGACGGGGAAGGGATGGGGCGCGACGACGCGCTGCTGGCCCTCGACCGCCACGCCACCAGCAAGTTGCGCCGCGCCGAGGACCTGGTGGGCGTGGCGACCTTCGGCTTTCGCGGCGAGGCGCTCCCCAGCATCGCGTCGGTCAGCCGCTTCGAGATGGAAACCTCCGACGATGAAGGCCTCGGCACGCGGGTGACCGCGAGCGGAGGCCTGATCACCGCCATCGACGATATCGCCCGCCAGCGCGGCACCACCATCGCCGTGCGCGGGCTGTTCCACAACACGCCGGCGCGGCGGAAATTCCTGCGCAGCGCCCGCAGCGAGACCCGCGCCTGCGTGGACACCGTCCAGACCCTCGCGCTGGCGCGGCCCTCGTTAGGCGTGATGATGCTGGCCGACTCGCGGCAGGCGGTCGAGGCGCTGCCGGCGGCCGGCCTCCCCGAGCGCGTCGCGCAGGTGCTGGGGCGCGAGCTGGCGGCGACGATGGTGCCGGTGGAGAGCGCGGGCGACGGAATCCGGATCAGCGGCCTGGTCCAGCGGCCCGCCGACGCCGCTCCCGCCGGCCGCAGCGTGTATCTCCTCGTCAACCGCCGGCCCTTCAAGGACCACTTCATTGTGCGCGCCGCCGAGCGCGGCTATCGCGGGACGATTCCCGCCGGCTTGCGCCCCAGCATGGTGCTGGCGCTCGAGGTGCCCGCCGCCGATGTGGACGTCAACGTCCATCCCGCCAAGCTCGAAGTGCGCTTTCGCGACCGCTTCGCCATCGAGGCCGCGGTCGAAAGCGCCGTCCACGCGGCCCTGGGCGAGCTGGTGGCCGCGGCGCCATTCCGGGCGGGTGCGATGCCGTGGGAGCACCTCGCGATGGGAGGAGACGCGGGACACGGGGTGCCGGACACGGGACTCGGCACGCGGGGTGCGGCGGAGGCGGAAGAGGGCGACGAGCCCGGCGCCGCTGATTCCCAGTCGCTCTTCGACGAGCCGCGAGGCCCGGGCCATGAGTCCCGCTCCCCGGATTTTCGCGTCGTCGCGCAGATCCACGACAGCTATATCCTCGTCGAGAGCGCCGAGGGGCTGCTCATTGTCGACCAGCACTCGGCGCACGAGCGCGTCCTCTTCGAGCGGGCGATGACGTCGTTGAACGAGGGCGGGGCGGCGTCGCAGAAGCTGCTCTTTCCGCTGACCATCGAGCTGGCGCCGGCCGAGCTCGATGCGCTCGAAGCCAATGACGAGCTGATCGCCAAGCTCGGCTACGAAGCGCTGCCATTCGGCGGGCGCAGCGTCATCGTGCACGCCGCGCCGGCGCCGCATCCGCGCTTCGACGCCGAGCGGTGCCTGCGGGAAATCGTCGCCGACATGGCAGGGGGAAGATTCGGCGCGCTGGCCAATCGGATGGAACGCTTCGCTTCGACCTTTGCCTGCCGCGCGGCGATCAAGGCCGGCCATCCGCTGACGCGCCCGGAGATGGAAGAGCTGATCTCGCTGCTTTTCGCGAGCTCGCTGCCGGCGCACGACGTTCATGGCCGCCCGACCATCGTCCAGCTGCCGCGGATCGAGCTGGAGCGGCGGTTTGGAAGACGGTAGCCGGGAATCGGCCCCATTCCCGATTCCCGTTCTTGCCGGCCCGACCGGGATCGGAAAGACCGCCGTCGCGACCGTGCTCGCGTCTCTCGCGCCGATCGAAATCATCAGCGCCGATTCGCGCCAGATCTACCGCGGGCTCGACGTCGGTACCGCCAAGCCTTCGGCGGCCGATCGTGCCGCCGCACCCTATCATGGCATCGACATCCTGGAGCCGCGCGAGCGCTATTCGGCCGGGCGATTCGCCCGTGACGCCGCGGGCTGGATCGTCGCGGCGGCGGGGCGAGGACGACTGCCGGTCGTCGTCGGCGGAACCGGATTTTATCTGCGGGCCCTCTTCGACGGACTCTTCGACGAGCCGGAGATGGATGAATCGCGGCGCCAGCGCCTGCGGTCGCTGCTCGATGCGTTACCGGGCGCGGAGCGGGTGCGCTGGGCGAGGCGGCTCGATCCGGTCTTCGCCGGCGGGGGTGCGCAGCGCGAGGCACGCGGCATCGAGGTCGCGCTGTTGACCGGCGTTCCGCTCTCGCGGCTGCACCAGGACGCACCCGCGCCGTTGCCACCGGCCAAGGCCTGGTACGCCGTCATGAAGTTGCCGCGCGAGCAGCTGGTCGAACGAATCACGCAGCGGGTGCGTAGCATGCTCTCGGGCGGACTGGTCGCCGAGGTCGAACGCAGCCTCGCGGCCGGCGTACCGGACGATGCGCCCGGCCTTTCAGGCGTGGGTTACGCCGAGGTGGTCGAGCTGCTCCGCGGCCGGCTGGCGGCGGCGTCGCTCGAATCGGCGATCGTCACGTCGACGCGCCGCTATGCCAAACGGCAGGTGACGTGGTTCCGTCATCAACTGAAGGGTCCGGTCACGATGCTGGATGCATCGCAGCCGCCCGATGTGCTGGCGCAGGAACTATTGTCCGGGTATCGTGCGGCGGTGGAAAATCCTTGATGAAAATCGGCATCGTCTGTTATCCCACGTACGGTGGCTCGGGCGCCGTGGCGACCGAGCTGGGCCTCGCGCTGGCAAGCCGCGGCCACGACATCCATTTCATTTCCTACGCGATGCCTTTCCGCTTGCGCTTCAACGAGCGGGTGACCTTCCATGAAGTGAAGATCGGCTCGTATCCCCTCTTCGAGCACCCGCCGTATTCGCTGGCCCTCGCGGTGATGCTCCACGAGGTTGCGGTGCGCGAAAAGCTGGACCTGATCCACGCGCATTACGCGATCCCGCACGCCATTTCCGGCTGGATGGCAAAGCAGCTCCTCGCCGAGGAGCGCAGTCTGCCGATCGTCACCACGCTGCACGGTACCGACATCACCCTCGTCGGCCAGGATCCGTCCTACTTCACCATCACCAAGTTCTCGATCGAGAAGTCGGATGCCGTGACCGCGGTGTCGGCGTATCTGAAGGACGAGACGCTCAAGGCGTTCGGCTGCAACTCCTGCGGCATCGAGGTGGTGCCGAATTTCGTGAACCTCCGGGAATTCCATGGGCCGCGTGAGCGCTGCCCGCTCTTCCCTCCCGGCGACAAGGTGCTGATGCACATCTCGAACATGCGGCCGGTGAAGCGCCTGCTCGACGTGGTCGGCATTTTCGACCTGGTACGCAAGGAGATTCCCGCGCGCCTCGTCCTCGCCGGCGACGGCCCCGACCGCGATGCGGCGGAGCGCGAGGTCGAACGCCTGGGACTCAAGGACCGGGTGCGGTTCATCGGCAAGGTCGAGGATGTCGCCTACGTGCTGCGGTGGGCCGACCTGTTCCTGCTGCCGACGGTTTCCGAATCATTCGGGCTCGCCGCTCTCGAAGCCCTCGCGACCGGCGTGCCGGTGATCGGCGCGAATGTCGGCGGATTGCCCGAGGTGGTCGAGCACGAAGTCAGCGGATTTCTGGGCGGCGCGGGCGACGTGGACGCCATGGCCAGGGGAGCGATCGAGCTGCTGTCCGACGCGCGGCGCGAAGCGGCCCGTGACGCCGCGGTGAAGCGCGCCGCCGTGTTCGCCGAAGATCGTGTCGTCCCGATGTACGAAAAGGTCTATGCCAAGGTCACGGGCGGCTAGCCTCCTCGCACTGGTGCGTGTGCCGAACCTGGCGTTGAGCGCCGCCGGCGTTGCGATCGGCGGCGTTCTGGCGCAGGGTCGCTTCGCCATTCCCGGGATGCTGCGGCTCGCGATGCTGTCGGCCATCGGACTGGGCGCGGCGGGGAATGTGGCGAACGACATCGCCGACCAGGAGATCGATCGCGTCAATCGTCCGGGCCGGCCGCTGGTGAACGGCGGCCTGTCGGTCAACGTCGCGGTGATCGTCGGCGGACTGTTAGGCGGCGCCGGGCTCCTCGCCGCGTGGCTGGTCGACATGCGGGTCTTCGCGCTCGGCCTCGCCGCGCTTGCCGTGATGCTGGTCTACTCGCCCCTCCTCAAGCGGCACGGCATCGCCGGCAACCTGGCCGTTGCCGTGGTCGCGAGCGTGCCGCTGATTTACGGCGCCATGGCGGTCGGCTGGTGGCGCGCCGGCCTGGTCGCCAGCGGGCTCGCGGCCATTCTTCATTTCGCGCGCGAGATCGTGAAGGACCTGGAGGACGTCTCCGGCGATGCCGCGCTGGGCCGGCGCACCATTCCCATCGTCTTCGGCCGCGAGACGGCGTTTCTGATCGCCGCCGCGACCCTGGTCGCCTTCGTGCCGGCGTCGTTCGCGCCCTTTTTTGCCAGCTGGTACGGGCGCCGGTATGCCATTGCCGTGGGTCTCATCGACCTCGGCGTGGGCATCCTGATCGCGCGGCTCCTCGACCGCCAGCTCACCGGTGCGCGTGCCGGCATCAAGGCGGCGATGCTCGCCGGCCTCCTCGCGCTGTTGTGGGACCGTCTCTGACCGGGGATCACGCGCATGACTGACTATCCGCTGAGCCTGCTGCTCGGCGTCATCGAAGGGCTCACCGAATTTCTTCCGGTCAGCTCGACGGCGCATTTGCGCATCACCGAGGCGCTGCTCGGCGTCAGCCTGTCGGACGGGTACTGGAAGATGTTCAGCATCGTCATCCAGCTCGGCGCCGTCTGCTGCCTGCCGATCTATTTCCGTGCCGAGATTCGCCGGCTGCTGGCCGGGGGCGCCGGCTCGCGCAGCAACGGGAACGCCGCGCCGTCGAACACCGTCGTGCTGACACTGGCCGCTTTCATCTGTACCGCCGTGCCTTCGTTTCTCCTCGTGAAGGTGATCGGCAAGCACCTGGAGAGCCTGACGGTCATGGGCTGGGCACTGATCATCGGCGGCGTGATCATGTGGGTCGTGGATGCGCTCTACCAGAAGGGCCGCATTCCGCGCCGCACCGAGCAGATGGAAACGATGTCGATGGGGCAGGCGGTGTGGATCGGCCTCTGCCAGAACCTCTCGGCGATCTTCCCGGGGACGTCGCGCTCGATGTCCACTATCGCCGCGGGACAGATTGTGGGGATGTCGCGGGCCGCCGCGCTCGAATTCTCCTTCTTCCTTTCCATTCCCACGATGTTCGCCGCCACCGGATACGACCTCCTCAAGTCGCTGCGCCGCGGTCCGTCGAATCCGCTCGGCGCGCCGCCGATGACGGGACACGGTTGGGCGGTCCTGGCCCTGGGCTTCATCGTGTCGTTCATCGTCGCCTACGGCGTGGTGGCCTGGTTCATGGCGTGGGTGCGCAAGCGCGGCTTCGTGCCCTTCGCGATCTATCGCCTGGCTGCCGGTGGGGCGGTCCTGCTCTGGTTGGCGAGGGGCACGTAGTCAGCGCCGTGTATCGGTACGACGGACTCGATGAGTCCGGTGTCGCGCGGCTGACCGGCGCGCCGCGTGCGATCCTCCAGCAGCGCGTTCCCACCGTGATGGATCTTGCCCACCGCCTGGGCGAAGAGGGCGCATCAACCGGCACCATCGTTCTGGCCGACGAGCAGACGGCCGGCCGCGGACGGGCCGGACGCGCCTGGATCTCGCCGCCCGGGGCGGGTATCTGGCTGGCGATGCTGATGCGGCCGGTCTCCGCGCCCGAGGGGGGCACCCTCGCCATCCGGATCGGTCTCGCGGTGCGTGACGCGCTCGCGGTGGTTTCGGCGACCCTGCGTCCCGACCTCAAGTGGCCTAACGACATCGTCGTTGGCGGACGAAAGCTGGGCGGGATTCTCTGCGAGGCCCGGTGGGTGGGCGAGCGTATCGGCTGGATCGCCGCCGGTATCGGTCTCAACGTGCATGGGCCGATTGCGGCCGAGCTCCGTGACTCGGCCATTGCCGCGGCCGACGTCGATCCGGGCGTGTCACGGCTGGCGCTGCTCGAAGCGATGGTGTTACGGGTCGCCGCGGCGGGACGGCTGATCGGCCCGCTGAGCGACGCCGAGCGCGAGCGTTACCTCGGGGCGCTGTGGATGCCGCCCGACACCGCGCCGGTGGTCGGGCTCGACGCCGACGGCGCGCTGCTGGTGCGCGGCAGCGACGGCGGCGTGGTACGAAGGACCGAAGCCGCCTAGCGCCCGTGTCTCCGCTGTTTCCCTCGTTTTCAATCCTTTCTCCCCTTTCTCCCGCTTCTCCCCTTTCTCCCGTATTTTATTCGCATGCTATTAGCGATTGACATCGGCAATACCGAAATCACCATCGGCCTCTTCGGCGGTATCGAGCTGGAGCGCAGCTGGCGGATCATGACCAACCCCGAGCGCACGCCCGACGAATGGGCGGTGCTGCTCCGCGCGCTCTTCGTGCAGGCCGGTCTCGACGTCACCGACGTCGGGCAGAGCGTGGTCGCATCGGTGGTGCCGATGGCGACCGAGGCGCTCACCGACGGCCTGGTCGATGCGACGGGGACCGTCCCGCTGATCGTCACCGCGCAGAACCTGCCGATCCGACTCGATGTCGAAGAGCCCAACACCGTCGGCGCCGACCGGATGGTCAACACCCTGGCGGCGAGCCGGCTCTTCGGCTGCGATACCATCGTGGTGGACTTCGGCACGGCGACCACGCTCGACTGCATAACGAAAGACGGGCGTTTCCTGGGCGGGATCATCGCGCCCGGGGTGCGGACCGCGGCCGAGAACCTGATCCGGCGTGCGGCCCGGCTCTCGAGCACCGAGATCGCACCGCCGGAGCGGGCGATCGGCAAGCGGACCGACGAGTGCATCCGGGCGGGAATGGTGTTCGGCGCCGCCGATGCCGTGGATGGCATGGTGCGGCGCATCAAGGCGGAGTGGCCGACGCGCGACATGCCGCGGGTCGTCGCGACCGGCGGCCTGGCGCCGCTAATCGCCAAGTTTTCCAGCGAGATCGAGGAAGTGCACCCCGATCTCACCCTGCAAGGACTGCGGATCGCCGCTGAATTGGCCGGCGTCAGGGTCTCCTAGCCGCTCACTCCTGGCTCAGCGCGACGATCGGCGCGACGCGCGAGGCGCGCAACGCCGGCAGCAGCGCCGCCACGAACGCCGTCGTCGCCAGCACCAGAAGCGCCGCGATCAGCGCCACGGGATCGCCGGTGGCAACCCCGTGCAGCTGGCTCTTGAGCAGCTGCGTCGCCGCGAGCGAAGCAGGTATGCCGAGCACCACGCCGATGCCCACCACTTTCATCGCGTCACCCAGCACCATTCCGATCACGTCGCCGCGGCCCGCGCCCAGGGCGCCGCGCAATCCGATCTCGCCCGTGCGCCGGCTCACCGCGTAGGTCATCACCCCGTAAAGACCGATCGCCGCCAGCAGCAACGCCATCACGCCGAATCCCGCTGCCAGTCTCGTGAGCAGCCGCTGCTCGCGGATGGATTGCCGCATCAGCTCGGTGAGCGGATCGATGGCATTGATCGGGATCGTGCCATCCTCGGCGCGAATGGCGGCGCGGACGGTGTTGGCGAGCGCGACCGGGTTGCCCGCCGCGCGCAGCTCGAAGCGCAGGTTGGTCGGGTCGCCGAATTGGCGCTGGAGATAGGGGACGTAGAAGCGGCGCACCGGTTCGGTGACCAGGTCATGATCGCGGATGTCGGCGACCACGCCGACGATGCGCACCGGAATGGTGTCGTTGAAGGTCACGATCCTTCCCACCGCACTCGCGCCCGGCCAGTAGTGACTCGCCATGCTCCGGTTGATGACCATCACCCGCTCGCCATGCTCGACGTCCGAGGCGGCGAAGTCGCGTCCGTCCACCAGATGCGCGCCGGTCGCCGCGACGTAGCCGGGGCCGGTCTGGTCGTACGCCGCGCTGGTGTCGGCGGCGTTGCGCACGGTGAAGCCCGGGATCTCGAGGTTGGTCTCCGATTCGGTGCCGCTGAAAATGCCGTTCTCGGAGAAGGCCGACGAGGTCACGCCTGGGAGCGCGGCGAAACGGGCCGAAAGGTTCTGCGCGAAGTGCGAGAGGCGTTCGCCGTCGTAGCCGTGGCCGCGCGCGTTGACCTCGACGATCAGCAGATGATCGCGATCGATGCCGGTGTCGGCGTTCTCGACGCCCGCGAGCGAACGCACCAGGAGGCCGGCGCCGAGCAGCAGGACCATCGACAGCGCCACCTGCGCGACGATCAGGATGCGGCCCAGCGGCACCCGGCCGCCGCGCCCCCCGGTTACCGAGCGGGCATGGCCGCGCAACGCGGCGGCGAGGTCGACGCGCGAGCCGCGCAGCGCCGGGACCAGGCCGAAGAGGAGCACTGTCAGCAGCGCGAGCAGCACGGTGAAGCCGAGTACCACACGATCGAGATTGAGCGCCAGCGGAATGGCCGCGGTGCCATCGGCGGCGAGGGTCAGCAACAAGCGGCTTCCCCAGTACGACAGCAGCAGCCCGGCGCCTGCGCCTGCCAATCCGAGGAGCAGGCTCTCGGTCAGCAGCTGGCGCAACAGTCGCCCGCGGGCCGCGCCCAGGGCCTGGCGCACGCTCATCTCGCGGCCGCGCGCGACCGCGCGGGCCATCAGCAGGTTGGCCACGTTGGCGCACACGATCAGCAGCAGGAGTCCGACACCGATCATCAGCGTGACCAGCGGCGCCTGGTACAGCCCGCGCAGCCGGGAGAATCCGCGCGCCCCCGAGCCGATGAAGAGACGCGTATCGCGAACCTCCTGCGTGAAGAGGCCGGCGCTGCCCGGCGGATGGTCCCGCAGATCCTGGCGGATCAGCTCGTCGTACCGGGCGCCGGCGCGGGCCGGCGTTACGCCGGGGGCCAGGCGGCCCATCAGAAGGAGCCAATAGGCGGTGCGGTTGTCGAGCAGTGGCTGGTGCGCGCGTACCAGCGGAGTCATGGTGAGGGGAATCCAGAGATCGTTGCTGAAGCCGACGATCTCCCCTTCGAACCACGGCGGCGTCACACCGACGATCGTCAGGCCGCTGCCGTTCACGATGATCGACCGGCCAATGACGCTGGAATCGCGGTGGAAGCGGCGGGTCCAGTAGGCGTAGCTGATCGCCGCGACCGGCGAGCTGCCGACGCCCGCATCCTCTCGGGCGTCGAAAGTACGGCCCAGCATGGCCGTCACGCCGAGGACACTGAAGTAGTTGCCCGAGACCAGCCGGCCCCTCGGGTGTTCCGGCTCGCCACCTGATTCGCTGGCGACGTCGAGCCGACCCGGGCTTCCCGAGGCCAGCAGCCCGCTGGCCAGCTCGGGATGCGGCGCGATCGCCTGATAGAGGGGATACGAAATCAGGTCGCCGCGCGGCGCGTCGCTGAACGAGGTCCCGCCCACGCGGCTGCCGTCGCCGATCGCGATCAGCCGCTCGGCATGCGGCACCGGCAATGGGCGGAGCAGGACCGCGTCGACGAGCGTGAAGATGGACGTATTGGCGCCGATGCCTAACGCCAGCGTCAGCACCACCACGATCGAAGAGAGAGGACTGCGCCGCAGGGTGCGCAGGCCGAAGACGATGTCCTGCTTGAGCTCGCCGATCATGTCGGTTCTCCGGGTAACGCGTTCTCTGCTCTGGTCCATGGTGACGCAGGCGTCGCGCACCGAGGTCATGTCGCCGAACTGGCGTTCCGCCTCGCGCCGCGCCGCGGCCTCGGGATAGCCCTGCGCGATGAGCTGGCTGGTCCGCATGTCGAGGTGGAAGGCCAGCTCGTCGTCCACTTCGTGCGCGACCCGCGCGCGGCCCGGCCGGCGGAAGGGCGGCTTCATCAGGCCGGCTGCTCGATGCTGGCGGTGAGGGCGCGGGTGACAGCCCGGGCATATCGCTCCCATCCCGAGACCTCGGCACGCAAGCGCTGGCGCCCTTCGGCGCTGAGCCGGTAGAAGCGCGCGCGGCGATTGTTCTCGGAGTAGCCCCACTCGGAGACCAGCCAGCCTCTGGCCTGGAGCCGATGCAGGGCGGTGTAGAGCGGCCCCTCTTCGACGAGCAGGGTGTCGTCGGAAATCATCCGGATCCATTCGGCCACGGCATAACCGTGCCGGGGACCCCAGCTCACTGCCTTGAGAATCAGCGCGTCGAGCGTGCCTCGGAGCAGGCCGCCATCGGATTCGAGCATTGGTTACCCCTCTGTATTAGAGGGGAAGATACGTCAAAAGGTTGGTTATGTCTTTCGGTCAATCAGTATCTCATTGATTTACAGTCACTTAGGTAACCTTGACTTAGCTCTTTCCGAGGCTATGTTTCCTCTTCGATTAGCACTCTCTTTTGCTGAGTGCTAACGCGCTTTCACCACAGACTATCCGGAGGACGCAGCAGCATGGCCACCGCAACTGCAAGGAAGATCAAGATCCATCCGCTGGCCGACCGCGTCGCGATCCGTCCCCTCGAGGAGACGGAGACGATGCGGGGCGGTCTGTACATCCCCGACACCGCGAAAGAAAAGCCGATGCAGGGCGAAATCGTCGCGGTGGGTCCGGGCCGGGTGGAGAAGGGCGAGAAAATCCCGCTCGAGCTGAAGGTTGGCGACCGGGTGCTTTACGGGAAGTACAGTGGCACCGAGGTCAAGCTGGACGACGAGGAAATCCTCATCGTCAAGGAATCCGACGTCCTGGCGAAGCTGAGCTAGGCGCCCGCACACTTCAGGAGAGATAAAAACATGGCAGCGAAGGAACTCACGTTCAGCACCGATGCCCGCGCCAAGCTCAAGCGGGGCGTCGATGCTCTGGCCGATGCGGTGAAGGTCACCCTCGGTCCAAAGGGACGCAATGTCGTCCTCGACAAGAAGTTCGGAAACCCGACCGTCACCAAGGACGGCGTCACCGTCGCGAAGGAAATCGAGCTTCCCGACGCGATCGAGAACATGGGCGCGCAGATGGTGAAGGAAGTCGCGACCAAGACCAGCGACCTCGCGGGCGACGGCACCACCACCGCGACCGTGCTGGCGCAGGCCATTTTCCGCGAAGGCCTGAAGAACGTCACCGCCGGCATCAACCCGATGGCGCTGAAGCGCGGCATCGACCAGGCGGTGGAGTCGGTCGTCGAAGAGCTGAAGAAGATGTCGGTGCCCAGCAAGGGCAAGAAGGCGATCGCCCAGGTCGGCACCATCTCGGCCAACAACGACCGCGAGATCGGCGACCTGATCGCCGAAGCGATGGAGAAG
>DASXPG010000225.1:0-32214 GCA_036493755.1 Gemmatimonadales bacterium
CCAGAGATCGGCGATGTGGCTGCGGCGCGCCAGCTGGCGGGTGAAGCGGCGCATCAGCCCTGGCCGAGTCGCGCCGAGTCCGACGACGCGCTCCAGCACCCATTTGCCGAAGAAGGCCCGCCGGCGCGCCGCGACATAAGGCCGCAGCGCCCGGCGCGTCGCCGCGCCGCCGCCTAACGCCTGCGCCATGGTGTCCACCGCGAGCCTCGCCCCCCTCAGCGCGGCGAAGATCCCCTCGCCGGTGAAGGGGTCGTAGAAATCGGCGGCATCGCCGACCAGCAGCGCGCCGTCGGCGATGGGCCGGCTGGCGCGGCGGGCGAACGGCCCGGTGACCTGGACCTCGCGCATGATGCGGGCTCCCTGGAGCCTCCGGGCCAGCTCGGGAACGGTGCGCAGCTTCGCCAGAAAATAGGCCTCGGTTTCCTTGCCGATCACCGCCGACTCGCTGCGCGGAACCACCATGGCGAAGTTCACTACTCCTGGCGCCACCGGCGCGAGTCCGACGTACCAGCCGTCGGAGGCGAACATTTCGCCCACATCGGTCATGCCCTGGACGCCGTCGAGGTGGGTGACGAGGCCGAGCCGCAGCAGGCCCCCCTGGCGTGCGAGACCGAGCTGCCTGGCGACGCGCGAATTCAATCCGTCGGCGCCGACCACCACGCGGGCGCGGATGTCGATCGTCCCCTGCGGGCCGCGAAGCGTCGCGCCCCGAACGTGGCCATCCTCGACGGTGAGCCGGTCCATCATCGTGGATTCATGCACCGCGGCGCCCGCGGCGCGCGCGGCGTCGAGCAGAATGGCGTCAAGCACCAGCCGCGGCAGCGCGTAGCCGAAGGGCCGGTAGGGTGTGAACGGGGTGTTGGCATAGCGCCCGCAGACATCGGCGCCATCGTCCGAGACCAGCCGGAACCCATGCAGCCGCTCGGCGCCGGCGGACTCGATCTTCTCGATGACGCCGATCTCGTCCAGGTCGCGCGACGCCTCGGGGCTGAGATATTCGGCGCAGGGCTTGTCACGGGGAAACTTCGCGCGGTCGGCGACGATAACAGAAAGGCCGGCGCGGGCCGCGTAGGTCGCCGTCGCGGATCCGGCCGGCCCGGCACCGATGACGAGCACATCGCAGTTACGGTGCACAGTCTCCTGGGCACCACTGCCGCGTCTGCGGCGTCTGCACACTGCTGGTCACTGTGGTCCGGTACACTGGTTCATTGTACCCACCCCGGCTAACTTCTGCCCGCACGTACGTGACCCAACCCGTCTCTTCGTCCGCCCACAGCATTCTGCCGCTCGCCATTCTCGAAGCGATGCGCAGCCTCGACTCGCCGAGCGATGAAGAGGTCGCCGAGTACGTCGACGAGCTGCTCAAGAAACGGCTGGGACTCTCCGACACCGTCGCCGCGCAGATCGGCCGCTACGGTGGCCTGGTGCGCAACGATGGCCTGGTGCGCGCCGATGAGCTGGAGCAGATCCTCCGGCTGGTCAGCCGCCGCACCGACGCGGCGCTGGTCTTCGCCGACGGCGGCCGCCGCGCGGCGCGGCGGTCGCTGGGCCGGGTTTCCGCGCCGGGACGCTGGTCGGCGCGCTACCTTCCTCGCGCCATCCGCCGGCCGATCGGATTCCGGCTGGCGCGCCGGGCGATGCACGATGTGTTCGACGTGACGCTGGTCCGCGATGGCCGGGACGGCGTCGCCACCGTCCAGCACGATGTCGCGGTCCGGGCCACCGCAGACGGCGCGGCCTGCGGTTTCTACGCCGCCGCGTTTGCGGAGCTGCTGCGGCAGCTGATGGATTTCGAGGGCAGCATGACCCACAGCCGGTGCCGGTCGCGCGGCGATGACCGCTGCGAATGGCGAACGGCTCCCAGCCTGGAGCGGGCCAAATGAGCGTTGCCGATACGCTGACTCCCGAAGTACTCGAGAAAATCCGCGGGATGCTGAAAGAGCTGCGCTGCGATGGCTGGCTGTTGTTCGATTTCCATGGACTCAATCCCGTCTCCATCCGCGTCCTCGGCATCGGCGGGCTGGCCACGCGCCGGCTCTTCGTCATGATCCCCGCCGTGGGGAAGCCGGTGGCGATCGCGCACAAGATCGAGCTGGGCCGCATCGAGGGATTCCCGGGCGAGATCCGGCCCTACGCCGCGTGGCGCGAGCTGGAACAGCATCTGCGCGAGGTGCTCTCCGGCAAGCGCGTCGCGATGGAATACTCGCCCAGGGATGCGGTGCCCTATCTCGACCGGATCCCCGCCGGCGTCGTCGAGCTGGTGCGGGCGTCGGGCGCCGAAGTGATCGGGTCCTCGGAGCTGGTCAGCGCCGTCGCCTCCCGCTGGACGCCGAGCGAGCTGGCCGGGCATCGCCGTGCCGCGGAGAAGTTGCGCGAAATCGCGCTCGCCGCCTTTCAACAGGTGAAGGTGTGGCGCGAAGCGAAGACCCGCACCACCGAGCAGAGCCTGCAGACCTGGGTGATGGAAGCCTTCGAGCACGCGGGACTACAGACCAACTCGCCGCCCATCGTCGGGGTGGACGATCATGCGGCGAATCCGCATTACGAGCCGCACACCGCGGGCACCGAAACGGAAATTCTGCCGAACCAGGTGCTGTTGCTCGATCTGTGGGCCGGGGTCACCCGCGACACCGTGTACGCCGACCAGACCTGGATGTGTTACACCGGCGCCAGCGTTCCCGACGAGGTAGGGAAGGTCTGGACCGTCGTGCGCGACGCGCGCGACCAGGCCATCAACGTGCTGCGCGACAAGTGGCGCGAAGGCTGGACCGTCAGTGGCGCCGATCTCGACGACGCGACGCGCGGCGTGATCAAGGCGGCCGGGTACGGCGACTACTTCGTGCATCGCACCGGGCATTCGATCGACAAGGATCTGCACGGTTCAGGACCGCATCTGGACAACTACGAGACCCACGACGACCGGCGGCTGCTGCCGGGCGTCGGTTTTTCGGTCGAGCCGGGGATCTATCTGAGCGGAAAATTCGGGGTGCGCAGCGAAGTGAACGTGTATCTGCGCGACGATGGGCCGGAGGTGACGCCGGCCGAGCCGCAAAAAGAGCTGGTGGTGCTGGGACTGACGCGCTGAACCTCTAGCGGCCCTGCCGCGTGCGGGATAACATAGGGCCACTTTTCCGCCGGGGAGTGTTTTGCGGTGACGCAGCCTGTTTCGGGTGATCTCGATGCCATTCGTCAGATCCTGTTCGGCGGCGAAGTCAGCCGGCTCGAGCAGCTGCTCGCCGCTGACCGGCAGCAGGGCGCGGCGCGCGCTTCCGAATTCGAGCAGAAAGTCGATCGGGCCTTCACCGCGCTGGAGCAGCGGGTGGAGCGCCGGCTGGAGGAGATGAGCCAGCGCGTATCGTCGCAGCTCGACGAGCTCTCCAAGCGGCAGCAGGCTCATGCCGACCGGGTTACCCAGCTGCTGGACCAGGTCATGGCCGAGCTGGCGCGCCGTACCGAGGCGCTGACGGTCGAGTCCCGTGCCGGATTCGATGAATTGCGGGCCCGCGCGACCGAGCTGGAGAAGAGAAAGCTGAATGTGGCGGAGTTTGGCGCTTCGCTGGCGGCACTGGGCCAGCGCTTCACCGGTGGTGCGGGAGGCGAAACGCCGCGCGGCTAGTGTCCCCGGGCGGGGACACCGCCAAAATCGGGTTGCAACGCCTTGCTTGACACCAGTTGTGGCCGCGGGTCATATTCGCGGCGCCCGGTTGAAGCCGGGATATGTCCACTTCGGTTGACGCCGCTGCTGACGGCTCAGCCACATAAGCAGAACAATGGAGTTTGCGCGCAGTGATGGACCTCCGAATGGGAAGGAGGTGGCGTGTCGCTGCCTGGTTCGTTTGTGGCGTTTTCGTTTGTCCACGCTTTGGGAGGTTGCTCATGACTCAACCTAGTCGCTGGAGCATCGCCCGACTTGTTCGTCTGGCGACGGTCTTCGGTGCGGTCGTGCTGTTTGGTGCTGCGCGGCTCACCGCGCAGGAAACGACCGGCAAAATCGAAGGCACAGTTCGTGATCAGTCCGGGGCGCCGATCGCCGGCGCACAGGTCCTCATCGTCGGATCGGCGTTCTCGTCGACCTCCAACGAGCAGGGCTACTACTTCATCAACAACGTTCCCGCCGGGGTGATGACGGTGCGGGCCCAGTTCATCGGGTACGCGCCTTCAGAAGTGCGCAACGTTCGCGTGCTCGCCGGCCAGACGATGACGGTGAACGTGAACCTCGAGCAGCGCGCCGTGGTCGTCGGCGACATCAACGTGACGGTCGAGGCCAACCCGATTGTGCCGCGCGACCAGGTCGCGTCGAAGCCGATCGTGTCGGGCGACTTGATCCAGCAGCTGCCGGCTGACAACGTGCAGCAGGTGCTGCGCCTCCAGCCCGGCGTCGTCGAGTCGGCCCGCGGTCTTTCGATCCGCGGCGGCCGGACCGATGAAGCGATCATTTACGTGGACGGTGTTCCGGTCCGCTCGGTCTCGGGCCGTACCGGCACCGGCCGGGCCTCGCCGAACAACGGCCTCGGCACCAACCTCGTCGGCACCAACGGCGTCGAGGAAGTGTCGGTCACGACCGGCGCCATCGGCGCTTCGCAGGGTGACGCGCAGTCGGGCGTCATCTCGTTCGTCACCCGGTCGGGCGGCGAGCACTACACCGGCGCGCTCAGCCTGTCGAGCGACGAGATCGGCGGCCAGACCTACGGCTACGGTACCAACCGTCTCGAGGCCTCGATCGGCGGCCCGGTGGTGCGCAACCTGAAGTTCTTCGTCTCGACCGTCATGCAGGGCCAGCAGACCAACTATGGCCCCGGCGGACCCGGCGGACCCGGCGGCAAGGGCTCGACGCTGCCGCTGTTCGTCCTGGACGGCGTCGACACCACGCTCACGGTTGCCAACAACCCCGGCGTTGCCGGCACCGATTCGTCCCGCGTCTCGCTGCCCAAGTTCGCGCAGTATTCGAACGGTCTGCGTCGCCCGGACAACTGGCAGGACAACTGGAACCTCGACGGCAAGCTGACCTACACCTACGGCCGCGGGTCGCGGGTGTCGGCTTCGTACCACCGCACCCGGAACCAGGGACTCAACTTCCCCGGCACCGGCGGCGTGCTTGATTCGCAGGACCAGACGGGCTTCCTGAACCTCCAGAACATCTACGTGCTGAACTGGACCCAGGACCTGTCGCGTTCGGCCGAGCGGTCGTTCAACATCGACGCCGCCTTCAGCTACCAGGCCGACCGCTCCACCGGTGGTCTGGTCGATCAGTCGTTCCTCGCCAACCACCTCAAGCCGGCCGGCGGTTTCAGCTTCTCGAACATGCCGTTCATCATCAACATGGACAATTTCCCGCTCGATGACCGGCTGATCCAGAACATCCGGGTCAACAACTGTCAGAACGGGCGTGATGCGGCCCGGCCCGACCTGGGCGGCTGCATCCCGTTCCTCAACCGGTCGCAGGATTTCGCGCAGCCCGCGCCGTACCGTACCAACCCGTACGGTCTGACGTCGAGCACCTTCCCGTCGAGCGGTACCGGCAATACCGGCCCCGCCCTCTCGAAGGAAAATCGCATCACCGGCCGCCTGGCGGCCGACTGGCAAGTCAACCGGTTCAACCGGATGCAGTTCGGCGGCGACTTCGTCCGCTCCGACGTGTTCACGTTCAACTCGAACCTGACCAGCCAGATCTTCATGGATGCGGCGCACTACAAGCCGAATCGCATGGGTCTGTATGCGCAGGATCGTCTCGACCTGGGCGACGTCGTCATCGACTTCGGCATTCGGTATGACCGCCTGAACTCGAACGTCCTCTTCCCGCTGGTCGCCGGCCGCATCTTCAGCGACCCGCTCCGCTCGGGTACCTCGGGCCTGGCCAAGGTTCTGACCGCCATCCGCGATCCGAACAACGGCTTCAACCCGGGCGACACCACGCGGCTCATCGCGCAGGCTACCGCCACGGCCAATGCCTGCCAGTCCGCGATCACTGCCGCGGATACGACGACGTGGTCGACCTGTAACCTCTTCCCGGCACAGGCGCACAGCTCCGTCGCGCCCTCGGTTCGCGTCTCCTTCCCGGTGACCGACCGTACCGGGTTCCGTCTCTCGTACGCCCAGCAGACGCAGACCCCCGAGTTCCAGCGGTATGCGTCGAGCGTGAACACCGACCTGGCCGTCACCAACACCAACAGCTTCTGGGGCCAGGACATTTCCTACGGCAAGACCATTCTCTTCGAGTTCGGCGTACGTCACGCCTTCAGCTCGGACATGGTCCTCGACGTCGCGGCGTACAACAAGGACAAGGTCTCGGACGTCACCGGCCGCGTGCTGCCGTACTTCGATTACTTCACCGGCACGCAGCAGGCGATCGACCTCTATACCAACCAGGACTTCGGGAACATCCGCGGCGTGGACGTGAAGCTCGACCGCCGGGTGGGCGCGCTCTTCCAGGGCTCGCTGGCCTACACCTTCCAGTCGGCCAAGAGCACCGGCTCGGACCCAACGGAGTACCTGAACAGCTACGCCCGGCAGATCAGCGCCGTGACGGGCGACCGTGAAGCCGCGCCGCAGGCGATCCTGACGACCGCCGATAACCGGACCCACACCATCGCGGGCAGCCTGGTGCTGAATCTCCCGCATGGCTGGCATCAGGGGACGACGGCCGGCTCGATCTTTGGCGGTTTCGGTGCCTTCGCGACCTTCCGGTTCGCGAGCGGCCTCGCCTACACGCCGTTCTTCAACACCGGCGCGGGCGGCACTGGCCCGAACAACGCCTTCGGCCTCACCGGCAACCCGTCGGCGCCGCTGAACTCGTCGACCTCGCCGTGGATCAAGAACGTCGACCTGCGGTTGACCCGCGATTTCGGCATCGCCCACGGCCGCAGCTTCACCGTGTTCGCGGACTTCCGGAACCTGTTCAACTGGACCAACATCACCGGCCTGTTCGTCGAGACCGGCGACGTGGTGAACTCCAAGTACCAGGCGAACCAGGTTGGCTTCAACAGCTCGGCGCAGAGCCTGCTGCGCGCCGAAGCCGGCAGCCTGTATACCACCAAGAACATCGGTGGCACCTCGACGCAGGGTATCGACCTGAGCAACTGCGCGGCGTTCAACCCGACGCAGAGCAACGGCGTGCCCGACTGCATCGAGCTGCGCCGCGCTGAAACCCGCTTCGCCGATGTCAATGATGCCGGCGGCGCGAACCTGTTCTTCTCGCAGGCTGAAATCGACCGCTCGTTCTCGGCCTATTACAATCGGGTCAGCGGACCGCAGACGTTCTACGGGCCGGGCCTCAACATCCGGCTCGGGTTCGACTTCAACTTCTAAGTGCACCACGGGCACCGGCGTTCCGCGATCCGCGGAACGCCGGCTCCCTTAACCGGTCAAGGAGCACGCATGGTTTCCAGAATGCTACGAAACATGGCGGGAGCGGTCGCTTTGTTCGGTGCGGTCAGCCTCGGGCTGGCCTCGTCGGCTAACGCGCTGCCTCGTCCAGGCGTGCGCACCGCGCGGCCGACACAGGCCAGAGGTTTCAGCCTGTTCGCCGGCGTGGCAGCGATCGCTTACGGCGTCAACCGGGTCAACTGCGGTATCGTGAACAACGGTACCAACTGCGTCGATCCGACGGGTAGTCCGGTCAACGAAAACGGCTTCTGGCCCAAGGGGACGCAGGACAACTACGTCTTCAACAGCGGCCTGCAGATCGCCGGTTTCATTCCCAACATCTCCGGCTTCACCTGGTCTGGCGATACCATCGGGGCCTTCTTCTTCGACCCCCGCGGCGACCAGCACCACGGCGAGGGCATCACCAACATCTTCAACGGCGGCAACTCGGACGACCTGAACAACTGGCCGGCCGCCGGGTTCGCCAACGACACCGGCCTGTATCACCCGGTGCTGCTGGGCCGCAAGACCATCTCGCAGCAGGATCTCTGGGTCCGCTACTGGGACGGCAATCCATCGCTGGCGACGGGCCGCAAGCACTCGATGGGCCTGCTGGTCGACCAGCGTATCTCGGGCTGGAACTTCCCGGCCGGTAACAACGACATCATCTATGTCATCGTCCGCTTCATCAACATCACGTCGGGCCAGCGCTCGGACTACGACGGTCTCTCGGTATACGGTTACGCTGCGACCGATATCGACGACATCTTCGCCCTGGCGCAGAACTGGCGCGCGACCGCTTCGGCCGCCTACAACGTGCAGATTCCGATCGGGGGCTTCCCCTGGACGAACCTGTATGCCTCGTACGCCGAGGATCCGGACATCGGCGACGCCAGCGCCAACTACTCCAACGGCAACCTGATCTTCAACACGGTCGCCGCCTACAAGTCCGACTTCCACGAAGCCACCTGGCTGCTGCCGCCGAGCATCTTCGCGGCGCCGTTCGCGGCGGCCCCGGGCTTCATGGCGATCAAGTATCTGGCGACGCCGGGTAACCTCGGCATCACCATGTCGGGCAACACGACCAACGGCGGTGCCTTCCCTGACGCCGTCGGCGTGCCGCGGTTGTGGCGTAACTTGTCGGGCAACCTTCTGGCCACCGACGGTACCTGCAACGTGACGCCGCCCCAGACCCGCCATCAGTGCTACTGGGCCCAGGCGGCATCCGACACCCGTATGTTTGCGGCGTCGGGTCCCTTCAGCATCAATCCGGGCGCGCTGGCCACGACCGTCGTCGCCATGGTCTGGGCGGCTCCGGTCGCCACTCTCCCGGCCGCAACGCCGGGCGCCAACGTGGCGGCCAATGCGACCATTTCGTCCTTCACGCTCCAGAACTTCATCAACGCCGGCAACATGGTCCCTGGCTTCGCCATCGACCCGGTCCGGCTGCGTCAGAACCAGGACACCGTCCGCTCGATGGATCGGGCGATGGGTTTCGTCAACTATTCTGATGCGAACAACGACGCGATCATCGAGCAGAACGAAGTGACGACGGTACCGCGCTCACTCCTCAACAAGGAGCTGGTCGCCCAGGCCGTCTTCAACAACAAGTTCCTGCTTCCGTTCGCGCCTGAAGCGCCGGGCTTCTTCCTGGTCCCCGGCGACGGCAGCGTGACTGTGGCCTGGCAGAAGTCGTCCTCGGAGACCACCGGCAATCCGTTCTTTGCCGTGTCCTCGTTGCCGCTCATCAATGGCGTGCCGAACCCGCTGTATGACCCGAACTTCCGTCAGTTCGACACGGAAGGGTATCGGATCTATCGCGGCCGCACCCAGGCTGAAATGGCCGTCATCGCCTCGTTCGACTACGCCGGCACCGCGATCAGCGACTACACGGCTGAGTTCTACGATCCGACGATCTACGGCAACGCCTGCGCGCCGGAGCTCGCCATCACCACCACCTGCCCGAGGACGTATGCCCTCGCGCCGGACAATGCGACCTACGTGACCACCACGACGCCGGTGCCGATCAACCTCGCCGGCAGCGTGCTCCAGATTCCCCCCGGCGGCCGCGTCGCTCTGGCCAACGGAACGGTCTTCAACGTGCAGGTCGACACCGCGGTGACGGGCGGCGGCTCCGGTTTGCCCCCGCTGACCGATAACGGCGTCCCCTTCGCGTTTGTCGACAACACCGTGCTCAATGGTGTCCGGTACTTCTACGCCGTCACCGCCTTCATGGTGAACAGCCTGAAGTCCGGCCCCTCCTCGCTCGAGTCGCCGCTGGTGACGAAGACCATCATCCCGCGCGTCTCCTCGGGCCAGGAAGTGTCGGGCACCTCGACCTTCCAGCTGCTGGGTCGCGGCACCACGCCGCTCGATCCGACGGCCCCGGTGCCGGCCATCGACGCAGCGACCGGCGAATTTGCCGGCCCGATGCCGCCGACCAACGGCATCGTGATCAACTTCGCGGCCTTCGTGCCCTTTGCGGCGGCGAGCAGCGTCTCGCTGACCATCGACTCGATCATCCCCGGCGCGGGGCCCACACTGCTGGCCGGCGTCAACGGCACCTACTGGGTGACGGCGACGTCGCCCACCGGCTCGGTCAAGGTGGCGATCCCGATCCTCGTGGATGGTTCCAACATCCCGGCCTCGGCGACCTACACCTTCCCGCCGGTCGCGTTCAGCACGGCGCTCGCCGCTCCGTTCGGCGGTGACTCGACGTTCACGCTGAATGCACAGGCGACCATCAGTGTCCCGGGCGCGTGGAGCCTCACGAGCCAGGGCCGCGGCGGCGCCAACGCCGCTCCCGCCGGTGCGGTCTACAACGCGCCTCGGTGGTGGGGTGGCAGCGCGAATGAGAATACCGCAGACCCGAACGGCACCTCGTGCGCAGCGCTTGCCAACGGCTGCATAGCTACCAGCATCGCGCGTACCGCCGGCTCACTGCCTGGCATCGACTCGATCTTCGCGATCCTGTCGTACCGGACGGTATCGACGAACATGCGCGCGGCTGAAACGGTCACCGACTTCGTGACCCGGGCTGCCGACTTCACGATCTACTGGGGCGCGGCTGGTGTCGTCGACTCGGTCATCGACGTGACGCACAACGTCGTGGTGCCTTTCAACGCCAAGATCCGCGCGTCGTGGGGTATCCTGAACGACTCGTCATTCACCAACACACCGGCGGCCGCCTCCTCCGACGGGACCAAGACGACGCTGACCTGGAGCGACGTGCTCTGCGTCGATCCGATCCCGACGTTCACCGGGGAGTGCAGCGGTGTTTCTGCCGCGACCTCCGCGTTCCTGATGAATCACGTCGTGCTGAGCCCAACGGTGTTCAAGCCGTCGTCGGGCGCTGGCACGGCAGTTCCGGCGTATCTCGCCACAACGGCGCCGGGCTTCATCTTCTTCATCGACGGCCACTTCTTTGCGATGGAGCCGACCGGCGGCAGCCTCACCACGTGCTGCACCGCCACGACGTCCCATCTGCGGGTCTATGCCGGCGCAGTCACCGGCAGCGCGGCGGCGGCCAACTTCGCCTTCGTGCCTGCCACCCGTCCGCCCGCAGTGCCGGGGCTGACGGCGGAAATTGCCTTCACGCCGTCGTCGTTCAACGCGGCGGTCTCGAACGATTCGCTCATGAAGTCGATCCACACGGTTCCGGATCCGTACTACGTGACCACGTCGCTCGAGCAGACGGTCAACACCAAGATTCTCCGGTTCGTGAACCTGCCCAGCCAGGCGATCATCCGGATCTATAGCGCCAGCGGAATCCTGGTGAACATCGTGACGCACAATGATCCGACCGGCGGTGGTGAAGCAGTGTGGGACCTCCGGAATCGGAATAACCAGTTCGTGGCCAGCGGCGTGTACTTCTATCACGTCGAAGCGCCCGATGGCCGGACGAAGATCGGCCGGTTCACCGTGGTCAACTTCGCCCAGTAAACGACCTGTTGCGGGCCGGGGCAGCGATGCCCCGGCCCTCTTGGAGGATGCAAATGCACAAGCGTTCACTGTTCCTTGCCGTCGGACTCCTCGCTCTCACGAGCGTCGTTGCGCGGGCCCAGGTCCTGGGCCAGCACAGCAACACGGCCTACGGCACGACGTCCGCGGAATTCCTGCTCATGGCGCCCACCGCGCGTGGCGTGGCTCTCGGCGAAGCGTTCAGCGCCCTGACCACCGACGCTTCGGCGCTCTACTACAACCCGGCTGGCGTGTCGCAGTTGGCACGGCCGGAGCTCCAGGTGTCGACCACCTCGTACCTGGCTTCGACCCGGTACAGCTGGCTCGGCATGGCGCTGCCTTTCGGCGGCGGCGCGCGGGCCGTCGGCTTCTCGTTCGGCTCGTTCGGGTTCAGCGACCAGCCGGTGTACACCGTGGATGACCCCACCGGGTCGTCCGGCAACGTGTACTCGGTCTCCGAGAGCTACGTCGGCCTGACCTACTCGCAGCAGTTCTCGGATCGGTTCGCGGCGGGCTTCACCGCGAAGTACATCAACGACGCACTCGGCGACGTGTCGGGGACGGCGTTCGCCATCGACTTCGGCACCAGCTTCCACGCGACCGTCGGCGGCAAGCCGATCCGCGCGGCCTTCACGGTGCAGAACCTCGGTACGACGCTGCGTCACAACGGCCACGTCCTCGACGTGACCGTCGACCGGCCGCCCCCGCAGGGCCAGCAGGATCAGCCGCAGGAGCCTGCGTCGGCCGCGTTGAAGTCGAAGGACTGGCCGCTTCCGGTCCAGTTCCGCGTGGCACTGGCGTACGATGTGTTCAGCACCGCGATGAGCCGGTTCTCCCTCATGGGCGAATTCGCGCAGCCGAACAACAACGATCCGAACTTCAGCTTCGCCGGTGAATACAACGTCAACCTCGGCTCGTCCGGCTTCCAGATCGCGCCGCGGGTCAGCTATACCTATCAGCCGGCCAACAGCTTCTCGGCTCCGGCCAACGGCACCGCCAACTACGCCGGTTTCGACACCGGCTTGAGCAACGGTTCCTACGGTCTCGGCGTCGGTGGCGGCATCAAGTATCGCAAGAACCCGCGTGGTGTCGGCTTCGGCGTCGACTACGGATACCGCAGCTTTGGTCTCCTGGGCGGCACCAACACCGTCAGCTTCTCGCTGGGCTGGTAAGAAGGACGGGTCTTTCGCCGGCGCTCCCACGGGGGCGCCGGCGCAGGAGCCTCGATGATGAAGAACGGCAAGTGGACGGCGGCCTGGGCGGCGGTGTTGATTGCCGCACCAGCCGGAAGACAGAGCGGGATGGATCCGCTCATCGTGCGCGCGATCCGGTTCTACAGTCCGGGTAGCGCCACAACGACAATCGAAGGTGTGTGCGAGGTGCGTCTGCCGGTGCTGATGCGAAGCGCCGGAGACAACGGCCGGTACCACGTCTTCATCTCGGTACTGGACAGCGCGGGTCTGGAGCTCCAGCAATCGGACTGGAACCGCGACGTGCCGACGGCGTTGATGCACTCGTCCGGGGCCACGATGGTGGAATCATTCTCGTTCCGCGCCGGGCCAGGACGCTACCGGGTTCACATCAGGGTGGCGCCGCCGGTCGGAGACACCGTCAGCCGGGATGTCGCGATCAACGCGTTCGCGGCTGCGCCGGCGATATCGGACCTGCTGCTCTCGACCAGCGTGCGGCAGCCAGCCTCCGACAGCGAAGCGCTGGCACCGGGCGAAGTGAGGCGGGCGGGGTTGGTGCTCCGTACGGCGCCGGTACCGGGTCTTAGCCCGAACGAGGCGACGATCTCGTGGTACGGGGAGCTGTATCCCCACGGTGCAGCCGCCTCGGGAGATCTGGTGGCCGAGGTAATGGGCACCGCGGGGCGGCGAATCATCGCGACGCCGGCCCGGCCGGTCACGGTGCCGAGCACCGGCGGATTGACGCGCGGATCGCTGGATCTTTCGGGCCTTCCCCCCGGCGAGTACACGCTGCGGCTCAGGGTACGGTTGGGCGACAGCACGGTGGTGGCGGAAGCGCCTTTCTCGATGGGTTCGGTGACCACCGAGGCGGCCAATGCGATGGCCGAAGGGAATGCCAGTGCCGGCGGCGAAGCGGTCGCGACCGATCTGTTCGAAGGCGCGAGTGAAGCGAAACTGGATTCACTCGAGCTTCCGCTGGTGTACGTGGTGCGGAACGCGCAGCAGCTGCGGCTCTACTCCACGCTGACACTCGAAGGAAAGCGGCGGTTCCTGCGGCAGTTCTGGAGCCCGTCGGGTTCGGCAACACGGATCGAAGGCGCACTGCAGCGCGACCAGTTCTATCGCGCAGTCGAGTACGCCAACATAGCGTATCGGGAGGCGGGCGCGGGTCGCACCGCTGGTTGGAATACCGATCGCGGGCGGATTTTCCTCCGCTACGGCGCGCCGGACGAGACGCTGAAGAAGCCCCAGGCGGCGCCCAAGGGTTACGAAGTGTGGAAGTACACCAGGGGCCAGCCGCACTGGTATGTCTTCCGGGATGAGACCAGCATGGGGCATTATTCGTTGCTCGCGACGAACGATCATCGGGAGACGGGCCAGCGCCAGTCGGGCTGGGAGCAGGATATCGGCGGTGAGGCCGCTCAGGAGATTTATCAGTTCCTCGGCCTCGATTTCAGGAATCTCGGCAGTGGAATAAACCCGTAAGAACGAACCGAGGAGAAAGACCAATGAGGCGTCAAGGTTTGGGTTGGCTGGGCGCGAGCGTTCTGATGCTCGCAGCGGTGTCCTGCTTCAAGGATCCGACCAGCTCGCTCCAGGGTAGCGCGACGAGGTTGGACCTCAGCGTCAACTTCGCGAACTTGGCCGTGGGAGATACCCAGGTCGTCACGATTCAGGCCGTGGACAACCAGGGCAACTTCAAGGCCTTCGCCGCGCCGACGTATGCGCCGGCGGCGCCCTCGGTCGCCAACATGATCGCGTTCCCGGATACCGTGATCGGGACCGTGCCCGGCAACACGCTGTACAAGGCACTGCTGATCGGCGCGGCAGCCGGAAACACCAAGGTGAGTATCACCGCGGCCGGCGTGACCGACTCGATCATCGTCGTAGTTCAGTAGCGGGTTTTTCGGCCGCTTCGGCGGCCGAGACATCTGGCGCCCCTTTTTTCCGCCGCACGCGGAGAAGGGGCGCTTCGTGTCTCCGCTATTTCGTGGGTTTCTCCGCCTGCCGCCGCCTGCTCCACCAGACGTAGCCCAGAATTCCACCGATGATCCCAACCGGCAGAAAGGCGATTAACACGCCAACCCAGAACATCGAGCTCTCCAGCTGCCCGTGCGGCTGGGTGGTGACGGTCTGCTGCAGCAGCGCCAGCGACATCCTCATGCCCAGCTCATCCGGTAGAGCATCCAGTAGACTACCACGCCCGTGACAGAGACGTAGAGCCAGATCGGCAGCGTCCAGCGCCGCGCCAGCAACTCGTGGGCCGGGTGCCGGTTGAGGAGACCCCGCCGCAGCGTAACGATCGCCAACGGCACCACCAGGACCGCCAGGACGGTGTGGCTGCCGAGGATGGTGAAGTAGAGGGTGCGAGCAGGTCCCCGCCCGGGGAAATGCCGCGAGCCGACGTGCGCGTGATACCAGAGATAGCAGCAGAGAAAAACCACCGACGTCGTGAAGGCCGAGATCATGCAGTTCCGGTGCCAGCTGACGCGCCCCGAACGGATGCAGACGTAACCCGACAGCAGCAGGAACGCCGTCAGGGCATTGAGGCTGGCATCGAGCGCGGGAAACGCGCTCAGCGGCATCGGAAACCGAACATCGTCAGGAAGTGACGAGCAACAGCAGCAGCAACGGCAGATACAGGAGCGAAAGCCTGAACAACCGCCGCGCGCGCCGCACGTCGTCGGGGACAAGAAGAAGGCGGATCGAATAGCCGAGGTAGAGAATGCTGAGGACCAGCGCGCCGGCGAAGTAGCGCGCGCCGCCCAGTCCGATGAATGCGGGAAGCAGACTCACCGGCACCAGCGCAGCCGCATACAGCACCGACTGACGCCCCGTGCTCTCGCCTCCTGGATCCACCACCGACAGCACCCGCACACCAGCCGACGCGTAATCCTGCCGGTAGAGCGTCGAAATCGCGAGAAAGTGCGGCATCTGCCAGAAGAAGACGATGCCGAAGAGAATCCAGGCGCCGGCATCGAGACGCCCGCGCGCCGCCGCCCAGCCGATCATCGGCGGAATCGCGCCCGGCACGGCGCCGACGACCGTGGCGAGCGACGTGACCTGCTTGAGCGGCGTGTAGGCCAGGAGGTAGCAGGCGGCGGTGATCGCGGCGAGCGCCGCGGCGAGCGGGTTCGCGGCCAGCGCCAGCCAGCCGGAGCCGATGGCGAGCAGCACGAATCCAAACACCAGAGCCTGGCCCGGCGTCAGCGTCCCCGCGGGCAATGGCCGGCGTGCGGTACGGCGCATCGCGGCGTCTACATCCCGCTCTGCCCACTGGTTGAGCGCGGCGGCGGCGGCCGCTACCAGAAAAGTGCCGGCGATGGTTTGCAGCAGCAGCGGCACATCGAGCGCACTGCCACGCCGACCTTCGATGAACCCCACCAACGTGGTGACCACCACGAGCGTGGTGAGCCGCGGTTTGGTGAGCTGGAGGTACTGCCCGATCCGCGCCGCCCGGCGCACCGCCGGAACCGCGGCATCGTCCGCGGGCGCCGCGCCGCCGACAGCGGGCTCCGCCGCGCCGGTCACCGTCACCCGGCCGGCTCCGCGATCAAGGCGCGCATCTCATCGGGCGCCTTTGCGACGGCGATCCGATGGGTTCTGACTGCGAGCACCACCGAGGTCACGAAGACCAGCGCGCCGGTTGCCACGTGCGCGGTAGTCGGCGTGACGGCGCGCCAGGTCCAGATGGTCAGGGCGCCCAGGAATATCTGCCAGCTGGTGAGCGCCAGGAGCAGTGCGGCCGGCCGGACCAGCGATGGCGCATCGCCGTGCCGCCGGAAGATCCGGATCGCCGACCACATCACCATCACCGTGACGAACACCGCGCCGACCCGATGGGCGAACTGCCACGCCACCAGCGCGCTGGTGAATTCGGGAATCAGCCGTCCGTTGGCGGTCGGGAAGCCGGGGATCGCCAACCCCGCGCCGGTATGCCGCACGATCGCGCCTAACAGTATCTGCGCGTAGACGACGATGGCCGTCCAGGTCGCCAGCGAGCGGGTTCCGTCGATGGGGCCGGCGCTGGGCCGGATGTCGGCGAAAGCCGGCGACGTCACCACCGCCATCACCACCGTCAGCGCGAAGAAAATCTGCGCCAGTCCCGCGTGCGCGACCGACACCGAATCGGGGAGCCGCAGCAGCACCGTCACGCCACCCAGGATGCCTTGCAGCACCACCGCGCCGACGAGGCACCAGCCGAGGATGCGGATGCCGCGCCGCGCCCCACTCATCGTCGCAAAGATCGCGAGGAGCACCGTCAGGAAGCCGACCGCCGCCGCGAGCAGCCGGTGGCCGTGCTCGAAGAGCACGCCCCCCTCCATCCGCGGGAAAACCTGGCCGTACGACAGCGGCCAGTCGGGGACCGCGAGGCCGGAGCCGGTGCTGGTGACGAGTCCGCCGGCGATGATCAACAGGAAGGTGGCGCAGGCGACCGCCACCGCGAAACGGTGCAGAAACCTGCCGTTCACGTCTTGAGGAATCGGTTCAGATTGGCGAGGTAGATCGACAGTCCGACGGCAAGAAGGGCGAAGATCACCGATGCCGCGATGTCGAGAACGGCGTGGGTTCCCTGCCAGGAGCGGAACATCCAGACCGCGAATGCGGCGCAGAACATGATCGCGGTGGTGATGAGCAGACGGTGAAAATTGATCACCTTGGAAAGGTACTTCCCAGACCCTATCTTCGCCTGATGAGCGGCGCGGCCGAAACACAGGGATTGGCTGATCGCTGGGGCGAACGATTGCCCCGGCGCCTCGGCCTTCTTTCCGCCATCGCGGTGGTCATCGGTTCGACCATCGGCAGCGGGATTTACCGGACGCCCGCACGCATCGCGGAAGCGGTACCGGCACCCGGATGGATGCTGGGCGTCTGGGTGCTGGGCGGTTTGCTGGCTCTCTGCGGCGCGCTGACCTACGCCGAGCTGGGAGGGATGTTCCCGCGCTCGGGTGGTGTCTTCGTCTACATAAAGGAAGGCTTCGGGCGGATGCCGGCCTTCCTCTTCGGCTGGACCGAGCTGGTGGTGATCCGCGCCTCGGCGCTCGGCGCGATCGCGACGGTATTTGCGGAATATCTCCTGAGGTCACTGGGTTACGATCCCCGGGTCTACGCCGACGCGGTGCACTACGTCGCCGCCGGCGCGATCGCGGTCACGGGAATCTGCAATTACATCGGCGTCGACTGGTCGGCGCTACTGCTCAATGTCACCACCTGGGTTCGCTACTTCGCGCTCCTCGCCCTGGTTTTTCTGGCCTTTCTTCTGGGTCACGGCGATACCACGCATTTTGTGCAGGCCGATGGGGTGGTGCACTTCGAGCCGTTCGTGGCATCGCTGGTAGCGGTGCTCTGGGCGTACGACGGCTGGGGAGACGTGTCGTTCGTGGGCGGCGAGGTCGCCAACCCCGAGCGCAACCTGCCGCGCGCGTTCATCATCGGCACCCTCGGCGTGATCGCGATCTATCTGCTGGTCAACGTCGCCTATCTGTACCTGCTCCCGATTTCGCTGGAGCGCCACTCGCCGCTGGTCGCCGCCGATGCCGCGCAGCTCATCATGGGGCGCGCCGGCGTGGCGGCGATCGGCGTGGTGGTGGTGATTTCAACCTTCGGCACGCTGGCGGGATCGATGCTCACCGGCCCCCGCATCTTTTTCGCGATGGCCGACGCCGGTCTTTTCTTCAAGGGGATCGCGGCGGTGCACCCCCGCTTCAAGACGCCGTCGCGCGCCATCACCCTGGCCGCGATTCTGGCCATCGCCTACGTGCTGGTGCGCCGCTTCGAAGGCCTTTCCGACACGTTCGTGCTGGCGATCTGGCCCTTCTACGCACTCGCCGCCGCGTCGGTCATGGTCCTCAGGCGGCGCGATCCCGAACGTCCGCGCCCGGTCCGGACGCTGGGCTATCCGCTGCCGCCGCTGATCTTCATCCTGTCAGCAATCCTGATTCTTGCCATCGCCACCAAGGCCAGCCCGCGCGATCCGATCATCGCCTTCAGCGTCATCCTGACCGGCATCCCGGCCTTCCTTGTCTGGCGCAGCAGACAGCCCGCAAAAGGGTGACCCGGGCGTGGCCGAATCGTGACCCGGGGCTTCCTTGACGCCTCCCTTACCGGCAGATACTTTCGCCTCGCTTGCATACTCTGATCGACAAACAAAACATCAGGTCGGGAGCGTAATTATGGGCGTTGCTACGGCGCGGACCTTCGTGCTTCGCGTGGGCGTGGCGTTTCTTGCCCTGGCTGGGCTGACGGCGGCGGATGCCTCACGGGCGCATGCCCAGGGCATCACCTCCTCGGGCCTGCGCGGCAAGGTCACCGACACCCAGGGCCAGGCCATTTCCGGCGCCACGGTCGAGATGATCGGCGCCGAAACCGGCCAGCGCTATCAGGGCCCAACCGGCTCCGACGGCGGCTTCTTCCTCACCAACATTCCGGTCGGCAGCTACAGCGTGCAGGTCCGCGCCATCGGCTTCCGGCCGGTGCGGCGCAACGGCGTCGTCCTCAGCCTGGGCGCGACGGGCACGCAGAACTTCCAGCTCGAGGCATCCACCGTCGAGGTCGCGGCCATCACCACGACCGTGCCGCTCGAGGCCAATGACGTCCTCTCCCCCGCCCGCACCGGGCCGGGCGCGCTGGTCAGCGATTCGATGGTTCGCCGGCTGCCTTCGCTCAACCGCAGCTTCGCCGACTTCATCGCGACGGTGCCGCAGGTGGTGGACAACGGCAGCGGGCCTTCGATCTCCGGGCAGAATAACCGCTACAACAACATCCAGATCGACGGCAGCGTGAACAACGACCTTTTCGGCCTGGCCGGCAGCGGCACGCCGGGCGGGCAGGCCAACGCGCGCCCAATCTCGGTCGAGGCGATCCGCGAGTTCCAGGTGCTGATCGCGCCGTACGATGTGCGGCAGGGCGGTTTCACCGGCGGCCTGGTCAACGCGATCACCCGCTCGGGCACCAACGAGTGGCACGGCTCGCTCTTCGGCTACTGGCAGGGGACGTCGATTCTCGGCCAGAACCTGGTGGGCCGCGACAGCCTGGGGAATTCGGTCACCTCGTTTTTCCAGCGGCAGTGGGGCGCGACGGTGGGCGGCCCGATCATCCACGACAAGCTCTTCTTCTTCGGCAACTTCGAGCCCCAGACCAAGACGGCGCCCTTCACCGGCCTCAGCATCGGCAGCGACACGAGCGGCGGCAAGGACTCCGTCGGTATCGGTATCCGCGCCGGGACGGCCTTGCGCGTCTCGCAGATCGTGAAGGACAGCAGCACGGCGTGGGGCGGCGTGGCCTACGATCCGGGCGGCATCGGCGCGCCGGTGCTGTCGACCCCGGCCACCAACGCCTTCATGAAGCTGACCTGGCAGCCGGCGGTGAATAACACCGTGGAGTTTTCGTACAACCACGTGGACGGCTCCAACGACATCTTCGCCCACAACTCGACCACCGCGATCACCAGTTCGCAGCTCAATGGCTACGAGCTGGGGAACGCCGGCTACAAGCAGGCCAACACCACCAACACCTATCGGGCGATCTGGACCCGCCCCTTCGGCTCGCATTTCAACAACGAGATGATCCTCGCCGACCAGCACATCTTTGACCATCGCGAAGTGCCGGCGGTGTTCCCGCTGGTCCTCGTGGGCGGCGATCGCGGCCAGCCGGTGGCGGCTAATGCGAGCCCGGCGACCAACGTCAGCTTCGGCAGCGAGCGGGCGTCGCAGGGTAACAGCCTCGACCAGAAGATCATCGAGATCAGCGACAACCTCACCATCACGCTGGGCACCAAGCACCTGCTGACCGTGGGGACGCATAACGAGCTGTTCAAGTTCCACAACGTCTTCTTCTCGGGCAGCTACGGTCTCTGGTCGTTCCGCGATACCACCGCGCTGCTGGCGCGCAATCCCTTCCGCTACGAGATCTTCGAGCCGGTGCAGCCGCTCAGCTCGCCGGTCTGCGCGGTGAATCCGCTGCTCTGCGCCGCGGGCGCCACCGGAAACGGGCCGATCGCCGACTTCCACGTGAACCAGCTCGGCGGCTATGTCCAGGACCGCTTCCAGCCCAATCCGCGGCTGAACCTGACCCTGGGCGTCCGGGTCGACGCGCCGATGATGAACAGCCCGGCCTACAACATCGGCCTCGACACGGCCAGGATCGTGAACGGCCCGCGCACCGGGCAGGCGATGGGGATCAACACCCAGTCCAGCTTCCCCACCAGCAATCCGCTCTGGTCGCCGCGGTTCGGCTTCAACTACGACGTAAAGGGAAACGGCCAGACCATGCTGCGCGGCGGCCTCGGCGTCTTCAGCGGCCGGCCCCCGTACGTCTGGCTCTCCAACGCCTTCGTGAACACCGGCCTCGAGCAGGTCGACCTGCTCTGCGACGCGAGCCTCTCGGCCGGCGGCGGTCTCCTCGACAGCGTCCCGGCATTCACCGCCAACGTCGCCAACATGCCCAACAAGTGCGGCGGCACCAGCGCCCAGGGCTCGGCGGCGGCGTCGGTCGTGTACTTCAACAAGAACTTCCACCTGCCGCAGGACGGCCGCGTTTCGGTCGGCCTCGACCAGCGGTTGCCGTGGAACATGACCGCGACCTTCGACGCCATGTACACCAAGTGGCTGAACGCCGTCTACCTGACTGACGTCAACGTCGTGCCGGGCGGCTTCTCCGTCGGCGAAGGCAACCGCCAGCTGTACGGCACCTTCTCGGGAACCAGCGCCACGGCGACGGTCCGGCGGGAGACCAACGCCTTCCGCGGCGTGATCCTCCAGGAGAACAGCAACAAGGACTACCAGTACCAGTTCACCATCGGCTTGCAGAAGCGCTTCAGCAACGGCCTGGAGTTCAACGGCGGCTATACCTATGCCCGGGCCTACGACCTGATGTCGCTGACGTCGAGCATCTCGAACTCGAACCTCAACTTCGCCGTGCTCGACGGAACGCTGGACAACCGCAACCTGCGGCCCGCGGCCTTCGACGTCCCGAACCGGGTCACCTTCTCGGTCACCGGCAACCTGCCGTTCAAGCTCCGCGGCTCGCTCGAGTACTTCGGCCGATCCGGCACGCCGTACGCGTACGTCTATGCCAACGACGTCAACGGCGACGGCTACTCCGGCCAGGACCCGGTCTACGTTCCGCTGAATGCGAACGACATCCAGATGTGCCCGTTGACCGGCGCCTGCACCGCGGGATCGCAGGATCCGGCGGCCTACGCGCAGCTGAATGCGTACATCAAAGCCGAGCCCTGCCTGGCCTCTCAGCGCGGCAAGATCATGCAGCGCACCAGCTGCCGGAACCCGTGGCAGAGCATGGTGAACGGCCAGCTGACCAAGGGCATCTCGACTTTCCATGGCCAGTCGATCGAGCTGACGGCCGAGGTCTTTAACCTGCTTTCGATGCTGGGCGTGGGCGGCAAGATCTCTACCACCTCGAGCTTCGAAGAGACCAACCTGCTCAGCCTGAGCCGGTACAACGCCGCCGCCGGCCGCGGCGTCTACACCCTCGCGACCTCGCTCGCCAACCTGCGCCGCGTGGACATCAGCGCCTCGCGGTGGAGGATGCTGCTGGGAGCGCGGTACAACTTCTAGGGCGCTAGACCGCTAGACTGCTTGATTGCTTGACAAAACAAAGGCCCCGGATCAGCGGGGCCTTTGCCTAACGGTCAAGCAGTCAAGCAGTCAAGCTACGTCCTCGCCCTGCTCATCAGCACGATCCCCGCTAATCCGAACCCCGCATTCGGTATCCAGGCCGCGACCAGTGGCGGCAACACCCCGCCCGATCCCACCGCGCGGGCGATCTGCACCGACATCAGGAACACCACCGTGGTCGCGAGGCTCACGGCGACGCCGTACGCCGGCCCGCTGCGGCTGCCGGTCGCGCCCAGTGGCGCGCCAAAGAGGGCGATGACGATGCACGTCACCGGAATCGCGATCTTGAGCGCCCGCTCGACCTTCAGCTTGTTGGCGTCGCTCCCCGAGCGCTCCAGCGTCTGCACGTAATGACCCAGCTCGTTGTAGTTCATCTGGTCGGGCGCCTTGGGTTCGGAGAGGAGATCCTCGGGCCGCTCGTTCAGCGCCCGCTGGCGCATCGAGTTGAAGGTGAAGGCGATTTCGCGGTCGGGTCCCATGAACAGCCGCAGCGCGCCGTTCAGGAGCGTCCAGCCCTTGGTGGTATAGACGGCGCTGTTCGCGTTCAGGAAATAGCCGGGGAACTCCGGTCCCGTTCCCTGACGCTCGATCTGGACGTCGCGCATCCGCTTCTGCGGGGCGATCAGCTCGCCGATGGCATAGGTCCGTCCGCCGTCGGCGCGGTAGATGAAATTGGTCCGCGTGGTCTGCGAATGAATCTCGCGCTCGCCCAGCAGCTCGGACCGGCGCTGGTTGGCGAAGGGCACCCACTCGCCCACGGTGAATGCGAACACCGCCGCCAGCGCCGCGAGGGCAAAGACCGGGGCGATCATCCGCTGGAACGAGATCCCCGACGCCTTTGCCGCGGTGATCTCCGAGTGCCGCGACAGCGCGCCGGTCGAGAAGACCGTGGCGAAGAGCACCGCCGCCGGGATAATGAAGAAGATCTGTTCGACCATGGTGAAGGCGTAGGCTTCGGCGATGGCCTTGGGCGGGATGTTGCGCGACAGGTAGCGATCGATGTTGTCGGTGAGCTGGATGAGCACCGTGAAAATCGGAAATCCCAGCAGCGTGATCACGAAGATCCGCAGGAATTCCCGCGACACGTAGGCATCGAGCAGCCGGAAGGGATGGGTTCTCACCGGCCCAGCCGTCTGGCCGCGCGGCGCCGCCGGCGGGTCTGGAGCCAGTCGCCGAACATGCCGCCGCGGGCGCTGGCCCGCTCGTAGCCCAGCCTGAGGAAGAGGATCGAGCCGATGGCGGTCATCAGCAGGTTGGGCGCCCACATCGACCAGAAGGGCGTGATCACGCCGCGGTCGGCGAGCGACTCGCCGCCGATCAGCCCGATGTAGTAGAAGCCGAAGATCGCCACGCTGGCGCCGATTACCAGCCCGATGCCGCCGCGTGGAAAGCGCAGCGCGATGGGCGCGCCGATCAGCACGAAGACGACGCACGACACCGCGAGCGAGTACTTCTTGTGGATCTCCACCATATAGCTCGCCGCGCGCTGCGCCGAGGCGCGGCGCTGCGCCTCGATGGACGCCAGCGTCGCCCGCAGCTGGATACCGGCGGGATCGGGCGCGATGTGCATCGGCCCACGCAGAATACTGTCCCGGCGCGTCGCCGACGGGGCGAGGGGCGGGAACTGCCGCGTCCTTCCCATCACCGGCTCGGCGTGGGCTTCGGGCGGCACCAGGCTCTTGCTGACGTGCTTGAGGAGCGAGCAGTAGACCGCGGTGAGCGAGGTGCGCGGCACCGGGCGCGCGGTGTCGCCCCTGGGCTGGTTCACGCCGACCAGCGCCAGCGCATCCTTCTCGATGGCGCGCTGCCGCTGGATCACGAGCGACGCGCCCTGGCGCAGCTCGCCGCGCACCGCCGCTTCCATCTCGCACAGCGACATCTCGCGGTCGCTGCGGATATCGTTGTCACCGCTGCGCTCGAGGCGGTTGCCGACGTTGCCGACGCGCACCAGGTCGGTGTGGTAGAAAATCCGCCGGAACGACTCCGCCTGGGTCCGGTCGTAGTCGTGGATGTAACCGTCGAACAGCGTGAGGTAGAGATCGGTACGCTCGTCGTTCAGCCGCATGAAGCCGCTGTCGGCGTAAATCGTCCGGCGGCGCGTCGCGTTGCCGAGATCGTAAATCACCACATCGCGCATCTTGTCCGAGGCCGGATCGATCCGGCCGGCGCGGAGAAAGAGCTGCTGCGGGACGACTTCGTTCACCGCCTGTTCGCGCAGCACGAACGAAGGCTTCTTCCGCTCGATGTCGATGAGGAGATTCTTGAGCTGGTGGTTGCTGCGCGGCAGCACCTGGTCGACGAAGGCGAACTCGGCCAGTGCCACCACGCAAAAACCGAGCAGCACCGGCCGCATCATCCGGCCGAGGTTGATGCCGCTGGCCTTGAGGGCCGTCACCTCGGCATCCTGGCCCAGGCGGGTGAACGCCTGAAGGACGGCGACGAGGCAGGCCATCGGGACGGTCCTCGCGAGGATAAAAGGAATGGAAAGGCCGAAGACCGAGGCGATCACCCCCCAGGGGAGGCCCTTCCCAATGAGATCGCCGAACCGCCGCGCCACCTGGTTGAGGAGGAGCAGGCCGGTAAGCGCGCCGAGGGCAAAAGTGAACGGCCCGACGTGCTCCCGCAGCAGGTACCGGCTGAGAATCTTCACAAAGTAACGTTAGTCGGGGTTGAGGCGCCTCGCGCCCGCTCGTATCCTACGATACTTGGCTTCGGTCACAATTATACCCCGCCCCGGGGAAAAATGAGGCGCTTCGCCGGCGCCCTGGCCGCGCTGTTGCTGGCCGGCGCGGGCGCGCTCGCCGCGCAGCAACCGGATTCCATACCCGGTCTGCGGGCGCTGCGCCTGCGCAGCGACACCCTGCGGCTCACGCCGCCGGCGGCCTTTGCCGGCGCCGGCCGCCTCGCGTTCCCCAGGCGCACGCCCGAGGAGCTGGCCCGGAGGTGGTCCGACTCGACCCTCGCACATGTGAAAGCGGCCGAGTCGGCGCGGCGGGTCGCCTATGTCTCCGGTGACTCCACCGTCTACGACCGGATCGTGCAGCGGCTCAGCCAGTTCAGCGGCGCCGAGCTGCCGCCGGCGGAGGCCGAGCCGTTCGTGGGCCGGGGCACGTCGGTGCTGCGCCAGTACGCTGATCTCGGAATCCAGCTCAACGCGCTGATCGAGACCCGGTTCGAGCGGCGCAAGAATCTCCACTGCACCGCCAGCGACGCGACCCTTTTCGATTCCAGCTGCAGCGGCGGATTCAACCCGCCGCGGATCGATCCCCAGTTCAACGTCCGCACCGGCGGGGTGGTCGGCGAGCGGGTGCACGTGAACGTCGACTACGACACCCAGCGCGAATTCGACGCATCGAACAACATCCAGGTCTACTACCAGGGACTCGAGGACGAAGTCCTGCGGCGCGTCGAGGTCGGGAACATCACCTTCGCGATGCCCCGCTCGCGATTCATCACCGGCGGCATCCCCGCCAATAATTTCGGCGTCGCCGCATCGGGGCAGGTGGGCGCGCTCCAGTTCGGCGCGCTCTTCGCGCAGCAGAAAGGCAACGTCGCCAAGGCCAAGGTCTTCACCGTCGGCAGCCAGACGGTGCAGCCGGTGGACCGGCTGCTGAACGACCGAGACTTCGAGCCCCAGCGCTTCTTCTTCGTGCGTAACCCGCGCACGCTGCCCGGTTACCCGGCGCTCGATATCCTGAACTTCAACACCGCCGGATTACCCGACAGCACCCGCGTGACCCAGGTGCGCATCTACCGCCACCGCAGCACCATCGGACAGGCGGTGACGGCGACCAATCTCACCGGCATCCAGGCGGTGGCGCGGCGGAAGGACAGCGCGCAACGCGTCGGTCCGATCGCCTGGGAGGCCCTGACCCCGGGACGCGACTACTACCTCGATCCGTCCGGGCTCTGGTTTGCGCTGGTCTCGCGCGTCGACCAGGAGGATTTCCTGGCCGTTTCGTACATCACCGCCAGGGGTGATACCATCGGCACCTTTCCTGCCGCCGCTGTCGCCGGACGGACCGACACACTCGAGCTGATCTACGCGCCGCGCAGCGGACCCGACGTTCCCACCTTCTTCTACGAGATGCGCAACGCCTACCGCGTCGGCGCGGTCGATGACATCACGCGGGCGTCGGTGGGTGTGCAGCTCCTGGTGGGTGGATCGGAGCGGCCGGCCGCCGGCGCGCCGACCTTTCTTTCGCTCCTGGGACTCGCGCAGGCGACCGACGCGACCACGTTCGACCAGTACAACCGGCTCTTCCCGCGCAGCCGCGATCCCGGCAATGGCGCGCCGCTGAAGGAGCTGTTCGTCATTCTTCCGAACCTCACGCCATTCGCGGACAGCGCGCACCTCCAGCCCCAGTTCCGCACCGACTCGCTCTATCGCACGCCGAGCTACCTGTTGCTCACCCAGGGGCCGGCGCCGCTCTGGCAGGTGGGATTGCACTACGACGCGCGCGGCGGCGATAACCGCGGCAGCCTCATCCTCGGCGGCTACCAGATCCGCACCGGCAGCGAGCGGGTGACGATCGGCGGCGGGGGCCGCACGCTCCAGCGTAACATCGATTACACCATCAACTATGAGGTCGGACAGCTCACCTTCCTCAATCCCGATTCGCTCTTCCCGCAACCCACGCAGGTGAGCGTCCAGTTCGAGGAAAACCAGGCCTTCGGGATCGCGCCGACGTCCATCTACGGCTTCCAGGCGCGGTACGATCTCGGCGACCACGGATCGATCAGCGGCCTGGCACTCTACCAGGCGCAGCGCACCACCTTCACGCGCCCGCCGCTCGGATTCGAGCCGGCGAGCAACCTCGTCGCCGGTATGACGGGCAACTTCCGTTTCGAGCCGGCGCACCTGACGCGCGTGCTCAATTCGCTGCCCTTCGTGCACACCGAGGTGCCATCGCTGGTCACGCTCGATGCCGAGATCGCGACCAGCCGCCCGTCGCCCAACCAGGTCGGCGTCGCGTACGTCGAGACCTTCGAGGAAGAGGCCGGCCTCGTCATACCGCTGGGCGAGAACCAGTGGGAATACGGCAGCCAGCCGAGTAATCCGAGAGGGACATCAGCAGCCGGGATAAATCCGGCCGGTTTCGCCGACACCGACGCGGTGGCGCTGACCTGGCAGAACCTGATTCCCAACTCGGCCGGTACCGGTGCACTCCAGCTCACCTCCCAGCAAATCGATCCCACGATCCTGCTCCAGGGCACCGGGCTCAACTACGAGACGCTGATGTGGATGGCGCTGCACCCCGATACTATCGGCGGTCTTCAGGACACCCTGGGCCGGGCCCACTGGCTGGTGCCGCACACCGATGGCCCCAGGTGGCGGTCGATCACCCAGCCCCTTTCCGCGACCGGCGTCGATCTATCCCGCACCGAATACCTGGAGTTCTGGGTGCTCGAGTACGACGTCCACAAGGCGAGCAGCGCCGGCGCGTCGATCGTCTTCGATTTCGGAACGGTCTATGAAGACGCGGTGGATTTCCAACCGACGCGCTTCAGCGTCACCGGCGCCGACACGACCTACTTCGGCCGCAGGCGCTCGGGACGGGGACACCTCGACACCGAGCGCGATACTTTGACCGGTTCCTTCAACGCGCAGATCAACGACAACGGCATCCTGGGTGACGTTGCCGACAGCATCCTCGACATGGGGTCGGGGACGATGGTCCACAAGATGCCGCTGTGCCGGTCGGTGCTCGCCAGCCAGTTGCATATCTACAGCTGGGGCAGCACGCAGCGGCACTGTACCCGGCACAACGGTGTGGTGAACAGCGAGGACCTCGACAATGACCAGCACCTCGACACTCTGGTCTCGTCGTTCAACGAATCGCATTTCCGCTACGTCTTCAAGTTCGGCGACCCGCGTTACCTCATCCGTACCGGTGGCACCGTCGCCGGCGTCGGCTCCTGGAAGCTCTACCGCATCCCCTTCCGCTCCGACACCGTGCAGGTCGGCACCCCCGACTTCCGGCAGATCAAGGCGATGCGGATGACATTCATCGCGCCCGAGACGGTGGCGCCCGAGTCCACGCTCTTCTTCGCTCTGGCGCGGATGAAGCTGGTCGGCGCGCCGTGGGTGAAGCGCGCTGGTACGCCGATCGCCGGCCTCGGCGGCCAGATCGGCCAGCCGCACGGCGAGGTGATCGCGTCGGTCATCTCAACCGACGACTCCACCGACCTCGGCTACACGCCGCCGCCGGGGGTGACGGACGAAGGGCAGCAGATCAGCGGAACGATCACCGGGGCCGGCGCGGTGCAGATCAACGAGCATGCGCTGCGGATCGTCGGCAACGACGTGCGCGCCGGCGAGCGGGCCGAGGCCTATTACCGGTTCCCCGAGGGTGACCGGAATTTTCTCGGCTACCGGCAGCTGCGGGTATGGGCCCGGGGTCGCCCTGGGTCGCGGGGGTGGGACAACAAGGACCTGGAGTTCTACATCAAGGTCGGGCAGGACCAGAACAACTTCTACATGTACCGGCAGAATATCGGGACGGCGGGCTGGCTCCCCGAGACGGTGGTGGACTTCAACCAATGGACGGCGCTGCGGGCACAGGTCGAGCAGGCATTTCTGCGGGGCAGCCCGCGCAACGCCAGGGCCACCTGCGGAACCGACACCATGGCCTACGCGGCGAGCAACGGGCCATACGTCGTCCAGATCTGCGATCCGTCGATCTCGCCGCCCAACCTGACCAAGGTGCAGGAGCTGGCCGTGGGGATCATCCGCGACAGCGGCCTCTCGACCGACAGCGCCGAGCTGTGGGTGGACGACATCCGGCTGAGCAATGTGGTCAACGATCCCGGTTACGCCGGAGCAGTGAACCTGGCGATCAACGCCGCCGATCTCTTCGATGTCAACATCAGTGCCAGCCGGCGCGACGGCAATTTCCGCCAGCTCGGCGATGCGCCGACCTACAGCGCCTCGGACCAGCTCTCGCTCGCATCCAACTTCCGGCTCGACCGCTTCGGACTGGAGCGGCTGGGACTGACCGTGCCGTTGTCGATCCGGCTCGACCGCTCATCGGATGAGCCGTTCTTCCTGGAAGGCACCGATGTTCTCGCTTCCGGATTGCCCGACCTCAGGCAGCCGGCGACCCGCAACCTCGCCTGGTCCCTTTCGGTCCGACGAAGTCGGCGCGGTACCCGCTGGTGGCAGAAGGCGCTGACCGACGACCTCGGGTTCTCGGCCGTCGGGTCGAGCGGCAGCGCCACCTCCTCGCTGTCGACGTCGTCGAGCCACGTCAGCGACCTGCGCACCGACTATAACGTGTCGCCCAAGGCGATCGGGATGCCGTACCTGCCGGCGTTTCTTCGAAATATGCTGCGCGGCCTTCCCGGCTTCATGCGAAAAAGCCAGATGGTGCAGGGACTCGAGGAGGGCCGGCTGCGCTTGTCGCCGGCGAGCATCTCGCTCAGCGCCGACCTCGCGCAGTCCAGCGCGGACCGCGCCAGTTTCCGGGTGCCGATCCTCACGCCGCTGGATTCCGCGCTGCCGGTCCAGTCGCTGACCAGCGTGCTGCGCACCACGGCGGGTCTCGAGCTGCGGCCCTTCGGCTCGATGACCCTCGGCGCTTCGGCATCGTGGGACCGCGATCTCAAGAATTACGGCGACTCCACCAGCGTCGGCCTCATTACCCGCAATTCGTCGCAGAAACTCTTCGGCGTCGGCATGGGATTCGTACGCCAGCGCACCGTCACCACGAGGCTCTCCTGGCAGCCGCCGGTAGCGACGTGGATCCGGCCCCGCTTCGCCTGGACCAGCGATTTTGCGCTGAGCCGCGATCCCACGGCGCCCGCGCCGGAGCGCACCGTCGGCGACACCGCCGGCGGATTCCGGCTGCCGACGACATTCACGGCCGGCAGCTCCGTCGACCTGAGCGCTACCGTGGACCCCAGCCGGTTGATGCGGCTGGTCTTCGGGGACTCGGCCGGCATTCTGAACGTTCTCGATCGGCTCGCGCAGATCGACATCGGGCGCCACATCGATCGGCGCTCACTCTTCAGTCAGCCCGGATTCGATCCTGGGGCCGGCTACATATTGGGATTGGGAGGACGTTCGGGGCTTCTTGTCCAGAACGGCATTTTGCCAACCAGCGCGTCCGAGCAGGTGCAGGATCGGGCCGCATTCTCGCTCCGTCTTCCACTCAGCGTGTCGGTAACCAGCGCCTTCGCCGAGCGGACGTCACTGACCTGGTACGTCCGCGGCACGGCCCTTCAGCCGCAAACCGTTGCCGAGACCGACTGGCCGAATGTGAGTGCCCGTTGGCTCTGGACGCCGCGATCGGGCTTCATCCACAAGATCATCTCGTCGGTGAGCGCCAGCGGCGGCTATACTCTCCGCTCGTCCTCCAACGTGACACCGGCCATCGATGCCGCGGAGGATCTCGGTCTGCGCGCCACCCAGAGCACCACCAGCAAGCCGTTGTCGGTGTCGGTAAGCTGGGCGCCCCGAATCACGACGTCGGTGTCGATCACCAATGACCTGTCCAATGCCGAGCAGACCGGCAACTTCACGCGGGGCGATCGAAAGAGCACTTCGGCGGACGTCACCTTCGCCTTCAAGCCGCCGCAGCAGTACTTGCCCATCAAATCGGATATACGCACCAGTCTCCGCTACCAGTCGTCCATCAACGCCATGTGCGTGCAAGTGGCCGGCATCGCGAGTTGCACCCCAATCGCGGACTCACACCAGACCGAGTACAATCTGACCATGGACACCGACCTTCCCCCCAGCGTCGTGGCCGGCCTGGCCATCGGGTATGTGCTCACCGACGACCGGCACCTGAATCGCGCCTTCTCGCAGTTCACGCTGACGGCGAGCGCGCGGCTGATCTTCAACGCCGGGCAGGTCCGATGATCCGGCGCGTCGCGATGGCCGCGGTGATCGCCGCGTCGGCCTGCAAGGGCTCCGCGACCCAGGCCCAGCAATTCGACGGCAACCAGGCGCATCGCTGGGTCGAATTCCAGGTGGCCGCGGGGCCGCGGATTCCCAATACGGCGCCCCATCGCGTCATCGGCGACTGGCTGGTCGCGCAGCTGCGCCAGCGGGCCGACACCGTCATCGTGCAGGAATGGGTGCACGTCACGAAGACCGGCGACTCGCTGCACCTGCGCAATATTTTCGCGCGCTTCAAGCCGGCCGATCCCAACCGGGTGCTCTACGTGTCGCACTGGGACACCAAGCCGCATGCGACGCAGGATCCCGATGTATCGAAGCGGAATGACCCGGTACCGGGCGCGGAGGATGGCGCGTCGTCGACCGCCATGCTGCTTGGTGTCGCCGACGAATTGAAGAAACAGCCCCCCGCCCTCGGCGTGGATCTCCTCTTTGTGGACGGCGAGGACTACGGCAATTTCGAGGATGACTATCCCGACAATTGCATCGGGGCGCGCTACTTCGCGGCGCACATGCCCACCGGTTACCGGCCGCTCTTCGCCGTGCTGTGGGATATGATCGGCGACTACGACCAGTCGTTCCCCCAGGAAGCGAACTCGGTCCAGAATGCGCCCGAAGTGGTGCAGCGGGTGTGGGGGAAGGCGAGTGAGCTGGGGCTCGATCGCGTCTTCCGCGATCGCACCGTTCCCGGCATCACCGACGATCACATCCCGCTCCAGGCGGCCGGACTGCGGATCGTGGACGTGATCGATTGCTGCAACGACAACTACGCCTACTGGCACACGACCCAGGATACGCCCGACAAGGTGTCGCCGCGGTCGCTGGCCAATGCCGGAATGGTTGCGGTGGCGCTGGTCCGATAAGACGGTTCGTCGTGAGTCGGAACGGCAAAGAAACGCCCCGTTCCGCGTTTTCCGACCTACGACGCACGACGCCCGACGCCCGATTTTTGGCGCATGTTCTCCCGTGATGAGCGTCGCGCACTTTTCTTTCTCGGAGCCGTAGCCGCCGCCGGCGCGATCATTCGCGTCGCGCGCGCGCCGAATGCGCCGCCCGGCGCACCATTGGTCGCCCCCGATCTTCCATCAGGCGACGTCGCCGCCCAGGCTCGGCTGGCCCAGGCTGCCCTTCAGGCTACCCGGCCACTGCTTCCCGGTGAGCG
>DASXPG010000226.1:0-35948 GCA_036493755.1 Gemmatimonadales bacterium
GCTGACCGAGCCGCTGCGGGAGCTCTTCAAGGACGAAGTGCGCCAGGTGGGACGCGAGCTGGGCCTGCCGGAAGACATCGTCCGCCGGCATCCGTTCCCGGGGCCGGGGCTCGCGGTGCGGATCCTCGGTCCGGTCGACAGGGAACGGGTCGCCACGCTCCAGAAAGCCGACGCGATTTACCTCGAAGAAATTCGCGAAGCGGGATTGTACGACCAGATCTGGCAGGCCTTCGCGGTGCTGCTGCCGGTGCGGTCGGTCGGTGTGATGGGCGACTTCCGAACGTATGCGAACGTCGTGGCGCTACGCGCGGTGACCAGCCTCGATGGGATGACCGCCGACTGGTTTCCGTTTCCGCATGAAGTGTTAGGCAGAATTGCGACGAGGATTACGAATGAAGTGACGGGGGTGAATCGCGTAGTCTACGACGTCAGCTCGAAACCACCCGCGACGATCGAGTGGGAATAGCGGTCAGACGCCCTTCTCTTCAATGAGCTTCAGGAATTCCGCAGGCTCTTTCATTTCCAGCAGCCGTTTCGGCACGTCGGGCTCCTTGGCGAACTGGGCGATCTTGCCGAGGACCGGCAGGTACTGATTCGAGACCTCGAGGGGCGGGGCGACGATGAGGAAGAAAAATTGCGCCGGCTTGCCGTCGATCGACTTGTAGTCCACGCCCGCCGATTTCCGCCCGAACGCCACTCTCAGCTTGTTGACCACCAGCGCGCGCGAGTGCGGAATCGCGAAGCCGCGCTCGATGCCCGTTGACCCCAGTTCCTCGCGGCTCAGCAGCTTCTTCACCAGCGTCTCCTCAGCCTTCTTGTCGAGGTGAAGCAGGGCGACGAGCTCGTGCAGGATCTCTTCCTTGGTGGTGCCTTGAAGATCGAGGGAGACGGCGTCGTCGGTGAAGAATTCGCGCAGCAGCATGGCGCACAAGCTAATGGTCGCGCCATCATTGGGTCAAACGGACGTTGCCCGACCTTCCGGCGCCCGGTAGGTTTCCTCATGCATTTCCCGTATGCCACCGGCGGGCATGAATTCCCGCTCTATCTCGCCCCGATGGCGGGGGTGTCGGAACGTCCCTACCGGCTGCTGTGCCGGCGGTACGGCGCCGACGTGGTGGTGTCCGAGTTCCTCTCGGCCGAGGGGCTGCGGCGGGGGAGCGACCGCACCATGGAGATGGCGGCGTTCAACCAGGAAGAGCGCCCGATCGGCATCCAGATCTTCGGCTCCGATCCAGCCGGCATGGCCGAGGCGGCGGCGCTGGTCAGCGAACACTTCGCGCCCGAATTTGTCGATATCAACTTCGGCTGCCCGGTGAAGAAGGTCGTGAAGCGCAATGGCGGCTCCGGCTGTCTGCGCGATCTCGACCTGGTGCAATCGATCATCCGCGCCTGCGTTGCCGCGACGCCGCTGCCGCTGACCGTGAAGATCCGCTCCGGTTGGGACGAGACGTCGCGCGACCCGGTCAGCATCGCGCTGCGCTGCCAGGATGCCGGCGCGAAGGCGCTGACGCTGCACGCCCGCAGCCGCACCCAGATGTTCTCGGGCCAGGCCAACTGGGACGAGATCGCCCGGGTGGTCGAAGCCCTCGACATTCCGGTCATCGGCAACGGCGACCTCACCACGCCCGACGACGTCATTCGGATGCGCGCCCACACCGGCTGTGCCGGCGCGATGATCGCGCGCGGCTCCTTCGGCAATCCCTGGATCTTCGGCCGGACGCGCGCGCTGCTGGATGGCCGGCCGATGCCCGCCGAGCCGGAGATGAGCGAGAAGCTGGCCGCGGCGTTGACGCATGCGCGGCTCACGCTGTCGATCGAAGGCGACTCGCCCCACGTCGCGCGCGAATTCCGCAAGCACCTGGGGTGGTACACCCGCGGGATGCCGGGAAGCGCCGAGCTGCGCGGCCGGCTTCAGCATGTCGAGAGCCTCGCCGACGTCGAATCGCTCTTCGCCGAATACCTGGGCCGCACCGAAGGAGCGCTCGTATCGGCCTGACCTCCGTCATGCTGCTTCTCTTCGGGCTGGTCGCCGGCGGGGCGGCCGGCTTTTTTGCCGGGCGGCGCGGCGCGCCTCGCCGAGGTGCGCCCCAGCTGATTCCGCCGCTGCCCGACGATCTCGTCGTTTCCGATACCGCCAGTTACATCGCTGCCCACGTTTCGGCCGAATCGACTTTCGAGCCGGTCGCGTTCGTGCTGCTGGAGCGCTGCGCCGCGCTGGTCTCGCTCCCCTGTGCGTTGGTGATGCGCGAGCGGCCGGGCGCGGCGGCGCAGATCGCGGCCGTCGCGGGCGGCCTCGACGCGCGCCTGATGGGTGTCGACGTGCCGCTCGACTCGCAGGCCGGCCGGGCGCTCACCGACGGATTGCCGGTGGTGGGTCCCAAGGACGAAAAGGTGATCGCCATCAACCGCGGCGATCGCCGGCGCGAGACCGGGGGCGGCATCGCGGTGCCGATCGCGCAGGGCGGGTCGGTCTACGGCGCCATCGTCGCGTTTGGCGAGCCGGCGATTGGATCACGCGAGGCCATCAGCCTGATCTCGGAAGAAGCGCGAAAGTTCATCGGTGTGCTGGTTCCGGCCTATCTCGCGACGGCCGCGGCGCGGCGCGCGGAGACCGACGAGCTCACCGGGCTGGCGAACCGGCGCTCCCTGGGCAAGGCGCAGGCGCGCAGCGGGACCAGCGAGCGGGCATCGCTGATCGTCGTGGACATCGACCACTTCAAAGCCGTCAACGATGATTTCGGCCACCAGGTGGGGGACGCGGCGCTCAAACACGTCTCGCGTATTCTGCGGCAGACGCTGCGTCCGCGGGACACGGCGGCGCGCATCGGTGGCGAGGAATTCGCCATCTGGCTGCCGGGCGCCGACCAGGCCACCGGGGCCGAGGTCGCCGAGCGGTTGCGCACTTCCGTAGCGGGTTCCCCCTTCCGCCATGCGGGGGCGGAGCGAATCATAACGATCTCGGTCGGCGTCGCCTCATATCCCACCCCGATACCCGTAGTCGAAAACCTGATGGGCGCGGCGGATGCCGCCTTGTATCAGGCCAAGCGCGGCGGCCGCAACCAGGTCGTGGCCAGCCCAGCCCGAGCCGGTTAGCTTCCTGGTGATTCTGATTCTCCCACCTGATTCCAGTCGTGCCGGGGGCGTCCTGGATTCGACGGGTGTCGTGGTGCGATAGTCGCGTGCCGAGGTCCTCGGGAACCTCGTTAAACACTCGGGAACGTCTCAACTGCCAACGCGGATTTCGCGCTGGCTGCGTAAAGCCTTAAAAAGCTTTGCGCACCTGCCCTGGATGGAGCCCGCCTGAGGCGACGCCAGGGTATCGAAAAGTCGGGCTGGCTGCGTACGGCGCCTCGGCGTACGTGGCGAGAATCTTCTCGGGGCTTGGGTTCGTGAAGGTCGCCTGAGTACCGGCGCGAACTGACTTCCTGAAACGCAGGCTACGCACGTAGAAGCGGTCGCGGATCGGTGCTCGGACCGGGGTTCGATTCCCCGCGCCTCCATCTTCACCAGTTCACAGTCGCCCAGTCGCCGCAGTAAGGCGATTGGGCGTTTGTTTTTCTGTGGCGACGGTGGCGACGGTGCACTACTGTGGCAACTGCACACTTGCAGTGTTGGCGACTGCATCGACTGACATGTAAGTTCGTCCGTCCTCAAACCCTGGGATTGCCATGTCCGACGCCGCCGCCGCCGCCACGCCTCCAGCCGAGACCCCTGTGATCTCCGACCTCTCCCGCATGGGCCGGGTGCTGTTCAGCCCGGGCGCGGTCTTCGGCGAGCTCCAGCACCGGCCGACGATCTGGGGTCCGTGGATCATCGTCAGCGTCATCTCGATGATCATCAGCTGGTTCCAGCGCCCCTTCCAGCAGCGGGTCGGCCAGATCATCTCGGAGCGGGCCGGGCGGCCGGCGCCGCCGGATACGATGGTCCGCGCGATCATCGGACTGGTGCTGACGCCCGTCGGCGTCCTGGTGCTGGTCCTGATCTCGGCCCTGATTCTCTGGGCCCTCGCCTCCGCGATGGGCGGCGATACCAGCTTCAAAAAGATGATGTCGGTGGTTTTCTTCAGCTTTCCGCCGATCCTGATCCAGCAGGCGATCACCGTGGCGGTGCTGATGAACCGCGGCGTGGCCAGCATCACCGGCCCCGCCGACATGTTCGTCTCGCTGGGCGCGGATCTCGCGCTGCCGGCCGACGCGCAGGTGGGTTACTTCACGCGCTTCTTCCTGGCGGGAATCGGGCCGCTGCAGATCTGGGCGCTGGTGATCATCGCGGTGGGCGTGATGGTGATGGGCAAGACCAGCAAGGCATCCGCCTGGACGGCGGCGATCATCCACTTCCTCATCATTCTCTGCGTGCTCTCAGGGCTGGGCGCGTTCGGCGCCAGCATGATGGCTGGCCCCAGCCGTTAGGCTTCAGCTAGACGCTCGCCGCGGTGTGGTCCACGAGGCCGCGCTCTTTGAGCGCGGCCTGGGCCGCCGCGAGCCGCGCGATCGGCACCCGGAAGGGTGAGCAGGAGACGTAGGTCATCCCCGCCGCATGGCAGAAGGCGACGCTCGACGGCTCGCCGCCGTGCTCGCCGCAGATCCCCACCTTGAGATCCTTGCGCGTCTTCCGTCCCAGCTCGATGCCGATGGTCATCAGCCTGCCGACACCCTTCTGGTCCAGTATCCGGAAGGGATCGTTGGCGAGAATCTTGTTGTCCACGTACATCGGCAGAAAGCGGCCCGAGTCGTCCCGCGACAGACCGAACGTGGTCTGGGTCAGGTCGTTGGTGCCGTAGGAGAAGAACTCGGCGTCCTCGGCGATCTCGTCGGCGGTCAGGCAGGCCCGCGGCAGCTCGATCATGGTGCCCACGAGAAAACTGACTTCGGTGCGCGCCTTGAGAAATACTTCAGACGCCACTCGCCGGACGATCTCGGCCTGGTTGCGATACTCGGCGGCATCGGCGACCAGTGGAATCATCACTTCAGGCACCGGCTTGATACCTCGCTTCGCCACCGCGACCGCGGCCTCGAAAATGGCCCGCGCCTGCATCTCGGTGATCTCGGGATGACTGATTCCCAACCGGCAGCCGCGGTGGCCGAGCATCGGGTTGCTCTCCCGCAGCACCTCGACCTGCGCCTCGAGACGCTTGGCGGAGACGCCCATGTCCTTCGCCAGCGTGGCGATTGCCTCCGGCTCGTGCGGCAGAAACTCGTGGAGCGGGGGATCGAGGAGCCGGATCGTCACCGGCAACCCGTCCATCGCCTCGAAGATTCCCTCGAAATCCTCCTGCTGCATCGGTAACAACTTCGCGAGCGCGCGCCGCCGCCCGGGGGCATCCTTGGCGAGGATCATCTTGCGGATCCAGTCGATCCGGCCTTCCTCGAAGAACATGTGCTCGGTGCGGCAGAGGCCGATCCCCTCGGCGCCGAAGCCGCGGGCCCGGCGGGCATCGGCCGGCGTATCGGCATTGGCGCGCACGCGGAGCCGGCGGTAGCGGTCGGTCCAGCGCATGAAGCGCTCGAAGTGATCGCCCATGGTGGGACTTACCAGCGGCACCTGTCCCGCGATCACGCGGCCGGTCGAGCCGTCGAGGGTGATCCAGTCGCCGCGTGAGAACGTGCGCCCGTCGGAGCGCATCGACCCTGCCGCCGGATCGACCTCGAGCTCGGCGGCCCCGACGACGCAGCACTTGCCCATTCCGCGCGCCACCACCGCCGCATGGGACGTCATTCCGCCCCGCGCGGTGAGAATCCCTTTCGCCGCCGCCATGCCGCGAATGTCTTCGGGCGACGTCTCGGGGCGAACCAGAATGACGCTCTTCCCCTCGGCGGCCCAACTCTCGGCCTCCGCGGCATCGAAGACGACTTGTCCCGCCGCGGCGCCCGGTGATGCAGGCAGTCCCTTCACCACGACGGTAACCGGCGCGCTGGGATCCACGGTCGGATGTAGCATCTGCTCGACCGCCTCGGGACTGACGCGGAGCAGGGCCTCCTCGTCGGTGATCAGCCCCTCGGCGACCATGTCGACCGACATCCGGACCGCGGCCCCGCCGGAGCGTTTGCCGCTGCGCGTCTGGAGTAGATACAGCTTGCCGCGCTCGACGGTGAATTCGAGGTCCTGCATGTCGGCGTAGTGGCGCTCGAGCCGGTTCTTCGTCTCCAGCAGCTGGGTGTAAGCCGCCGGCAGCCGCTCCGCCATTTTCGCGATCGGCTCGGGAGTCCGGATTCCCGCGACGACGTCCTCGCCCTGGGCGTTGACCAGGAACTCGCCGAAGAATTCCCGCTCGCCGGTCGACGGATTGCGGGTGAAAGCGACGCCGGTCCCGGAATCCTCGCCCAGGTTGCCGAAGACCATCGCGACGACGTTCACCGCGGTGCCCATCGTCTCGGGAATGCCGTTGAGCAGCCGGTAGGAGACCGCCCTGTCACCGAGCCACGAGCGCCAGACCGCCTCGATCGCACCCCAGAGCTGCTGGTGCGGATCTTCAGGGAAGTCGTTGCCGCTGTACCGGCGGATCGCGGTCTTGAAGTCGCCGACCAGCTCCTTCAGATCGTCTGGAGGAAGGTCGATGTCGCGGGTGACGCCGCGGGCCTTCTTCCTGGCGTGGAGCAGCTCCTCGAAAGGACTGCGCGCGCCCTTCAGGCCGATCACCACGTCGCCGTACATCTGCACGAAGCGGCGGTAGGCGTCGTAGGCGAAGGTCGGGTTCCCCGATTCTTCGGCGATACGCTCGGCGACGGCGTCGTTGATGCCGAGGTTGAGGATGGTGTCCATCATCCCCGGCATCGATACCGCGGCGCCGGACCGCACCGAAACCAGCAGCGGATTCTTCGGATCGCCAAAGACCCGGTGGCACAGCTCTTCGACCCGCTGGAGGTGGGTCTGGACTTCATCTTTCAGCGCCAGCGGGTAGGTGCGGGTCTTGATGTATTCGATGCAGAGGTCGGCCGAGATGGTGAAGCCGGGAGGGACGGGCACGCCGAGGTTGGTCATTTCGGCGAGACCGGCGCCCTTGCCGCCGAGGGTCGGCTTCATCGCGGCGGTCCCATCGGCGTGTCCGCCGCCGAAGAAGTAGACGTGCCGCGGCATGGTCTAGGCGGTCTCGGCGACGAATCCGGACGTCGTCGCCTCGGCGGGAATCTCGGTGGGGTAGCGTCCCGACCAGCAGGCGGAGCAGAAGCGCTCCGGCGACATCGCGCTGGCGCCCAGCATGCCGTCGAGCGACAGGTAGCCTAACGAATCGACGTCGAGAAAGCGGCGGATCTCGTCCACCGAGTGGGTCGCGGCGATCAGCTCTTCGCGGGTCGGAGTGTCGATGCCGTAGTAGCAGGGTCCGGTGATCGGCGGCGATGCCACCCGGAAGTGCACTTCGCGGGCCCCGGCGTCGCGGATCATCCGGACCAGGCCGCGGCTGGTGGTGCCGCGGACGATCGAGTCGTCCACCACCACGACGCGCTTGCCGGAGATGATCTCGCGCACCGCGTTGTACTTGATCTTCACCTTGGCATCGCGGCCCGATTGCACCGGATGGATGAAGGTGCGGCCGACGTAGTGATTGCGGATCAGGCCGTGCTCGAAGGGGATGCCGCTCGCGTGCGAGAAGCCCAGCGCGGCGGCGTTCGAGGAGTCGGGCACCGAGAAGACGCAATCGGCGCCGGGAGCCGGGTGCTCCTCGGCGAGGCGGCGGCCAAGATTGAGCCGGAACTGGTTCACGCTTTCACCGAAGACCACGCTGTCGGGCCGCGAGAAGTAGACCAGCTCGAAGGCGCAGCGCCGGCTCTCCAGCCGGGCCAGCGGCTCGAGGTCCTCGACCTTGCCGCGGCTGATCCGCACGAAGCTTCCGGGCTCGAGCTGGCAGACCTGGCGTGCCCCGACGATATCCAGCGCGCAGCTCTCCGACGCGGCCACGATCGCATCGTCCACGCGGCCCAGCATCAGCGGGCGGAAGCCGCGCGGATCGACCAGCGCGTACATCACGTCGTTGACGGTCATCAGCAGCGAGAAGGCGCCCTCGGCGCGCGAGACTGCCTCACGGATCTGGTCTTCCGGAGAGGTCTGCGTCGAGCGCGCGATCAGGTGGATGAGCGCCTCGGTGTCGGCGGTGGACTGGAGCAGGCTGCCTGACGAGATCAGGTCGCGGCGCAGCGCCGCGGCATTGGTCAGGTTGCCGTTGTGGGCGATGGCGAGCGTTCCCTCGCGGTACCGGACCAGGAAGGGCTGGGTGTTGACCTCGGCGCTGCCGCCGGCGGTGCTGTAGCGAGTGTGGCCGATCGCGGTGGTGCCCTCGAAGGCACGAATCACGTCCTCGTTGAAGACGTCGCTGACGAGGCCGCTCCCCTTATGAACCCGCGCGACCCCTTGCTCGTCCACGGCGACGATCCCCGCCGCTTCCTGCCCCCGGTGCTGGAGCGAGTAGAGGCCGAGGTAGGTGAGCCGCGCCGCCTCGGGATGATTGGAGATGCCGAAGATGCCGCACATGGCGCTAGTCTCCCGCCGCCGCGATGGTGGTCACGCCCATCCGGCGCGGTATCGCGTCCTCCGCGATCTGGGCGAGCGTGCCGATCAGCCGCCGCTCGATGGCCCGTTCACCGGCTGCGATCCGAACCGTTCCGTTGGGATGTCCGACCTTGCCGACGACATGGCAGGGCACGCCGTGCCGCCTCGCAACAGCCTCGACCGTAGCCTGATTCGACGGGCTGAAGCTGATGACCGCGCGACCCTGGTCCTCGCCGAAGAGCAGCGCGGCAGGTCTCAGGCCCGGCGCGTAGGGCGCCAGGTCGACGTCGAAGCCGTGCATCGGCTCGCCGGCCATGCCGGATTCGATCAAGGCGATGGCCAGCCCGCCGTCGGAGACGTCGTGCGCGGACACGAGCACCCCTTCGGCCGCCGCGTCCACCAGCGCTTCGCAGAGCGCATGCTCGGCGGCGAGATCGACGTGGGGCGGGGCGCCGAAGGTCTCGCCCGTCACCAAAGTCAGGTACTGGGAGCCGCCCAGCACGCCCCGGGTGTCGCCCAGAATCGCGATGCAGTCGCCCGCTTGCTTGAAGGCGATGGTGACGTGCCGCGACACATCGCTCAGAAGGCCGACCATGCCGATCATCGGCGTCGGCATCACCGGGCCGGAGGGGCTCTCGTTGTAGAGCGATACGTTGCCGCCGGTGATCGGCGTTCCCAGCGCCCGGCAGGCCTCGGCCATGCCGCGGCAGGCCTCGCGGAACTGGTAGAAGATTTCCGGCTTGTCGGGATTGCCGAAGTTGAGGCAATTGGTCACCGCCAGCGGCTTCGCCCCGGTCACGGCGATGTTGCGCGCCGCCTCGGCCACCGCTGCCTTGCCGCCTTCGTAGGGATCGAGCCAGACGTACCGGGCGGGGCAGCCCGCGGTGACCGCGACGCCTAACGAGGTGCCCCGGATCCGGATGACCGCAGCGTCGCCGCCGGGCCCCTGGACGGTGGAGGCCTGCACGCTCTGATCGTACTGCTCGGTGACCCAGCGCTTCGAGGCGATCACCGGGCGGTCGAGAAGCTCGTCGAGGGCGTCGTCCAGGTCGCGCTTGGGAAGCAGGGAGGTGGGGCGCGTGCGGCGGGCCTTTGCTTCCTCCGACTCGCGAGCTTCCGGGGCGTACATCGGCACCCCTTCGACGAGCTGCTGTCCGGGAATCTCCGCGACACACTCCTTGCCCCACATCACGCGATAGAGCCCGTCGTCGGTGACGTGACCGATCACGGCGGTCTCCAGCTCCCATTTCCGCGCGATGTCCAGAACCTGCTGTTCGCGGCCCCTTATGGCGACGACGAGCATCCGCTCCTGCGACTCGGAGAGCAGCACCTCGTACGGCGTCATTCCCGCTTCGCGCATCGGCACCTTCTGGGCGTCGATCTCGACGCCGACGCCGCCGCGTGCCGCCATTTCCGCCGAGCTGGAGGTCAGACCCGCGGCGCCCATGTCCTGGAGGGCAACGATGTGTCCCGAGGCGATCAGCTCGAGCGAGGCCTCCACCAGCAGCTTCTCGGTGAAGGGGTCGCCGATCTGGACCTGCGGGCGCTTCGCCTGGCTCTTGGCCGACAGCTCTTCGGAAGCGAACGCCGCGCCGTGGATGCCGTCGCGACCGGTACGGGAGCCGACGCAGATGATAGGATTGCCGGGGCCGGCCGCGACGGCGAGCATCAGGTCCGCTTCGCGCAGCAGGCCGACGCACATCGCGTTGACGAGGCAGTTGCCTTCGTACTCGGGCTCGAAGGCGACGTCGCCGGCGACCGTCGGCACGCCGACGCAGTTACCGTAATCGCCGATACCCTTCACTACGCCGCCGAAGAGATAACGCTGGCGGGGACTGTCGAGCGGTCCGAAACGGAGCGAGTCGAGCAATGCGATGGGGCGGGCGCCCATGGTGAAGATGTCGCGCAGGATTCCGCCGACGCCGGTCGCGGCGCCCTGGTAGGGCTCGACGGCCGACGGATGATTGTGCGACTCCATCTTGAAGCAGATCGCCCAGCCGTCACCGATTCGCACCACGCCGGCATTCTCGCCGGGCCCCTGCACGACCTGCGGCCCCGTGGTCGGGAGCGTCTTGAGGATCGGCTTGCTGTGCTTGTAGGAGCAGTGCTCGCTCCAGAGCGCCGAGAATATGCCCAGCTCGCAGAAGGTAGGCTCGCGTCCGCCCAGGACCTCTTGGAGCGCCTGGTACTCGCGCTCGTTGAGTCCATGCGCGCGCACCAGGTCACCGGTGATCGCGGGATCGCCGGGCTGCGCGCGGGCGCTCATTCCCGTCCGATCAGTTATGGACGCGGACGCCGGTCACGGCGCCGGCGGTGCTGTCCGCTTCGGCCGGAAGGGTCGGGCCGGGGACGCGATCGGGGGGCGAGCTGCTCTGGCCGGCGTAGCCGCGGCCGCTGCCACGATGGATGCAGTCGACCACCTGGCCGTTCTGAAGGAAGACCACGTCGAGCCAACCGACGCGATGCTCCTCGTAATTCCGATAGAAGAGGTAGGTCCACTCGTTGGCATGCTTCACGATCGCCGGATCGCCCCACGAGGCCCGGACGTCGGCTTCCGTCATGCCGGGGCGGATCATCGCGACCGGCGGCGGGGCCGGCGTCGGGTCGGGCGCGGGCGCGGCCACCGGAGCCGGCACGGGCGCGGGGGTTGGATCCTGCGCGAGCGCGAGGCTCGGCCCCAGGACCAGGGTGACGATGGCAACGGACAGCAGCTTGCGCATGGTGGAGCGCCTCCTCAGGAAACGCCGGCGGGAATGCCCGCCAGTGCGAACATCGCGAGTCCGTCGGTGGAGCCGAGGATCGGCTCGACGACGCGCTCGGGGTGCGGCATCATCCCGACCACATTGCCTTCCGCGTTGCGGATCCCGGCGATGTCGCGCATCGCCCCATTCGGATTCCCGCCCACATAGCGGAAAACCACGCGGCCATCCCGCTCCAGCATGTCGAGAGTGGCCTCGTCGGCGACGTAACGCCCGTCACCATGGGCCACCGGCATGCGCAATTCCTTGCCGACGGAATAGCGATTGGTGAAGGGCGTCTGGTCGTTTTCCACCCGCAGCGTGACCAGCTTGCAGACGAAGGAGAGCTTCTCGTTCCGGACCAGCTGCCCCGGCAGCAGGTGGGCCTCGCAAAGAATCTGGAAGCCGTTGCAGATGCCGATCAGGCTCCCGCCCGCCTTGGCATGCGCCGCCACCGACTTCATCACCGGCGAGAATCGCGCGATGGCGCCGCAACGCAGGTGGTCGCCGTAGGAAAACCCGCCCGGCAGGATGACCGCATCGGCGCCACCAAGATCCGCGGAGCGATGCCAGACGAAGTAGGCATCGTGCCCGGCGAGCTGCGCGGCGTTGAGCGCGTCGGCGTCGCAGTTGGATCCCGGAAAGCGGACCACGGCAACCTTCATGGCGCGGTCTCCACGGTGTCGATGGTGAAATCTTCGGTGACGGGATTGGCGACCAGCTTCTCGCACATCTCGCGCAGCCGCTCGCGCACCTGCTGCTCGCTGTCGGCCTCGACGGAAATCTCGAAGGTCCGGCCGACGCGCACCCGCGACACGCCCGCAAAACCCAGCGCGCCGAGTGCATGCTCGACGGCGTGACCCTGGGGATCGACGAGACCGGCGCGGGGCATCACCCGCACCCGGCCCACGAACGACTTCACTGGGCGCCTCCGCGGCGTCGCGGCCGAAAGGGAACGAGCTTGGGATTGATGTCGTTCTCTACCTGGCGACCGGTATCTTCGGGCTCTTCGTCAACGAGCGGCTCGCGGTCGGGGCGCCGTTCCAGAATACCGAGCAGCACGGCGCGGCCGAGGCCGTAGCAGATGTAAAGGAAGATGAAGGGAAAGACGAAATAGTCGGGCTCGGAGACCGTGAGTATGACTACGACGACGAGGGCGGCCAAGGAGATGATCCCCTTGGTACTGCGCACGCTGGGCTTGGGCCACACCGGGTACGGCACATGGCTGACCATCAGCAGCGAGCAGCTCACCATCAACACCGCGAGCGCCAGCGGCTGGGGGACGGAGGGGGCGATGTTGACCTTGTAGAAGGACGTCTGGGCGAAGGGCCAGAAGGTCGCCAGCGCGATGCCGGCCGCGGGCGACGGCAATCCGAAGAAGGTCGACTTGGCGCGGCCCGCCTGCTCGACGTTGAAGCGCGCCAGCCGCAGCACCACCGCGAGGACGAAAAGGAAGCCCAGCAGCCAGGCCCACTCGCCGTTGCGGAAGGTGTGGAAATAAACCAGCAGGGAAGGCGCGACGCCGAAGCTCACGGCGTCGACCAGCGAATCCAGCTCGGCGCCGAAGGCCGTGCCGGTGCGGGTCATGCGCGCGGCGCTGCCGTCGAGGGCATCCATGAAAACGCAGGCGACGATGAACCACGCGGCGTGCTCGTAGTTACCGCGCGTTGCCTCGATGATCGCCCAGATGCCGAAGAAGAGATTCCCGGAGGTGAAGGCGCCGGGAAGGATGACGATGGCGCGCCGCATACCGGTGCGGTGGCGCGGAGCCGTCATGCGAGCTCCGCCAGGACGGTCGTGCCGGCGTGGGTCTTGTCGCCCAGGTTGACGCGGATTTTTGCGCCCGGAGTCAGGAAGATGTCCACCCTCGAGCCAAAGCGAATCATCCCCATCCGCTCGCCCTGGCGGGCCATCTCGCCGGGTGAGCCGTCGGTGACGATGCGCCGGGCGATCGAGCCGGCGATCTGCCGGACCAGGACCATCCCTTTGGGACTCTTGATGCCGACCGAGGCCTGCTCGTTGAGGAGCGAGGCCTTCTCGTGGCTGGCCACCAGGAACTCGCCGGGATTGTAGTGCACGATCTCGATCTCTCCGTTCACCGGATACCGGTTCACGTGCACGTTCACCACGTTCATGAAGATCGATATGCGCGTGGCCTTGGCATGAAGATACATGGGCTCATCGACCTGGGCGATGGAAATCACCTTGCCGTCGGCCGGCGAGATGACCAGGCCGTCGTCGCGGGGCCCATCGCGCTCGGGATCGCGGAAAAAGACGAAGAGCCAGACCACCAGCACCGCGCCGATCGCGACCAGGACGACGGTCCATCCCGGAAAGGCCCACCAGAGAATGCCCAGCGCGACTTCGAGGGCGAGGCCGATCCTGATGAACGGCCACCCTTCGGGAGCGATCGGCATCAGCGGACCTCGAGCGCGGCGCCGGTGAGGCGCTGGTAGATGTCGCGGTAGCGGTCGGTGGTGGCGCGGACCACGTCGGCGGCGAGCGGCGGTGGCGGCGCGTCGCCGTTCCACTTGCCGGCCTTCCTGATGCCGTCCAGATAGTCGCGCACCGGCTGTTTGTCGAAGCTCGGCTGACCCGCGCCCGGCGCATAACGATCGGCGGGCCAGAAGCGGGAGCTGTCGGGAGTCAGGACCTCGTCGATCAGCACCAGCGTGCCGGCCGAGTCGATGCCGAATTCGAACTTGGTGTCGGCGATGATGATCCCGCGCTTCGCGGCGAAGGCCTGGGCCTCCGAATAAAGCGAGAGGGAGCGGTCCTTCAGCTGCTTCGCCAGGGCGTCGCCTAACGAGGATCGGACGGTCTCGTAGGTGACGTTCTCGTCGTGGCCGGTGTCGGCCTTGGTCGCGGGACTGAACCTGGGCGGCTCGAACTTGTCGGATTCGCGCAGTCCCTTGGCCAGCGCCTCGCCGGCCAGGGTGCCCGAGGCCTTGTACTCCTTCCACGCGCTCCCCGACAGGTAGCCGCGCACCACGCACTCGAAGAGCACCGGCTCGGTGCGCACGACCAGCATCGCGCGGCCGGCCAGGCGGGCGCGGTGCGGAGCGAGCGACGGCACGGCGGCGATGATCGCGTCGGCGGTGCTGGCGAGGCAGTGATGCGGCGAGGCGGCCTTCAGGGTCTTGAACCAGAAGTCGCTGATCTGCGTCAGCACCGCGCCCTTGTCGGGCACCGGCTCGTTCATCACCACGTCGAAGGCGCTGATGCGGTCGCTCGCCACCATCAGCAAACGCTTCGCGTCCACCTCGTAGACCTCGCGGACCTTGCCGCGGCGGAGCAGGGGGAGCGGCAACTCGCTCTGGAGCACAGCGGTCATACGCGGACCTCGGCGGGGGGCGCCTCGGGGAGGCGCGAGAGAATGGGTTCGATGACATTGTGAAGAAATTCGTCGACCTGCTCCGGGGAGCGGCCGGTGAAATGCTGCGAGTCGAGATCGCGCGCCACTGCGGCGATGTCGGCGCCCCGGAAGGCCGGGTCGGCGGCCAGGCGCTTCATCAGGTCGTTGTCGATGCCGTCCTCGGCGACGGCGCGGGCCACGTCCATGCTGTGCCGCCGAATCACTTCGTGCAGGGTCTGGCGGTCGCCGCCGGCCTTCACGCCGATCATCAGGCACCGCTCGGTGGCCATGAATGGAAGCTCGCGCATTACGTGCCGCCGCACCACCGGCTCCCTCACTTCGAGCCCCGAGGCGATGTCGTTGGCGAGGACCAGGATCGCGTCCACCGCCAGAAACGCTTCGGGAATGACGATGCGCCGGTTGGCCGAATCATCGAGGGTGCGCTCGAACCACTGCTGGGCGGCGGTCTCCGCGGTGTCGGCCGGCAGGTGCATGACGTAGCGCGCCAGCGAGGCGATCCGCTCCGAGCGCATCGGGTTGCGCTTGTATGCCATCGCCGACGAGCCGATCTGCTCGCTGCCGAAGGGCTCGAGGACCTCGCCCAGGTGCTGCAGGATGCGCAGATCGGCCGACATCTTCGCCGCCGACTGGGCGACCTGCGCCAGGACCGCGACGATCTGCGCGTCGATCTTCCGCGGGTAGGTCTGTCCGCTCACCGGGATGACCTTCTGGAATCCCATTTTCACGGCCACCAGCTGGTCGAGCCGCCGCACCTTGGCGTGATCGCGTCCCAGCAAGTCGAGGAAGGAGGCCTGGGTGCCGGTCGTTCCCTTGGCGCCGAGAAAGGCGAGCGAATCGAGACGGTGCTCGACTTCGGCGACGTCGCTGGCAAAGTCCTGCATCCACAGCGTGGCGCGCTTGCCCACGGTGGTGAGCTGCGCCGGCTGCAGATGGGTCCACGCCAACGTCGGCAGCGCCCGGTATCGCACCGAGAACGACGCCAGCGCCCGCAGCACCGCGCCCAGCCGCGCGCGCACCAGCTTGAGAGCGTCGCGCATGATCACCAGGTCGGCGTTGTCGGTCACGTAGGCCGAGGTCGCGCCGAGGTGGATGAAGGGCCGCGCCGCCGGCGCCTGCTCGCCGAAGGTGTGCACGTGCGCCATGACGTCGTGGCGGAAGCGCTTCTCGAAGGCCGCGGCGGCGTCGAAGTCGATGTCGTCGGCCTTGGCCTTCATCTCCGCGATCGCTTCATCGGGGACGGCGATGCCGACGTCCTTCTCCGCCTCGGCGAGGGCGATCCAGAGCCGGCGCCAGAGCCCGAAACGGTTCTGGTCGCCGAAGAGCTGCTGCATCGGCACCGATGCATAACGAGTGTTGAGCGGCGAGACGTAGCGGTCGCGGTTCATGGAATGGCCACCATGTCGGTGGCGATCACCTGGTCGCCGCGGGCGAGAAAGAACCGCATGCCGGTTTTTCCGCGCAGGTAGTCGATGACCTGGCCGACCTGGCCGGCATCGCCGATCGAGTAGTTGTTGATCTGCAGAATCACGTCGCCGGGCTGGATCCCGAGGGCCTGCTGCCAGCTCGCGCCGGCGTCGAGCACCAGCGCGCCGCGCGGATAGAGCAGCCGGCGCTCCGCCTGGATCGCCGCCGTAACGGTGATCATGGAGAGATCGCGCACGTTCACGCGCTCGGCGGTCACCGATGGGAGATCGGCGGCGGTCACGGTCACACTGCGCGCGTCGTCGCCGCGTTTGAGGGTGAGCCGCAGGGTGTCGGCCGGCGCGAGATCGAGCATCGCCTTTTCCCAGGCCAGAAAGTTGCGAGCGGGCCCGCCATTGATGGATTCGACGAGGTCCCCGGCGTGTACTCCCGCGCGTTCGCCAGGTCCGCCGGGCGCGATGCGGGCGATGGTCACGCCGCGCTGGTGCCGCCAGGTCGCGCTCGCGCTCGCCTGCGACGCCACCTCGATTCCGACCCAGCCGCGCCGGACGTGTCCCGACGCCTCGATCGCGCGCGCCACCTTCATCGCCCGCTCGATCGGAATCGCGAAGCCGAGGCCCACGCTCCCGCCCGACTGCGTGAAGATGAAGGTGTTCACGCCGATGACCTCGCCGTCGGCATTGCAGAGCGGTCCGCCCGAGTTGCCGGGATTGATCGCGGCGTCGGTCTGGATCATGTCCACGTAGATGCTGGCCTGATCGGCGCCGGGAAGGATGTCCCGGTCCAACGCGCTGACCACGCCCGCCGTGACGCTCGGCTCGGTGTTGCCTAACAGGAAGCCGTAGGGATTCCCGATCGCGACCAGCCAGTCGCCGATCTGGAGCGAGTGGCTGCGGCCGATGGGCGCGACCGGCAGCGCGGTGGCGTCGATTTTCAGGACCGCGATGTCGGTGCGGTCGTCCTCACCGAGGAGCCGGGCGGGGAAGTCGCGCCCGTCGCGCAGCGTCACCACGATGGTATCGGCGCCGGCGGTGACGTGCTGGTTGGTGATGATCAGGCCGTCGCTGGACACCAGGAAGCCGGTACCGAGGCCTTCGACTACCTGCTCGTAGCCCCGCGGAACCATCATCTGCTCGAAAATGTCGCGCGGTGCGGTCCGCTCCCGCTTGATCACGTTCACGTTGACGACGGCGGGCGCCACCCGCGCCGCGGCGGTGCCGATGACGGTGCGGCGCTGGCCGCCGATGGGGTCGGGGCGCTGGGCGAGGGCGGGGGAGATCGGGAGAGCCAGGAACCAGGAACCAAGCAGCCAGTACTCATACTTTCGTACCTGGCTCTTTCGTACCTGGCTCTTCCTCACGCGTACGCCTCCCCCGGATAGCGAACGTTCACCAGAAACAGCCCCTGCGGCGGCGCGGGCGGAGAGGCCGCCTGGTTGTCGGTCGAGTCGAGCAACGACAGCAGATCCGAGACCGGCCGGCGATGGCGCGCGGCCTCCATCATGAAGCCGACGAGAAAGCGGACCATGTGGTGCAGGAACCGGTCGGCGGTGATCCAGAATTCCAGTCCGGTGCCGTCTTCGCGATGCTGCCAGAGGGCCTCGTGGATGGTGCAGCGGTAGTGGGGTTTTTCCTGGCCGGCGGCGCAGAGCGCCTGGAAGCCGTGGGTTCCCTCGAGCATCGCCGCGGCGCCTTCGAGCAGGGCTTCGTCGAGGGGCGGCGTCAGCGACCACTCCCAGCGTCGCCGGAAAGGCGAGCGGGCACCAGTGTCGAGGCCGATTCGGTAGCAGTAGGTGCGCTCCATCGCGTCGCGCCGCGGGTCGAACCCCGGCTGCATGCGACAAGCGGAAGCGACCCACACATCGGAAGGGAGTACCGCATTCATCGCTCGCACGAGCTCCGCCGGCTGCCACTTTCCGGGCACCGCCGCGGCCGCCGCCTGGCCCACTGCGTGGACTCCAGCGTCGGTCCGGCCAGCGCCCCTTACCGGGAGCTTCGAGCCCGTCAGCCGCTCCAGCGCGGCTTCCAGCTCGGCCTGGACCGTACGATCGGATTTCTGCCGTTGCCAGCCCGCGAAGGTGCTTCCGTCATAGTGCAGAATGAGGAGCATGGGCTGCGTCGCCGACACTCGCGAAAAGTAGCCGCGAAATGAGGTCTTTTCAAGCGCGCAAGTCGTTGCTGTCATTTGACAAAGACCGTTCGTGTCTCTAACGTGCCGGGCCCCGTCATGAGCCCCTCCGACGCAGTTTCTTCCGCCATCGTGAGCCTGGCCGAGCACCGCGATCTGAGTGCGAGCCTGGCCGAAGAGGCCTTCGCCCAGGTGATGCGCGGCGAAGCCACACCGGTACAGATGTCAGCCATGCTGATGGGACTCCGGGCCAAGGGCGAAACGGCGCAGGAAGTCGCCGGCGCGGTGCGGGCGCTGCGGGGCGCGATGCAGCGGATGCCGTCTGGTGCGCGCGTCCTCATCGATACCTGCGGCACCGGGGGCGGGAAGGTCACCACCTTCAACATCTCGACCGCCGCGGCCTTCGTCGCCGCCGGAGCGGGGGCCGCCGTCGCCAAGCACGGCAACCGCAGCTTCACCTCCCAGTCGGGGAGCGCCGACGTCCTGGAAGCGTTAGGCGTCCAGGTTCCCCAGACGCCCGATCGCGCCGCGCTGCTGATGGAGCGCTGCGGGATGACCTTCCTCTTCGCGCCGCTCTTTCATCCCGCGATGCGCCACGTCGGACCGATCCGCCGCGAGCTGGGTGTCGGCACGATCATGAACATCCTGGGTCCGCTCGCCAATCCCGCCGGTGTCAAACGCCAGGTCGTCGGTGTGGCGGATGCGGCGCGGGCGCAGCTTATCGCCGATGCCCTGACCGAGCTGGAGTGCGAGTGGGCGCTGGTGGTCTACGCGCGGGTCGGAATGGACGAGATCTCTCCCTCAGGTCCGACCGACGTCTGGGAAGTGAAGCCCGGAAGCGTGAAACGCTGGACCATCGAGCCCGAGAAGCTCGGACTGGTGAGCGGCGCGCCCGAGGCGCTGGCGGGCGGGACGCCGGCGGAAAATGCCGCGCTGATCCGCGAAATCATCGCCGGACGGGACAAGGGACCGCGACGATCAGCGGTGCTCCTCAACGCGGCGGCGGCGCTGGTGGTTGCTGGACTGGCCGCGGATCTGAGTGAGGGGCTGAAGAAAGCGGCGGCGGCTATCGACGGGGGGCAAGCCGATGCCGTGCTGCACGCGATGGTTCGTGAATCGGCAAAGACAGACTAGCTGTTTTCAGTATTTCCGAATAACTCCGACGACGACGCCCTGCACCTGCACGTCGCTCTCGTCCACATAAATGGGATCCATGCTGGCGTTGGCGGGCTGAAGCCGCACTCGGCCGTTCTTCTCGCGGTACATTTTCTTGACAGTGGCGTGCGATCCGCCGACCAGGGCGACGACGGTCTCTCCGTTGCGCGCCGACGAGCGGCTGTGGACGACGATGTAGTCGCCGTCGGCGATGTGCTCGTCTACCATGGACTGGCCGCGCACCTTGAGGACGTAGCTCTGGCCGGTCGCCGGGAGCATCTCTTCAGGGAGGGTCATCGTCTCGCCGGTGTCGATCGCCTCGATCGGCATGCCGGCGGCGACCAGACCCAGCATCGGGAGGGTCACGGAGCCCGGTTTGCGCTCCCGGCTCACAACCTCGAGACCCCGGCTTTCATTATAGGAGCGCCGAATGACACCCTTTCGCTCCAGATTGGTAAGGTGCTCGTGCACCGTCGCCAGCGAGGCGTAGCCCATGGTTTCGGCGATTTCCTCGAAGCTCGGGGCGTACCCCTTGTCGTCGATATACCGGGCGAGGTAATCGAGGATTTCGCGCTGGCGCTTGGTCAGAGGCATGTTCGTACTCCCATTTCAGCGGGCCAGGATCGGACGGCCCGAACATATGCCGAACTATGCTAACCGAATGAAAGCCGAAGCGCAAGAATCAGGAATCCTTACCTCCATTCTTCAGGAGACCCGGGCGCGGATGAGCGGCCGGAGCCTGGAGCGTCCGGAGTGGGAACGGCTGGCCGCTCGGGCGCAGCCGGCACCTTCGTTTGCGAAGGCGCTGGCCGGCGCGACGGTCGGGTTGATTGGTGAAGTCAAGCGTCGCTCGCCATCGGCGGGCGCAATCAATGAAGGTGCGGACGCCGCGACCCTGGCGCGCTCCTACGCTGACGCCGGCGCGGCGGCGATCTCGGTGCTCACCGATGAGAAGCGATTTGGCGGCAGCATCGACGACCTCCAGAAGGTGGCGCGGATCGTCGGCCTCCCGACGCTGCGCAAGGATTTCATCGTCGATCCCATCCAGGTGCTCGAAGCCCGCGCGGTCGGTGCCGCGGCCATTCTGCTGATCGCACGCGCGTTGAGCGCCGAGGAGCTCGCCTCTCTCGCGGAGTTGGCCCACAAGATCGGCCTCGCGACGCTGGTCGAGGTCCACAGTGCCGGCGAGCTGGCGGCCGCGGCCGGCGTGAATCCCACGATGATCGGCGTCAATGCCCGCGATCTGGACACCCTGGCGATGGACCCGTCGATTCCTTCCGGCCTCCTGCCTAACGTCCCGCCCGGGATTATCGCCGTCGCCGAGAGCGGGCTCCGCACTCGTGCCGACGTCGAGCGGGTCGCGGCGGCTGGGGCGGATGCGGTGCTGGTCGGCGCCGCGCTGGCCGGCGCCGCCGATGCGGGCTCGGCCGTGAAAGCGCTGGTCGGCGTCTCGAAACAACGAGCTGCCAAATGACCGCCGGCACCGGACGCTTCGGGGTCTACGGCGGACGCTATGTCCCCGAGACGCTGATCAGCGCGCTCGATCAGCTCGACGCCGCCTGGTCGGAGGCGTCGCGCGACGCGGCTTTCGGCGCCGAGCTCGACGCGCTCCTCAAGAACTACGTGGGCCGGCCCACGCCGCTATCCGAGGCGCCGCGGCTTTCGGCGGCCGTCGGCGGCCGGGTGCTGCTCAAGCGCGAAGACCTCAACCACACCGGCGCGCACAAGATCAACAACGCCCTGGGCCAGGTGCTGCTGGCGCGGCGGATGGGAAAGGGCCGTATCATCGCCGAAACGGGGGCGGGGCAGCACGGCGTCGCGACCGCGACCGTGTGCGCGCGTTTCGACCTCTCCTGCACCGTCTACATGGGTGAGGAGGACATGCGCCGGCAGGCGCTCAATGTCTTCCGGATGCGGCTACTGGGTGCCGAGGTCGTCGCGGTCTCGTCGGGGACGCGGACGTTGAAGGATGCGACCAACGAAGCGATCCGCGATTGGGTCACCAACGCCCCGACCACGCACTATATTATCGGTTCCGTCGTCGGCCCCGATCCGTATCCCCGGCTGGTGCGCGATCTCCAGTCGGTCATCGGACGCGAAGCCAGGGCGCAGTGCCTCGAGCGGCTCGGCCGGCTTCCCGATGCCGTGGTGGCGTGCGTGGGCGGCGGCTCCAATGCGATGGGAATCTTCCACCCGTTTCTGGGTGACGCCGCGGTCGAGCTCGTGGGCGTCGAAGCCGCCGGCGATGGACTCGACACCGGCCGGCAGGCGGCGTCGTTGTCGCGCGGCCGACCCGGCGTGCTGCACGGCTCGCTGAGCTATCTGCTCCAGGATGCCGACGGACAGGTGGCCGAAGCGCATTCGGTATCGGCGGGACTCGATTACCCCGGCGTCGGGCCGGAGCACGCGGCGCTGAAGGATTCGGGGCGCGCGCGCTATGTCGCGGTGACCGATGCCGACGCCCTGGCCTCCTTCCGCGAGCTGGCGCGGCTCGAGGGAATCATTCCGGCGCTGGAAACGGCGCACGCCGTGGCCTGGGTCCAGGGCGGCGCGCAGCGCTGGGCGAAGGGAAAATCGATCGTGATCAACCTGAGCGGCCGTGGCGACAAGGACGTCGCCGCCGTGGCCGCGCGAGAGGGACCGGGCGCGTGACCGAAGGTGCGAGCCAGGAAGCGGAGCTGGCGCTCCCGCCATCCGAGGTCGAGGAGCTGATGGTGGTCCTCGCCAAGGGACTCCGCGCGCACCAATTGTACCTGCCGAACAATCCCGTCTATCAGAAGTCGCTGGAAACGTTGCAGAACGCCTTTCGCAAAATCTGGGAATCCACCGACGATCTCGTTCTCGATATCGGCGAGAGCGAGCTGCGCTGGGAAGGTCACGTCGTCTACTCGCAGCCCAGCCGCAACGAGTCGTTCACATGGGTCTTCTATAAGGATGGCGTTCGCCAGATCACCTTCCTCAAGGGGGTCGAGGAAGCGGAGATCTTCGGCGTCCTGGACGTGGTCCAGCGGGCCCGCGCCCTCCAGGCCGAGGACAACGACGACCTGCTGACCCTGCTGTGGGAGAAGGACTTCCAGCTGGTCCAGTATCTCTTCCAGGATATGGTCACCGACGGCATGGCGGCGCTGCCCGGCGAAACCGACGTGCACGCTCCGACCACTCCGGCGAACGTCGTGCGGGCGGGTGTCGCGGGCGAAGTCGAGGCAAAGCCCGGCGGTCCGGTCACCGCCGTCGCCGAAGAGGAAGAAGAATCGCCCGACCAGCCGCGGCGCTCGGGCATCGTCAAGACCGACGATTTCGACACCACGCTCTATTTCCTCGACGACAAGGAAGTCGAAGCGCTGAAGAAGTCGGTCGAAGAGGAGTATTCGCAGGACATCCGCCGCAACGTCCTGGCGATGCTCTTCGACGTGATGGAGCTGCAGCCCTACGCGACGGTCCGCACCGAGCTGATTTCGATTCTCGAGAATTTCCTGCCGTACCTTCTGGGCGCGAGCGACTTCGCTTCGGTGGCGTACGTCGTCCGCGAGTGCCGCGCCGTGATCCAGCGGGCCCGCGAGCTGACGCCGGAGCACAAGGAATCGCTGAGCCAGCTCCCGGCGCGCCTCTCCGACGAGCAAACGCTGTCGCAGCTGCTGCAATCGCTCGACGAAGCGGCGGTGCACACCCCGGCCGAGGAGCTGGGGGAGCTCTTCGGCGAGCTGCGGCCCGAGGCGTTGCCGACACTCTTCGCGTGGCTGCCGAAGATCAACAGCGCGCGGGTGCGCGACGTGGTCGAGCGGTCGGTGGCCCGCCTCGCGGTACAGAACGCCGCGACGGTGGTGACCGCGCTCCAGGCCAAGGATCCCAACGCGGTGATCGCGGCGGTGCGGATCGCGGGAAAGTTGAAACTCGCGCCGGCGGTGACGGCGCTGGCGCAGGCGATGAGCCACCCCGAGCCGCTGGTGCGGGCGTCGGTGGTGACGGCCCTGGCCGAGATCGCCACGCCGGCCGCGGTGCAGGCGTTGGAGAAAGGCCTCGACGACGCCGACCGCGAGGTCCGCATCGCCTCGGTGCGTGTGGTCGCCCAACACAAGTCGCGCTCCGCGCTGCCCAAAATCACGGCGGTGGTCCAGGGCAAATCGGTGCGCCAAGCGGATCTCACCGAGAAGATGGCCTTCTTCGAGGCCTACGGCGCGCTGGTGGGTGAGCCCGGCGTCGAGTCGCTGGACAATATTCTGAACAGCGGCGGCTTCCTGAAGCGGAAGGAAGATCCCGAGACCCGCGCCTGCGCCGCCATGGCGCTGGGACGCATCGGCTCGCAGGCCGCCCGCACCGCGCTCCAGCAGGCGATGCAGGACAAGGAGCCGCTGGTGAAGAACGCCGTCGCCCGCGCGCTGCGCGGTGACCGCGCCTCCTCGATGTTCCGCGCCGGCGAGATCGGCACATGACCGCGCCCGAATCGCGCCAGCGGGGCAGCAACGTCGGGTCGATGCAGACCACCGACGTCTATCTGCGCGTCGCGGGCCGCGAATTCCTGGTCCAGCTCTACACCGCGCTGCGCTCCCTCAAGCTCTACCCGCTCGAAAATCCCGTCGTCCAGAAAGCGCTCGACGAGCTGGTCGTGACCGCGGAGCAGATCGTCCAGCGGGAGCAGGAGATCGAAGTCCGGGTCACCGGCGAATTCATCTTCGTCAACTCGACGCGGCTGCGGCTCGACCTCGACAACTACGCCTCCTTCTCGCACGTCCTCTCGGTGCTGCGCACCATCGGCATCGGCGTGGTGCGGGGGGAAGCGGGAGCCGACCGCCGCGAGTGGACGTCGTTCCTCTCGCTGTTGCTGACCACCGCGGCGCGCGACCAGGCCGACAACCGCTTCTACGAGCTCACCGGCCGGATGCGCGAGGCCGGCGTGACCCACATCATCGTCGAGCCGCCGATCGAATCCGACGGCGAGCTGACCGACGACTCGCACCACAAGGAGCAGTCGAAGCGCACCTACCAGCGATCGGTCGCGGTCACCAAGGAAGTCATCAACTCGGTGCGGATGGGCCGCGTCACCAGCGTGAAGAAGGTGAAGCGCGCGGTGCAGGCCATCGTCGACCAGGTGCTCGCCGACGAGACCTCGCTCATCGGCCTCACCACGCTGCGGGATTACGACGATTACACCTTCACCCACTCGGTCAACGTCTGCATCTTCTCGGTCGCGTTAGGCAGGAAGATCGGCCTCAACAAGATCCAGCTCTACGACCTGGGCATGGCGGCGCTTTTCCACGACGTCGGCAAGAGCCGGGTGCCCCTCGAGGTGCTGAACAAGGACGGCAGCCTCAACGATGAGGAGTGGCGCATCATGCAGGCCCACCCCTGGCTGGGCGTGCTGACCCTCTTCGGCCTGCGCGGCTACGGCGAAATTCCGTACCGCTCGATGATCGGCACCTACGAGCACCACATGAAGATCGACCTCACCGGCTACCCCAAGTCGGTGCGGCCGCGGCGCATGTCGATCTTTTCCAAGATCATCGCGGTGGCCGACGGCTTCGACGCCGCCACCAGCCGGCGCACCTACCAGACCGCGCCGCTCCAGCCCGATGAAGTCCTGCGCGAGATGTGGGAGAACCCGCGGCGCGGGTACGATCCCTCGCTGGTGAAGGCGTTCATCAACCTGATCGGGGTATATCCGGCGGGGACGCTGGTGATTCTCGACACCTACGAGCTGGCGCTGGTGCAGGGCGCGAATCCCAACGTCGAGTTCGTGCACCGGCCGCTGGTGCGGATCATCTCCGATCCTTCCGGGGTCCTCATCCATCCCGGATTCACGGCCGACCTGGCCGAGCAGGCGTCGGAAGGGGTGTTCGCCCGCAGCATCATCAAGGTCACCAACCCCGACAAGTACGGGGTCAGGGTCTCCGACTACTTTGTCTGACCCGCTCGCCGCGCGCTGGGCCGCGGCGCGCTCCCGGCGAACCGCCGCACTCATCCCCTACATCACCGCCGGCTTTCCGAATGCCGCCGCCACGCGCGCGCTCCTGGCGGGCGCCGCCGACGCGGGCGCCGACATCCTCGAGCTCGGTATTCCATGGAGCGATCCGGTCGCCGACGGACCGGTGATCCAGGCCAGCACCTTCGCGTCGCTCCAGGGCGGCACCACGCTCGGCGGGGTGCTCGATCTGCTGGCCGACGCGCGGCCGTCGGTGCCGGTGGTTCTCTTCTCCTATATCAATCCGATTCTCGCCTTTGGCGCGAAACGATTCGCGGCCCGGGCGCGCGAGGCTGGGGCGTCGGCTGTTCTGGTGACCGACCTGCCGGTGGGCGCCGATCCGGCGGTGGAAGCCGAGCTGCGCTCGTCGGGTCTTCCCTTCGTCAGGCTGGTGGCGCCGACCACGGCGGACGCGCGGCTCGCGGCCATCGCGGCGGCGAGCGAGGGTTTCGTCTACCTCATCGCCAGGCTCGGGGTCACGGGGCGGGGGAACGGGGAACGGGGGGCGGCGGAACGCGTACAGACGCAGTTGGCGGAGCGCGTGGCGGCGGTGCGCGCGGTGACGCCGCTGCCGGTCGCGGTGGGGTTCGGGATTTCGGAGCCGTCACAGGCGCGCGACGTCGCCGGCATCGCCGATGGCGTGGTGATCGGCAGCGCGCTGGTCGAGCGGATGAAGTCGGGCGGCGCCGAGCCGGCGCTGCGCTGGCTGCGCGAGGTGCGCGCGGCGATGGACACCGTGCCGAGTCCGGCGTGAAGGCAATTCAGCTGCCGCGCGTGGACGCCGTGGTGCGGGTGTACCCCGCCGTGGTCGCGGTGCTCGGCGCGATGACCTTGATTCTCCAGGTCGGGCTTCATCCGCCGTCGGTTTCCTCGTGGCCGATCATCATGGGCGTTACGGTCGTGGTCACGATGCTGCGCCGCTTCGTGGTTCCGCTGTCGAAGTATTCCTATCTGTCGTTCTCCGGGTTTGCGGCACTGACGGGGAGCCTGCTTTTCGGTCCCGAGATCACCTCGCTGGCGCTGGTCGGCGGCGCGCTGGCGGCCGACTGGGGATGGCTGCGCAAGTCGTGGCGGGCGGCGGCGATCAACGGCGGCCGCGAAGTCCTCGCGCTGGCGGCCTCCTTCGGCCTGTACTCCGCGGCGCTCGATATCCTCGGCGTCGCCGGGCACGACATGGGCGTCGACCTGATCCCGGCGCTGGCGTTCTTCGTCGTCGGTTACTTCCTGATCACGCGCATGCTCTTCTATTTCACGCTGCTGCTCCGCGCCAAGCTCACCCGCGACGAGACCTCGCTGGTGCTGCGCTACGAGGTAATCGGCTACTTCGCGGTGGTCCTGGCGATGTGCGGCGTGCTGGTCGCGGTGGACACCCTCGAGGCGCGCAGCTGGCCGTTCGTCGCCGCCATTCTCAGCTTCGCGTGGTGGATGGCGCGGCGCCTGCTCGAGGAAGCGATCTCCGCCGAAGAACGCACCAAGGTCCTCGCGGTGGACATGGCGGTCACCGCCGATCTCGCGTTAGGCGACGCGCTGGAGAAGATCGGCGCGCTGGCGAACCGGCTGGTGGAGTGGAGCGATTTCCGGGTCTATCGGCGGATGCTCGATCGCAACGAGCGGGCATACCGCAATACCGGCGGTGCGACGCGTGCCGAGCCGACGGGGGACATCGACCTGTTGCGCAGCGAGGCGATCCAGACCGGCAAGCCGATTCTGATTCGCGATGCGCAGCACGATCCGCGCATCACCTCGTTGCGCGACAGCGCGCGCAGCGTGCTGATTCTGCCGCTCCGCTTCGGCGAGCAATGCGTGGGCACCCTCGAGCTCGAGCACACCAAGCGCAACATGTACGGCCCGCAGGCGCAATCGCTGGCGCAGACCCTGGCGACCCAGATCGCTTCGGCGATGCACATCGCCAACCTGCGCGAGCCGCTGATGGAGATGGTGGAGCAGATCGGCGGCGAGGTGCGCGCCGTCGCGGCGAGCGTCGAAGCGCTGCGGCGCGGGGCGACGGCGACGGCGCAGCAGGCCGATTCGATCGAGGCGACGGCCACCGAGCAGGAGCGCCAGGTCCAGGAGAATCTCGAGGCCACCGAGATCATCACCGAGGCGGCCAGGCGCGTCGCCGCCGACGGACGCGAGGCCGCCGAGCGGAGCAGCGAAGCGAGCGACACCGCGACCGGCAATCGCGCCACCATCGGCGGAGCCGTCCAGCGGCTGGTCGAATTCAAGGGCTTCGTCGGCGAGAGCTCGGAACAGGTGCGCTCGCTGGTGACGGTGACCCGGCGGATCACCGACTTCATCGGCCTGATCCGCGACATCGCCGACCAGACCAACCTGCTGGCGCTCAACGCGGCGATCGAAGCGGCGCGGGCCGGCAAGCAGGGACGCGGCTTCGCGGTCGTGGCCGGCGAGGTGCGGCGGCTCGCCGAGCAGAGCGGCACGGCGGCGAACGAGGTCGGCGACCTCGTCGGCGCGATCCAGAAGCAGATGACGCAGGTCGCGGTGATGATGCTGCGCGGCGAACAGGTGGTAGGGGGCGTCGAGGAGCTGTCGGCGGAAGCGCTGCGCGCGCTGGACGCGATCGTGGTCGCCACCGCCGATGCCGAGGATCATGCGCGGCGCATCGCCAGCACCGCGGCCACGCAGGACGACGCCCTGGCGCGTCTCGCCAGCCGGGTGCGCGACGCCACCGCCATCACCGTGCGGAACCGCGCCTCGGCGACCCAGCTCGCCGACCGGGCCGGCGAGCAGGCCACGGCGCTCGCCCAGCTGGAGCGGGCGGCCCAGGAATTGGCGGCGGTATCGGTGCAGCTGGGCGAGGTGGCGCGGCGCTTCGTCAGCGCCTGACCGTCGGGCGACCGTCTTCCCGGTCTGTCAGTGAAGGTTGTCGAGGCGCTTGCGGGCGTCGTCGATCGCGTCGGTCCAGCGGCTCGGCGCCATCGTCAGGAACTCCGTGAAGGCGTTGCGCGCCTGGTCGTTCTTCCCCAGCGCTAATTCCACCCGGCCCATCAGGTACAAGTAACGCGGATCGTGCCGCAGAACGGGCCCGGTATTCACCAGCGCGGTTTCGGCCCGGGCGGTGAAGCGCGCGTTGAAGAGTGTTGCCGCCAGATCGAGCTGCAGCAGCGGCTCGTCGGGGTTGGCCGTGATCGCGGCCCGGCGGGCCTCGATGGCCTGACTCCATTCCTGGCCCGCTTCGTGGACCGCTGCCAGCTGCACCTGCGCCATGTAGTTGCCGACGTCGTTCTCGATGACCTCACGGTAGAGGGCGATGGCCTGGGCCCGGTTCCCCGCCCGCTGCTGCACCGCGGCGAGCACGTAGCGGATACCGTTGATGGGCAGCGGCACGACGTGGAGCGAATCATTTTCCTCGATGCGCTGCATCCGGTGGATGATCAGCGCGAGGTCCTCGATGGCGTCTCCGTAAATGTTGGCGTGTGCGGCGAGGAGGCCATGCCACCAGAGAAAGCCAAGCGGGAGCGAATCACGGACGTGGATTCGCCGCCTGAGGCCACCTTCAACGGCGTTGGCCACGTTGTACGCGTAGCGGTAGTTGCCGGTGTTCAATCCGGGCGGCAGGCCATAGTGGTGCGGATCGCCGTAGCCGAGGATCCGGATGTCGGCCAGCGGATCGACCAGAAAGCCTCGGCGCAGATCGGCTTCGCGATCCCGATGTTCACGCGCCACGGCGGAATCGCCGCCCGCGTCCTTGACGTGATGCCAGAAGTTCTTGTTCTGGTCCTGGACGACGGCGAGCCCAAGGTAGGCCTCGCCCTTGCGGGGATTGAGCGCGATCACCCGGCGCAGCGCGCTCTCGGCGTCGTCCCAGCGCCGGTCGTGGAGATAGGCGAGAGCGAGGTCGTAACGGACCGCGGCATCGAGCGATTCCCGCGCAGCGGTGACTTCCAGCTCATCGGTAGTTGGTGGCTTCGCCTGCGCCAGAACGGCCGGGGGCAGTGCGAGCAGCGCGATGCCGGCAAGTGTCAGGCGGATGCAAACCTCCGGAACAGGGATCGCGGCTACAGTACCCGCCGCGATGGTGAACCGCCAGTCAGGCGTTTGCGCATCCCCGCGCGGTCCGGGTAACCTTCGCGCAGTTGATCGGGAGGATCACATGATGACCATGAATCGCCGGGGCGCCGTCCTGGTATTGGTGTTTCTCGCAGCCGGAGCTTCGGCGGCCATGGCGCAGGCACCGGCCGATACCCTCGGCTGGCACTTCACCGGCAGCCTCGGCTACGTCCAGACGTCCGGCAACACCCGGTTGAGCACCGTCAACCTCGGCGACAAGCTCGTCTCGCATCCATCGCACTCCTGGACCTTCACCCAGCTGGCGGCGGTGATCTACGGCCGCTCCGGCGACAGCACATCGGCCAACCAGCTCTCGGCGGGCCTGCGTGCCGACTTCAACATCAACCTGCGCCTCTCGGCATTCGGCACGGGGACCTACGAGGCCAACCCCTTCGCCGGCTTGTCGCATCGCCAGGTGGAGCTGCTCGGGTTGTCGTGGAAGGCACTCGACCAGGCGCATGACGTCGTCACCATCGACCTCGGCGGCGGCGAAACACAGGAGCGTAAGGGACGGGTCGATGCCAATTTCGCGGTGGCGCACTTTGCGCCCGACTGGCGTCACACCTTCCACGCCAAGACCTACTTCGAAGAAGCGCTGACGATGGAAGAGAACCTCAAATCCACCGGCTCGCTGCGCACCACCAGCCAGAGCACGCTGTCGGCGCCGCTGACGCGCACCATCAGCCTGGCGTTGGGTCTGCTCCTCAAGTACGACGCGCAGCCGGCCCTGATCCCGCCGCCGGCACCGGCGGGGACGTACTACAAGAAGCTCGACACGACGTTCACCTCGGGGATCCAGATCACGCTGTGAGCGACGATCGCGCAGCCGCCGACGCCATTACGCTGCGCGGGATGAGCTTCCACACCCTCGTGGGTCTGCTGCCTCACGAGGAGAAATTCCCCCAGCCGCTCGAGCTCGACGTCACGGCTTTTCTCTCATTGAAAAACGTCGGTGAGCGGGACGAGCCGGGGATGCGGCTCGATTATCGCACGCTGTACCAGACGGTATCGGATTGCGTGGGCAACAGCCACCATCGCCTGCTCGAGGGACTATGCGAGCGGGTCGCGCAGGCGGTCCTGGGACTGGACGGCGTCGGGCGGGTGCGGGTCGCGGCACGCAAACCGCATGCGCCGATTCCCGGTCCGCTGGAGTCGGTGGAGGTGACGGTCGAGCGAGTCCGGCAGGGTGCCTGAGCGTGTCGCGACATGGCTGCCCCGCAGCCTCGGCGACCGCGAGGCCGCGATCGCCCTGGGCTCGAACCTCGGTGACCGAGAGGCCATGCTGAAGACGGCGCGGACGGAGATCGCGGCCCTGCCGGGAACGCGGCTGGTGGGCGAGTCGGTGGTCGAGGAAACGGCGCCGTTGGGCCGCGCCGACCAGCCGGCCTTTCTCAACCAGATGCTGCTGATCGAGACGGCGATGGAGCCGCGTGCACTGCTCGAGGCACTGCTCGCCATCGAACAGCGAGCGGGCCGGGTGCGCGGCGAGCGCTGGGGACCGCGCACCCTCGATTGCGATATTGTTCTTTTCGGCTCGCGGAAGATCGACGAGCCAGGTCTCAGCGTTCCGCATCCCGAGCTGGTCAACCGTGACTTCTGGCAGCGCGAGCTGCAGGGACTCGATGTCAACTACGAACTCGGCTGACACCAAGGTCGTCACTGTGGTCGACCTGCTCACCTGGAAGCAGGAAGGCCGCAAGATCGTCTGCCTCACCGCCTACGATGCATTGATGGGCCGGCTGGTGGACGAAAGCGGCGTGGACGTCATTCTCGTCGGCGACTCGGTGAACCAGGTCTTCGCCGGCCAGCCTTCCACGCTGTCGGCGACGGTGGACCAGATGATCTATCACGCCAGCGCGGTGCGTCGCGGCGTGAAGCGGGCGCTGCTCATCGTCGACATGCCGTTCCTCAGCTACCAGATCAGCCCCGAAGATGCGCTGCGCAATTGCGGCCGGGTCATGAAGGAGACCGGCGCGCACGCGGTGAAGCTGGAGGGCGGCCTGGGCATGGCACCGACGGTCAGGGTCCTGGTGGATGCGGGAATTCCGGTGATGGGCCACATCGGCCTGACTCCGCAGTCGGTGCACGCGTTAGGCGGTTACCGGGTGCAGGGACGGACCGACGTCGCGGCGCAGCGGCTCGAGAGCGATGCGAAGGCCCTCGAAGAGGCCGGCGCCTTCGCGGTGGTGCTGGAGCTGGTCCCGGCCGACCTCGCGGCGCGGATATCGAAATCGCTGACGATCCCGACCATCGGTATCGGGGCGGGCGGTGACTGCGACGGGCAGGTGCTGGTGCTCCCCGACATGCTGGGACTCAACGACGTCTTCAAGCCCAAATTCCTGAAGAAGTACGCCGACCTGGCCGGCGAGGTGCGGCGGGCGGCGAGCACCTTCGTCAGCGAGGTGCGGGAAAAGAAGTACCCCGACGACGGGCACTCCTTCTAAGGTTCGTCAGTGACCGCCGTTATGCAGCAGGGCGGCGGCTTTGGGAAAGAGCGTCAACGCCGCCGCAATATCCGCGTCCGATCGCAGCCTGAGATCGTCGTCGGCATCCACACCCCAGCGCACTTCAGCCACCCGCGATGCCAGCGCTCGCGCCATACGCGCCTGCGCCGCACTGTCGACGTCGCCCCGGATACCCAGCCGCGACCGGGCGCGGGTCAGCAGCGGCGGCATGAGCCGCGTCCGCCACTCGGCCGGTGAAGAGGCCCACACGTCCTGGGTCATCGGAGCCGCCAGGCTCCCCGCGACGCTGTCCGCGACCGTGGTGAGATAGCCGCTGTCGGCGGCGGCGACCCACCAGACCGGCAGTGCGGCGGGTGAGGGAAGCACCGAGTCGGGCTCGATGCCGCCGCCGCCGCGGATCGGCCGGCCGCCGTCGGTGTGATAGACGTTGGCGGTGTCCGCCGCCGCTCCGGTGCGACCCGCAAAATCGTAGTACTGCTCTTTCGTCAGCCCCGCATAGCGCCGCTGAATCAACCGGCCGTTAGGCGTCAGGATGTAGCCGACCGTCAACCACACGGCGTCATTATTGGGCGGGACCGGGAAGGGCATCTGCATCAAGGCCTTCCCGAAGCTGCGCCGGCCCAGCACCAGGGCGCGGTCGTGGTCCTGGAGCGAGCCGGTGAGCGCCTCCGACGCCGAGGCGCTGTGCTCGTCGATCAGCACGATCAGCTGCAGGTCCTTGTAGTCGCCGTCGTGCTCGGTGAGATAATCGTGGGCGATGTCGTGCCGCCGGCCCCGCACGCGGAAGACGACCTGGCCCTTGGGAAAAAAGAGCGAGGCGATCTCGACCGCGGCGATCACCGCGCCGCCCGGGTTGCCGCGCAGGTCGAGGATCAGCCGGCCCTGGTGTCCGTGCACCACGTGGTCGATGGCGCGCTGGACTTCGCGGGCCGACTCGGGCAGGAATTCGACCAGTCGCACGTAGCCGATGTCGCCGGGGAGAGTACGTGCCACGGTGACCGATACCGGGCGGATGTCGTCGTTGCGGACCCGTACCGAGACCGTCTCGGGCTCGAGCCTGGAGCCGCGCTCGAGCTTGATGCGGACCCGCGTGCCTTTCTCGCCGATCAACAGCGTCTGGACCTTCGGCCCCGAGAGCCCCGCCACCGTAGAGTCGTCGATGGCGACGATGCGGTCGCCGGGCGCGACGCCGGCATTGGCGGCGGGCGAGCGCGGATACACGCTCGAGACGGTGATCACTCCTTCGGCTTCTTCCACCTCGATGCCCGTCGCGGCGAGGCGCCCCGCGCGCCAGGCCTCGAGCCGGCCCGCGTCTTCGCCGCCCAGGAAGTAGCTGTGCGGATCGAGCGAGCCGAGCATCCCGTCGATCGCGCCGCGGACCAGGTGCGCGGTGGTCACCGAATCGACGTAGTTGAGCCGGATCTGGCTCAACAGCCCGGAGAAAGTCTGGAGCTGTTCGTAGGTCGACGTCTGCGCCGACGCCGGTGCCGAAGCGAAGAGCAGCGCGACGGCCGCGCCAAGGAGCCCGCGGCCGGACAGGCGGAGTCTACTGGATCTGCGCGAGACGATTGCGGGCATCGGCCACCTGGGGCGCCATCCGGCTGGGTGCGATGGCGATGAACTGGGTGAAGGCAGTACGGGCGTCGGCGCTCTTGCCGAGCTGCTGCTCGACGACGCCCAGGGCGAGCCAGGTGCGCGGATACCGCGGCTGCATGTCGCGAGCCTGGATGAGCGTTTCCTCGGCGGCCTGGAACTGGCCGGCGCGCGCCTGCGCCGCGCCCAGATCGTAGAGGAGGGAATGGTCGTCGGGGTTGGTGTTCACCGCGGCGTGTCGTTCCCGGATCGATGATTCCCAGTCGTGATCGGCCTCGTAAATTCTCGCCAGCTGGACGTGGGCCATGAAGTTTCCCAGGTCGGCCTCGGCCACTGCTCGATAGCCGCGCACCGCCTGGTCGTGCATCGCCGACCGCTGCTGAAGCGCGGCCAGCACGTAGCGGTACTCGTTGGTGCGCAGCGGGGTGGCCCGCGTGGTGTCCTTCTGCTCGGCCTGTACGTTGCGATCGACCAGGGCGGTGAAGTCGGTGATCGCGGCCGGGAGCTGGTTGCTGTGTGCCGCGGCGAGCCCGCGATAGAAGAGCAGCCACTCGGGCATGGTGTCGCGCCCCAGGCCGAGGCTGATCCAGGTGGCGCTGGCGAGGTTGAATCCATCCATGGCGCCCTGGTAGTCGCCCTCGACCAGGCCCTTCACGCCCGATTGCACCCCGGCTTCGAAGCGGCGGAAGGTGCTGCCATAGCGGGCTTCGTAATAGTCGCTGTAGTCGCTGAACTGGCTGACGCTGCCGAGGATGCGCAGATCGACCAGGGGGTCGGTGAGATAGGCGCGCCGGGCGAAGCCGGCTCGCAGCTTTTCCTCGCTGGTGGCGGCGCTGTCGCCGTGCCGGTGGAGATCGCGCCAGTGGCCCTCGTCGCGATCGAACACGATGGAGCGCGCCAGCCAGGCAACGGCGAGCTGCGGCTCCATCCGGGTGGCGCGCGCCAGCGCCGAATCGGCCTTCACCCATTGCCGCTGGCTCATGTAGCCGACGGCCAGGTTGTACTGGGCGGCGCCATCGCAGGAATCCTGGCGGGCGCGCGCCTCGAGCTCTGAAATGGGCACGTCGATGTGCAGGCTCTGGGCGGCAGCGGGCGTCGCGGCGGCCAGCAAGGCGATTGCCGGCAAAAAGAATCGGCGGGACTGCATGGCATGCTCCCGAGGACGGTCAAGGCCAAAGTATGCCGCGTCCCGGGAAGCCGCCAGCGGGGCTGGTCCGAGCCCCCGTGAGTGCGTACCCTTCGCGCGTGATCGAGATCGGATCAGTCGCCGGGATGCGGAGCGCGGCCCAGGCAAACCACGTTCAGGGGAAGCGCATCGGGTTCGTCCCGACGATGGGTTTTCTCCACCAGGGGCATCTCTCCCTGGTCCGGGAGGCCCGCCGCCGCTCGGACGTGGTGGTGATGAGCATCTTCGTCAACCCGCTCCAGTTCGCGCCTAACGAGGATCTCGCCACCTATCCGCGCGACATCGAGCGGGACCGGCGCCTGGCGCAGGAAGCGGGCGTCGACGTCCTCTTCGTTCCGGGCGCCGACGACATGTATCCGGGCACGCCGGAGATCACCGTATCCCCGGGCCCGGTCGGCACCATCCTCGAGGGCGCGATTCGCCCGACGCATTTCGCCGGCGTCCTCACCGTGGTCCTCAAGCTCTTCGCCATCGTCCAGCCGAGCGTCGCCGTCTTCGGGCGCAAGGACGCGCAGCAGGCGGCGCTGATCGGGTTCATGGTCCGCGATCTTTCGCTGCCGGTCGAAGTCGTCATCGCGCCGACGTTCCGCGAACCCGATGGGCTCGCGATGAGCTCGCGCAATGTCTATCTCGATGCCGCGATGCGGGAGCGGGCGTTGATTCTTCCCCGCGCCCTCGCCGCGGGCGCCGCCGCCCATCAGTCCGGCGAGCGGCGGGCGGGTCAGGTGGTGGCCGCTGCGTACCGGGTCCTCGCGCCGGCCGAGTCGTCCGGCGGGATCATCACGGAATACATCAACGTCGTGGACCCCAAGACTTTCTTGCCCAATCACGCGGCGACGCCCGGGAGCTTCCTCGTGGCGGCGATACGCGTCGGCCCCAAACGGCTGATCGACAATGTCGTTCTGGGCGACGGGCTGGAAACGGATCCGCGGGCTGCTCCCGTCGGCTGAGTTGCCGGAGTGGGCGGTGGCATCGCCCAAACGCCGCGAGCACATTCAGCGCGTCGGCGCTCTGGTCGGGCTGTGGGCAACGGCGCGAGGCAGCACTGCGGAAGAGGCGGGGCGCTGGCAGCGGGCCGTGCTGCTGCACGATGCGCTGAAGGACGCCGACGAGGAGACACTGGCACGCTACGCGCCCCAGGGCGATTGGCCCCGCCAACTCTGGCATGGCCCCGCGGCCGCCGCGGCTGGCGCGGCGCACGGCGAGCTCGACCCGGGCGTACTCGATGCGGTCCGCTATCATTCGGTGGGTTTTGCCGGTTGGGATGACGTGGGGAAGGTGTTGTATCTGGCCGATTATCTCGAGCCGGGCCGTTCCCACGACAGCGAGCGCCGCGCCGGGCAGGCGGCCCGTGTCCCGCGCGAGCTGGAGGCGGTGCTGT
>DASXPG010000227.1:0-15112 GCA_036493755.1 Gemmatimonadales bacterium
ATGGCCTGCGACTTGCTGCACAAGACCTGATCATACCATCGGCCTGGCTCCGAAGCCGGCGTCAGGATTCTTGCTTCCTGGGACATGACAATGAAAATCGCCAGACCGCTGGCCGCGCTCGGCGTTGTCACCATTCTGGTGGCGAGCTGCGAACCCACCCGGAGCTCGACCTCGTTAGGTGCTCCCGAGTATCAGCTCGAAGGCCCATTGCCGCGGGCTGGCTCGGGCGTCGCGACGCCGGAAAACTTCCAGGTCTGCAAGAGCGGCTCGTCGACGACGTTCAATTACGTCATCCAGGACCGGACGGAAAACCCGATCCAGGTCACTAATGGCTCGGTAACCGAGAATGACGGCGACTGCGAGATCGTCGCAGCAGTCGGAAGCAAGGGTGGCATCGTCAACGTAACCGAGAGCATGCCCGCCGGTTTTCAGCTCAAGGACATCATCAAGGTGGTCGTGACGGGAACCTCGTCCGGCGGCACCTTCACGTCGCTCCATTACGACACCACGATTGTTCCGGGTCCGTCGGTGATCGATTCGTTCGCCGGCTCGTCGGCGCCGGGAGGCTTCCGCGGCGTGCTGGTGAAGTACGAGAACATTCCGCTGCCGCCGACGGGCCAGATCGGCGACTTCGTCTGGAGCGATCTCAACGGCAACGGGATCCAGGATGCGGGTGAGCCGGGGATCGGCGGGCAGACGGTGACGTTGACCGGTCCGGTGACGGCCTCGACCACGACCAACGGCTCGGGCCAATACCTGTTCACTGGCCTTCCCGCCGGCAGCTATACCGTGACGGTGGGCACGCCCGCCGGCTTCACGGTGACGCCTTCGGTGCAGGGAACCGACACCACCAGCGACAGCAACGGCAGCCCGGCGAACGTGACGCTGCCGGCGGCGTCGAGCAGCAACCTCACGATCGACTTCGGCTTCGTACCGATTCCTCCGCCCCCGACTGGCGTGATCGGCGACTACGTCTGGCTGGATCTGAACGGCGACGGCATTCAGAACGTCGACGAGAGCGGCATTCCCGGCATCACCGTCACGCTCACCGGCCCGGTGAACGCGACCACGACGACCGATGCCGCTGGCGGCTACCTGTTCAGCAATCTGCCGCTGGGGACCTACCAGGTCAGTGTGACTCCGCCGAGCGGTTTCTCGTCCAGTCCGGCCAACCAGGGGACCGACACGGAGGAGGATAGCAACAACAATCCGTCGACGGTGACCCTGACGGTCTCGGCGCCGGTGGACTACTCGATCGACTTCGGGTTCGCGCCCGAGCAGCTGGCGTGCCCCGCGGGGTCGTTCTCCTACGCCTTCAGTGCGGGCGGGGACCTGCTCATCAAGTACGACCAGTTCCCGGCGCCTAACGACAACAGCTATGGTGTCAACGCGATCGGCTGGACCACGGGGGCCCACGGCCACACCTTCAGCGACCTGGTCGGGAGCGATCATGCCGGCTTCCAGCTGGTCGACGGCTCGGGGACCGTCCAGCTCTCCTTCAACGCGGACTACATCAGCGCCAGCAGCTCGGCGCCCTCCGGCTATGCGTCCCTGGGCGTCACCGGCGGCGACGGCTCGATGCTGGTAGGGACGGCGAGCGGCATCACCACCACCAGCTCGCTGGCCAACAACCTGAACAACATCAACATCCCCGGACTCTTCAGCGCGTCCCACGTGCAGCAGTTCGGCAGCGTGAATGTGCTGGTGAATTCGCCGCCGACCGACGCGTCGCATCTGACCTACCTGAACTCCGATCCCACGCTGGCGGGATGGGACTTCCACGACACGTACTACGTCACGATCAGCGCGTCGAAGCTCGCCTCGATCGGGTTCAACGCCAGCACGTGGCTGGTGCAGCCGAACCTGTCGCAGCTCCACAATTCGCCGGCCAAGGCGTGCCCCGGTAGCACCGGCGGGAATCCCCCGCCCCCGCCGAAGCCGCCGAAGCCGCCGGCACACAAGAACCCGCCGCCGCCGCCTCCTCACCAGCCGCCGCCGCCGCCCGGGCCGAAGCCGCCACCGCCTCCGCCCCCGCATCACTAGGCGATACTGGAAAGACCACGCGGGCCCGGATCACCGGGCCCGCGTCTTTCTTGCTGCATCTGCAGCCCCCGCGGTCAGACGTCCCGCAGCACTTCCATTGCCGTCCGCCGGAACACTTCACGGCTCGCCGTCAAACCGACCACCGCCACCAGTGCCGCCGTCGCCAGGAACACCGCGCCTAACGGCAGGACCGGAATCGCGAAGTCCAGCTTCAACACCCAGTGCACGAATGACCAGGCGCCGAGCGACGCGATGCCGATGCCAACCAGCGCCGCGAGGCCGCCCAGCGCCAGATACTCGGCCAGGAGAATGCGCGAGAGCTGGCGCCGCGTGGCGCCTAGCGCCTTGAGCAGGGCGCCTTCGCGGATCCGCTGAATCCGGCCCGCCGAGACGGCGCCCAGCAGCACCAGCGCGCCGGTCGCCAGGCTGAAGCCGGCCATGAAGCGCACCGCCAGCGCCACCTTGTTGAAGATCCGCTCCACCGTCTGCTGAATCGCCGCTACGTCGAACGCGATGACATTCGAGTACTTCTCCGCGACGGCACGCTGGAGCAGGGCACGCCTGCCGGCTTCATCGATGCGGGTGAGCACCACCCAGCTCGACGGCGCGCGATCGAGCGCCGCGCTCGAGAGCACGGCGAAGAAGTTGGGTTCGAACCGGGCCCAGTCCACGTCGCGCAACGCCATCACGCGCGTCGCCACCTGCTGGCCCTGCACATCCCAGGTGATGCGGTCGCCGACGTCGACGTGCAAGTCGGTGGCCACGTCGGTCGACAGCGACATCGGATAAACCATCGTGCCGGTGCTGTCCGGCTTTCCGGCACCGTTCCCATGCCAGAGCGCGCCCTTGGTCAGCTTCTCCGAATTGATCAGCGTATCGCGAAAGGTCGAGCGATAGTCGCGTCGCAGCGTCCAGCTCGCCGGCCGGCGCGCGCCCGTGTCGGCACGGAGCTGCTGGACGGTGCGGCCGTTGATGGCGGCGATGCGCATCGGGATGATCGGCACCGCCTGGAGCACCGGCGCATGCGCGTCGAGGACGGTCTGGCGCACACCCGCGGCCTGGTCGGGCTGAATGTCGATGAAGACCAGGTTCGGCCGTCCCGCGGTCTTCATCGTGGTGAGCGATACCTGCCGCAGCAGGTTGCTCTGAACGAGGTAGAGCGCCGCGAGCAGACCGACGCCGAACCCCAGCGCCGTCAGGACCGCGCGGGTCTGGTTGCGGGGCCGATGCAGATTGGCGAGTCCCTGCCGCAGCACATACGGCCAGCGCTCGCGCGCCCGTTTGCGGGTGGTGATCTTGCGCGCCGTCCAGGCGATGAGACGCGCCGTCAGTGTCAGGATCAGCACGCTGGCGCCGATGGCCAGCGCGAAGATGACGCCGACCTTGGGGTCGGCATTGCGCATCATGCAGAGCAGCAACACGCCGGCGGCGAGCAGCCCCAGCGCCGCCAGCCGTGCCGGGTCGCGGGGCAGCGCCGCCTCGCTCTCGTAGGCCTTCCGGATGGCCTGGAGCGGCGACACCAGTCGGACTTCGAGCAGCGGCCGCAGCGCGAAGAGCACCGACACCCCGACCCCGATGCCGATGCCGGCGAGCAGCACCTGCGGCTCCAGGCTCACCCGCACATCGAGCGGCAGTATGCCCTTGAGCAGCTGCGGCAGCACCAGCTGGATGCCCGCGCCCAGCATCGACCCCAACGCCGCGGCGACGAGTCCCAGCCCGACCGCCTGGGTCAGGTAGATCGCGAAAATCAGCGGCCGCCGCGCGCCGATGCAGCGCAGGACGGCGATGGTCTCGTTCTTTCCCGCGAGAAATGCCGTGATGCCGCTGGCCACGCCGATGCCGCCGAGCAGCAGAGCGATGAGGCCCACGAACTCGAGGAAGCTCGACATGTTGTCGAGGGCGCGGGTGATGTCCGCCTCGGTGTCCTCGGCGGTCTGAACGCGAATCCGTTCGTCGCGCAGCAGCCGGCCGTGGTGGTCGGCGAAGCGCTGCGCATCGTTAGGCCGCTGGAACTTGAGCAGGGCCTGGTAACTCACCCGGCTGCCGAAGACGATGAGCCCCGTCTCCGCGGTGTACCTGGCGGGAATGTAGACCTGCGAGCCGAACGAGCTGACGCCGCCGGCCAGCCGGCCCGGGACGTCGGTCACCGTGCCCGCGATGCCGAATGTGCTGTTGCCGAGGACCAGCGAATCGCCGATGTGCGCGCCGAGGGCGACGAGCAGGCTGGTGTCGACCAGCGCGACGCGGCCGGTATCGAGCGCGTGCCAGCGGCCAGCCGGACTGGTGACCACGTCGCCGTAGAAAGGAAATCCGGGGCCGACGGCGCGCACGTCGGCGAGCCGCGACTTGTCGGCGATCTGCGGGACGTAGGCCATCGAGCTGAAGGTGATGCGCATCGTCACCGGTACGCCGGATGTCGCCGTCGAGTCGAGCAGGCCCTGGAAGCGCGCCGTGAAAGGGCGGTTCGAGCTGAGTCCGAGGTCCGCTCCGAGCAGCGAGCGCGACTCCTTGCGGACCGCCGTCTCGAGATTCGCGGTGAAGGAGCTGATGGCGACCAGCGCGGCGACGCCGATCGAAATTGCCGACGCGAAAAGAAAGAGACGGCGCCGCGCGGCGCGGGTCTCGCGCCACGCCATGGCGAGCACGAAGCGCGCGCGCATCACGCGGCGGGCGCCGGGACGGCCCGGCCGTCGCTGAGGTGGAGGACCGTCGTGGCGCGCTGGGCGAGTGCCGGATCGTGGGTGACGAGGATCAGCGTCGTCTTCTGCTCGCGGTTGAGCTGCATCAGCAGGTCGATGACCCGCGCGCCGGTCGCGGCGTCGAGGTTCCCGGTCGGCTCGTCGGCGAAGAGTATCTTCGGGTCGTTGGCAAAGGCGCGCGCGATGGCGACGCGCTGTTGCTCGCCACCCGAAAGCTGCGAAGGGTAGTGGTGCTCGCGTCCGGCGAGGCCGACGCGCGCCAGCAGCTCCTTGGCCCGGTCGGCGGCGCGCTCGGCGCCGCTCTGCGCTCCCTCACCCAGCTCGATCGGCACCTGCACGTTTTCCTGCGCGGTCAGCGTCGGAATCAGCTGGAACGATTGAAAAACGAAGCCGACCTTCTCGGCGCGGAGCCGCGCCCGCTCATCCTCGCCCATCGCGCCGAGGTCCTGGCCTTCGAGCGAAACCGTGCCGCTGCTGGGCACGTCCAGTCCGGCCAGGAGACCCAGGAGCGTGGTTTTTCCGCACCCCGAAGGACCGACGACGGCGAGGAATCCTCCCGGTGCGACCGAGAGGCTGACATCTTTCAGGACGGTGAGCGGACGACCGCCGCTCAGATACGATTTTGTGAGGTTGGTTGCGGATAACATGAGAACAAACATACGCAGGCTGATGCTGGTCTGTTTCCTGTCGGGTTGCGGCAAACCCGGACGCAGTCGTGTGCAGACGCCGCAGACGCCAAGTGGTGCGCAGCCTGATAGTGCGCAACCTGGTTCGCGCCCCGCGACCCGCGACATGCGTCCCGTCGTTCTCTTTGTCGGGACGAGTCTGACCGCCGGTCTCGGCGTCGATCAGGAGTCGGCGTATCCCGCCGTCATCCAGCGCCGCGTCGACAGCCTCGGCTTGCGGTGGCACGTCGTCAACGCCGGCGTGAGCGGCGAGACGTCGGCCGGCGCGTTGCGGCGGATTGCGTGGCTGCTGCGCGATTCGGTGGGTGTCTTCGTCCTCGAGACCGGCGCCAACGACGGACTCCGCGGCCTCGACGTGGATTCCACCCGCGCCAATATCGAGGCCATCATCCACCAGGTCCGCGCGCGCTATCCGGCGACCCCGATCATCCTCGTCGGCATGGAAGCGCCGCCCAACATGGGCGCCGTCTTCACCACCCGATTTCACAGCCTTTTTCCCGAAGTCGCGCGCCGCGACACCCTCGCGCTGGTGCCGTTCCTGCTGACCGGCGTCGCCGGAATCGACACCTTGAATCAGGCTGACGGGATTCATCCGACGCCGCGCGGGCACCGCATCGTCGCGGAGAATGTGTGGCGCGTGCTGGGCCCGGTGCTGGACGAGAGACGCGCAGGCGCGCAGCCGCGCAGCCGCGCAGATACGCGGACGCCCACAGCGGTGAAGCGCTGATGGGTGGGGTCCTGCACATCACCAATGGGGACAGCGCGGCGGAGCGCATCCGCACCGCCGGGATCGAAGGCGAGATTCTCTGCTGGAAGGATGTGCTGCACGAAGGCCCCGTCCCCGGCAAGCTCGGACCAGCGCAGCTGCGTGAAGTCCGCGCCCGCTTCATCGCCGAGCGGGGCTGGTCCTCCGAGGCCGAGGTGCGCGAGGGCTTTGCGGAGCGCGACGCGATGGTGGATGCCAGCGGCAATCGCGCCGAAGTGGTGCTCTGGTTCGAGCACGACCTCTACGATCAGCTCCAGCTCAGCCAGATCCTCCATCGTTATGGCACGCAAGGTCCGGATCCCGACCGGCTCTCGCTCGCGGTCGAAAACGAATACCTGGGCATGCTCAGCGTCGATCGGATCCGGGCACTCCACGCGCGCCGAGTGCCGCTGGATCGCGCACACGTTCACGCGGCGGTCGACGCGTGGACGGCATTCACCGCACCGGAATCTTCGGAGCTGGTGAGGGTCGCCCAGGAGGATCTCTCCGCGCTGCCCTATCTCGCGCCGGCGCTTCGGCGACAGCTCGAAGAGTACCCGTCGACGCACACCGGCCTCTCCCGTTCCGAGCAGCAGGCGCTGGAGGTCATCGCGGAAGGCGGCGTGACCGTCGGCCAGGCCTTTCACGCGTCGCATCACAAGCGCGAGGAGGCCGTCTTTCTGGGCGACACCGTTTTTGCCTGGTACCTCGAACGGATGAGCAGGGTGAAGGTGCCGCTGGTCGTCTTCGACGACGGCAGGCCGATCGTGGCGAACGGCGGCGGCTACCAAGATGCCTTCTGGAAAGCCCAGGTGCGGCTCACCGATGCCGGTCGCGAGGTGCTGGCCGGCAAAGGAAATGCCATCGCGCTGAATGGCATCGATCGCTGGCTCGGCGGTGTGCATCTCGAGGCGCCGTCGGGCCGGCCGTGGCTGCCGCCGCACTGATGTCCAAGGTCTACGACAAGGCCTACTTCGATCGCTGGTACCACGATCCGAAGCATCGGCAGTGGGCGCACGCCGACGTCGCGCGCAAAGTGCTCATGGCGCTCGCCGTCGCGGAGTTTCTGCTCGACCGGCCGGTGCGGTCCGTGCTCGATGTGGGCTGTGGCGAGGGCACCTGGCAGCCGATCCTGGCTCACTTGCGGCCCAAACTCCAGTACACCGGCGTGGAAAGCAGCGAGTATGCGATCGGCCGTTTTGGCCGCTCCCGTCACCTTCTGAGGGGAAGCCTCGGCACGTTAGGCAACATGGATCTCAGGGGACCGTTCGACCTGGTGGTCTGCTGCGACATGCTGCACTACGTGCCGACGAAGGAAGTGCGCACAGGGCTGGCGCAGCTCTTCATGCTGGCACGGGGACCAGCCTACCTGGAAGCGTACACTTCAGCCGACGACGTCAGCGGCGACCATGTCGAATTCCAGAAGCGCTCACCGGCCGATTATCGCCGCCTCTTCCGCGCAGCGGGATTCGTCCACGTCGGCCCGCACTGCTATCTCAGCGCCACCATGGCCGCTGATCTTGTCGAGCTCGAGAAGCCAGCGCGCTAGTGCGCGCCACGGGCGCTCCTCGGCCAGCGGTTGTTGCTGCGGTCGGTGTCCGGATAGGCGTGCCGCGGATCGATCTCGACCGCCGTCACCCGCTTGCCCGCCGTGGCAATCGTCAGCGTGAAGCGCCGTCCGTAGTTCCACATCTCGATCGGAATTCTCCGCGTCTCGCTCGTGCCATCGCTGAAGGTCAGCTTCACCTCGGCCGGCATCAGCATCTCCCGCCGGTTGGCGAGCACGATGCGCGTCGAATCCCGTGAGGGCGTGACCGATTCGACCGACTGGTCGAGCCGCGCCGTGGTGTAGACCCATTCGCGCCAGTACCAGCCCAGGTCGCGGCCGCTGACGTTCTCCATGGTGCGGAAGAAGTCGGCTGGCTGCGGATGCCGGAACTGCCAACGCCGTGCGTATTCGCGGAATGCGGCGTCGAAGGTTTCGGTGCCCAGCACGTCTTCGCGCAGGAGCCGCAGCATGAGGGCAGGCTTCTGGTAGGCGGTCCAGTAGAGGTTGTGCACCTCGGACGGAACGGTGATCAGCGGCTGTTCTTTTCCGGGCACCGCGTTGGCGGCGTACGAGGTCAGCGGACCGTTCAGCACCGAGTCCGCATGCGCGTCGCCCTGCCACCAATCCGACACGGTGTAGAGATCGATGAACGAATTGAAGCCCTCGTCCATCCAGGGATACCGCCGCTCGTCGCTGCCGAGCATCATCGGGAACCACTCGTGGCCGAGCTCGTGCATCATCACCCAGCTCAACGAGTGCATGCTGGTGTCGGCGGGGACGAAGACGATCATCGGGTACTCCATCCCGTTGATCGGTCCCTCGACCGCGCTCGCCTGCGGATAGGCATAGGTGAGCCAGCGGCTGTGGCTCATGATGGCGTGCCGCGCCATCCGGATGGCCTTATCCCAGTTCGCCGCGCCGGGCCGGTAGAACGTCTGGATCAGCTTGTTGTCGGTGGGGCTCGCGCTCCAGCGCACCGCGTCCCACTGGAAGTTGGGCGCGGTGGCCCAGGCGAAGTCCCGGACGTTATGCGCCGCGTAGCTCCACGTCGTCATGCCGGTGGAATGTCCGCGGCCGGCGCTGGCCTCGGCGGCGGTGATCACGGCGACGGGTTCGTCGGATTGCGAAGCTCGCTGGAGCCGGCCGCGCTCGTCGGCGCTCAGCACCGCATCGGGATTCAACAGAGTGCCGGTGCCGGCCACGACCATCCCGGATGGCACGGTGATGCGTGCGTGGATGTCGCCGTACTCGAGGTAGAACTCGCCCGGCCCGATATAGGGCAGGGTATTCCAGCCGTGCACGTCGTCGTAGACCGCGAGGCGCGGATACCACTGGGCGATTTCATAGTCCTTGCCGTCGCGGCCCATGCGCGCCGCGCCATTCTCGGGGACGGTGAAGCGCCAGGTGATCGTCAGCACGACTGTCTCGCCCGATGCGATCGCGCGGTCCAGGTCGAGCCGCAGCATCGTGTCCCAGATGTGCGGCGTCGCGGCGATGCCTTCGACCTTGAGGGTGTCGATGACGAAGCCGGCCGGCGCGCCGGTGACTGCCATGTCGAAGGGAACGCCCGCGAACATCAGGGGCGGCGGCGGGGCCGAGCGGTTGATCGAGTTGGCGCCGAAGATGTTCTGGTCGAGCTGGAGCCAGATGTAGGTCAGCGAGTCGGGCGAATCGTTCGAGTAGCGGATCGTCTCGCGGCCGCGGATCTCGTTCTTCGCGGTATCGAGCGTCCCCTCGAGGTCGTAGTCGACCTTCTGCTGCCAGTAGTCATGTCCCGGCGCGCCCGATGCGGCGCGCACGCTGGTCGGCGTCGGCAGGTCGAGCCGGCGGAAGGGGGAACTGTCGGCGACCTGGGCCTGAAGACAGGGCGCGATGCCGGCGAGCAGACTCGCGGCTCGGCAAATGGCTCGAAGTGTTGGGCGCATGGGCCCTATGCTATCAGCCGGTTTCCCACCACGCTACTTCGCCGCGGTGCCCGCACTCGCCGCAGACCGCCATCGGCACTTCGCCGAAGAGGCGGATGCGGCCGCCGCAGTTGGGGCAGACGCCGTACACCCGGCCCAGATCCCACGCCGTTCCCGCCGCCGGACTCGGCTCGCGCTCGCCCTTGCAGACGACCGTGATGCGCGTCGGGCGATCCTTGCGAATCTCGAGCATGGTACGCTGAACGGCAACGCGCCGTCCCCGAATTTCGAGAACGACGCGTTGGTCACCCGCTTCTGCTACCACCGGATACCAGGCTCCGGCCCGCGGGGTGGGATTGGCGAATGGACGGGCCACTGCCCAGGGGCGAGCCCAGCCAAGAGAGGTCGATGTTGCGTTCATGGACGGCCGTACACGGAAAAGGGACTGACACTCTGCCTCCCTCGCTCTCGCCGCGCAGTGACTTAGATTACGCGGAAGCCACATGCCCATTTATCACAAATCGGAGGGCCAATGCGCGCCCTGATATTGACCTCAATCGCCTTGGTTTTCGCCGCTTCGGCGCTCCAGGCCCAGGGTTCAAACGCCTCCGGCGCCATGCGTCCCGCTCCGGCGCGCAGCGGTCCGGTCGTGGTCCCGCCCGCGGCCCAGCAGATCGCGTCCGCGGTGCTGGCGCTCCCCGATTCGCTCCGCCCCGGCGCGCGCGTCTGGGGCTACGCTCCCGATGGATCGTTCACCGAGCTGCGGCCCGCCGGGGCCAACGGCTCGATGACCTGCATCGCGTCGGATCCCAAAGACAATCGCTTCCACGTCGCCTGCTATCACAATTCGCTGGAGCCGTTCATGGCGCGCGGCCGCGAGCTGCGCGCGCAGGGCGCCGATCAGAATGCGGTGGACAGCATTCGCGAAGCCGAAGCCAAGTCGGGAAGGATTCACATGCCGGCGAATGCGGCGCTCTACCAGTTGATGGGACCCGATTCGGTTTACAATGCGGCGACCAACACGGTGCACGGCGCCCGGTCGATGTTCGTCATCTACGTCCCCTTCGCCACCCCCGAAACCACCGGCCTTTCCGCTCAGCCGAAGCGCGGCGAGCCGTGGCTGATGGATCCGGGGAAGGCGAAGGCGCACATCATGCTCGTGCCAACTATGTGACGATCAGGCAGGAGAATCAGTAGAATCAGACTGATTCTCCCGCCTGATTCTCCGGCCTAGTTCTTTGGCCGCATGATCTCGGTGTTGATGATGATCTTCACCGTGTCTCCCACGGCCACGCCGCCGGCCTCCAGCACCTGGTTCCATATCAGGCCGAACTCCTTGCGGTCGAGTTTCCCCGTCGCGCTATAGCCGATCCGCTCGTTCCCCCAGGGATCGATGCCGCTTCCCTCGGTGGTCACGTCGAGAGTGATCTCCCGCGTGGTACCGCGAATCGTCAGATCCCCCACCAGCTGAAAGCCGTCCATCGGATCGCCGATGATGCGCTTCCCCTTGAAGGTCATCGTCGGATGACGCTCGGCATCGAAAAAATCCGCCGAACGCAGGTGCGTGTCGCGCTGCCCCTGCCGGGTGTCGATCGTCGCGATCGGAATCGTGACGTCGAGCTTCAACGACGATGGATTCTTCGGGTCGAACTCCACGCTGCCGCTCACGTCGCTGAACCGGCCCTTCACATTCGAAAGCATCAGGTGACGCACCGAGAATTCCACCTCGGTATGCGAGGCGTCCACCGTCCACGGCCGCGTTGTCACGCTGCCTTCGATCGTAGCGTTGCTCATCGTGCTGACTCCTCAGAGTAAAGTCGCTTCACATTTGCACAGTGCATCACTGAACTACCTGTCTAAAAAAACACCCTGACTATTTCACAGTTCCCAACAGCCTGCCGAGCACGTCGCGGTCGGCGGCCGACATCGCGCCGGCAAAATCGGACTGGAGGGCATCCACCCGTTCGGCGCCCGCCGCTTGGCGATCGCGGCCCATTGCCGTCAGCTCGGCGCGCACGATGCGCCGGTCGGTGGCGTCGGCGATGCGTCGCACCAGGCCCTCGGCTTCGAGCCGGTCCACCAGCTGGGTCATGTTCGACCGCACGCAGGCCAGTCCCGCGGCCAGGTCGCTCAAAGTCATCGACTCCCGCGCATTCACGAGCTGGGTCAGCACGCTCAGCTTGGGCCAGGAAAGGCCCACTTCGCCAAGCGACGTCTCCAGCCGATCCTCGAGCTTTCTCGCTGCGTGCAGCAGCGAGAACATCACCGGATCAGCGGCTTTGGCGGGTGCCGGAGCGGTCTTGGCCGACATATTGTTCACGCATGAACAATATCTGAGCTTAGGGAGGGTGTCAAGGCGGCACGATAAGCATCAGGCCCTGACAAGTTTGCGGTACTTGAGGCGGTGGGGACGATCCGCCTCGGTGCCTTTGCGCTTCCGGAAGTCGGCGTCGTAGTCCTGGAAATTGCCCTCGAACCACCGCACCTCGCCGTCGTCCTCGAAGGCCAGGATGTGGGTGGCGATGCGGTCGAGGAACCAGCGGTCGTGGCTGGTGACCACCACGCAGCCGGGGAAATCGACGAGGGCATCTTCGAGGGCACGCAGGGTATCGACGTCGAGATCGTTGGTCGGCTCGTCGAGGAGCAGGACGTTGCCGCCCTTCTTGAGGAGCTTGGCCAGGTGGAGCCGGTTCCGCTCTCCGCCCGAGAGATCGCCGACCTTCTTGTTGTGGTCGGAGCCCTTGAACCCGAACCAGGAGCAGTAGGCCCGCGCATTCACCTCGCGCTTGCCGAAGTTCAGCGTTTCCTGTCCGCCGGTGATTTCGTCGAAGACCTTCTTGTTGGCGTCGAGCTGCTCGCGGCTCTGATCGACGTACGAGAATTGCACCGTCTGGCCGACGGTCAGCGTGCCGCCGTCGGGCTTCTCCTGGCCGGTCATCATCCGGAAGAGCGTGGTCTTGCCGGCGCCGTTGGGTCCGATCACGCCGACGATGCCGCCCCGCGGCAGCCGGAAGGTGAGATCGTCGAAGAGGAGCCGGTCGCCGTAACCCTTCTTGAGCTTGTCGGCATTCACCACTTCTTCGCCTAACCGCTCCGGCGTCGGAATCAGGATTTCGAAGCTGTTCTCCGAGTGCTTCTCGTTTTCGGCGAGCAGCTGCTCGTAGGCGGTGAGCCGCGCTTTGCTCTTGGCCTGGCGCGCGCGGGGCGCCATCCGCACCCACTCCAGCTCGCGGGCCAGCGTCTTCTGTCGCGCGCTCTCGGCCTTTTCTTCATTGGCGAGCCGAGCCTTCTTCTGCTCCAGCCAGCTCGAGTAGTTGCCCTTCCAGGGAATTCCTTCGCCGCGATCCAGCTCGAGTATCCAGCCGGCGACATTGTCGAGGAAGTAGCGGTCGTGGGTGACGGCGATGACGCAGCCCTTGAACTCCTTGAGGTAGCGCTCCAGCCACGCGACCGATTCGGCGTCGAGGTGGTTGGTGGGCTCGTCGAGGAGGAGCATGTCGGGATTCGAGAGCAGCAGCCGGCAGAGCGCGACGCGGCGCTTCTCGCCGCCCGACAGCGTGGTGACGTCGGCATCGGCGGGCGGGAGCCGCAGCGCGTCCATCGCGATGTCGAGCTGGTGGTCCAGCTCCCAGGCGTTGATGTGATCGATCTTTTCCTGGAGCGTGCCTTGCCGCTCGAGGAGCTTGTTCATCGCGGCGTCGTCCATCGGCTCGGCGAATTTCGCGCTGATGGCGTTGTACTCGTCGAGCAGCGCGCGCACGTTGGCGACGCCCTCCTCGACGTTGCCGCGCACATCTTTCTTCGGATCGAGCACCGGCTCCTGCGGGAGGTAGCCGATGCGGATGTTGGGCGCGTGAATCGCCTGGCCGAGGAAGTCCTTGTCCACTTCGGCCATGATCTTGAGCAGCGAACTCTTGCCGGAGCCGTTGCTGCCGATGACGCCGATCTTGGCGTCGAAGTAGAAGGAGAGGTAGATGCCCTTGAGGATCTCCCGCTTGGGCGGGACGACCTTCCGGACGTCGATGAGCGAGTAGAGATACGGGGTGTCGGCCATAAGGGGGCGAAAGATAGTCGGGCGGTAATGAGAGATGAACCAGACAGTCTCGAATCAGGGGGTGCGGCAGGCCGCAATCGCGCGGCGCGCTTGCTCACCTCCTTCGGGAGTGAAAACCGTCGGCCGGGTCCCGAGGAGCCGCCCCGCCTGGACGCACTCCCGGGCCACGATCAGCGTGCCCAACGCCTGGTTCAGCACGTCCGCATCTCGCGGAAAGAGCTCCGCGGACCGGAGCGCCCATCGTACCGCGGCCGCCGTGTCGCGGCCGGCGAGATCGGCATTCTCCATCAGCATCCAGGGCTTGGATCGGCTGTGATTCAGCGTGATCGCTTTCCGCAGCAACGCCGTTGCCTGGGGATGGAGGCCCGCCGCCGAGTAATAGCCGGCGAGGTCCTCGACCGGTCCCGGAATCCCGGGCGCGGCGGCCATCGCATCATGGAGCAACCGCTCACCGGTACCGGGCCGGCCATGGGCAAAGGCCTCGTCACCGAGCAGCCAGAGCGTGCGATACGACTTCGGCGCATCGTGGATGAGCGCCAGCCGGGCAGCGGTGACATCGCGCCAGGCCTGGTTGCGCAGGATGCTGCGCGTCGCCAGAGCCACGAGAAGAACCGCCAGGCACGCCCGCACCAGCCGTTGCCGCGGCAGCAGCACGATCAGGCTCGCCGCCGCGATCATCGCGCCTAACGAGGGCAGATAGAGCGTCCGCTCGGCAAGGACGCTCTCCGTCGGGACCGCCACGTTCGCCACCGGCGCGATGGTCAGCAGAAACCACAGCACCCCGAGGGCGAGGCCGGGCACGGTTCGCCTCTGGTGGAAAGCGATGCTCGCCGCGGCGATCCAGAGCATGGCGGTGAGGACCAGCCCGACGGTGAGAAGGGTGTTGACCGGGACCTGGGCCGTGGACCAGTCGGACGAGAGGTGGAGCGGAAAGGCGAGCAGCCGCCACCATTGAATCGACACGCCGGTCATGGCGATGGTGCGCTGCACCGCCGACAATCCTTCCAGCCCGGGCGCCATGCCGCCGGAATTGAGCGCGCCGCCTGCCACCGGCCCGCGCAGCATGAAATAGGCGATGATGGGCAGCGCCGCGGCCGCCGCCGGCATGATCGCGTCGCGCCATTTGCCCCCGCGCCAGACCAGGATCAGCAGCGCGGCGGCCGGCAGGGTGGCGGCGTGCTCCTTCGATCCGATCGCCAGTGCCGATCCGAGTACTACCCCCGCCAGCCACCAGCGCGATTCCTTGGTGCGCAGCGCGCAGAGCAGGGCGATGGCGTAACCGGTGGCGACCATCAGCTCGGCGCGTCCCACGAGGCTCGACGTCGCCTCGACGTGAACGGGGTGCACCGCGAAGAGCAGACCGGCGATGAATCCCGCCGGCCAGCCGACGAGCTCAATCGCCAGCAGCGTCAGCAGGCCGGCGGCCAGCGCC
>DASXPG010000228.1:0-3497 GCA_036493755.1 Gemmatimonadales bacterium
CTCGCTCCGCCAGCGAACGCGAGCTTACCGTCTCCTTCCCCTCGCGCTCACAGGCCTCGAGGAAGTGGAGGTAAAGCGACAGCCGCCGGATGGTGGAGAGCGCTACATGACGCAGATATGAGCCTTGTGAACGATTTCACAAAGCTACGAAGCCGGAAACAAGCGGGCAATGGTCAGGAAGTCCTCCGGTGAAAGGACCTCGGGGCGGGCCGTGGGGTCCAGGTCGGCCGTGCCGAGGAGGCGGTCGACGGTGTCCCGATCACAGCCGAGGGATTCGCGGAGGGTCCTCTGAATCTGCTGCCGGCGATGTTGATACATACGTATGATCCAATTTCGGGCTCCCGCCTCCTCCTCAGGTGTGCGCGCCAGCGGCGTTGATCGCGGGGTGATTCGGACAACCGCGGATTCGACCCGCGGCGGCGGCTGAAACGATCCCGCCTTCACCGTGAACAGCCGCTCAACCGTCGCCACCAGCTGTACGCCCGCCGACAGCGCGCCGTACTCCCGCTCGCCGGGCTTGGCCGCCAGCCGGTCGGCCACCTCCCGCTGCATGAGGAAGACGATCCGCTTCGGCCGTGGCGGGGTGAGCGCCCGCTCGATCAGCGGCGACGTGATCTGGTAGGGAATGTTGCCGCAGATCACATCGACCGCCGGCCACTCGACGTCCAGCGCGTCGCCGTGAATGACCGTGAGGGCGCCGCGGTCGACGCTCCCTGTAGCATCCAATAGGAGCGCCGAATCCTTCTCGATCGCGGTGACGTGCGCCGCCCGTTCGGCCAGGGCGCGGGTGAGCGTCCCCTTCCCCGGCCCGATCTCGAGGACGCGTTCGGTTTTCGAAGCGACCGCCGCATCGGCGATGCGGCCGAGAATCGAAGGATCGAAAAGAAAGTGCTGGCCGAGCCGGCGGCCCACGTCAGCGCCGGACGAGAACCAGGGTGCGGTCGTCGGCGGCGCTCATGCCCGGAGCAAACTCGGCGACATCGCGGAACGCGGCATCTACGATCGCCGGCGGTGGCTCCTTCATGCGGTTGCGTACCAGCGTGAGCAGCCGCTCCTCGCCATAGCGTTCGCCGCCGGCATTGGCCGTCTCCGAAAAGCCGTCGGTAAAGAGGCACAGCAGGTCGGCGCCGGCGCTCCACGGAACCGTGGCGCCGCCGATGCGGCCGTCGCCGCCCAGGCCCAGCGGCGGCGCGGTGGCGGCGAGCCGGGTCGTCTGGCCGTCGGCCCCGATCAGAAATGCCTGCGGATGACCGGCGTTGGCGTAGCGCAGCTTCCCCCGCTTGGCGTCGAGGAGACCGTAGAAAATCGCCACGTGCATCTCGGCGCGGGTCAGCTCCTCGCCGATGGTGTCCAGCAGCCGCTTCAGCGCCTGCTCGGGGGACGGTACCGCTTGGGCGATGATGCCCGCCGCGGCGATCACATGGGTCATCAGCATCGCGGCGGACAGACCGTGGCTCGACACGTCGCCCACGATGACCCCGATCCTGGTGCGCACCCGCAAGAACTTGTAGAAGTCGCCGCCCACGATCTCGGCCGAGAGGGTGCGCGCCCCCAGGTCGGTGCCGCGCCACAGCGCCGGCTGCGGCTGCATCAGCACCGATTGCAGGTCCCGGGCGAGGACCAGCTCGGTGTCGAGGCGGACGCGGCTGCGCTCCCGCTCGACCAGCCGCGCGTTCTCCAGCGCCGCGCCGATCTGATTCGCGATGGCCGTCAGCAGTTTCTTGTGGCCGGCGGTGAAGGAATCGGAGCCGATCCGGTCGGTCAGATTGATCACGCCGATCGGCATCGGCTCGCCGCCGGGCGCCTGGTAGATGATCGGCAGCGACATGAAGCTCGACCCTTTGTAACCGCGTGGTTCGCCGCCGCCGGGATGCGGTCCGGGCGACGACGCGTCGAAGGCCATCATCCGCCGTTCGCGGAACACCCGCGCGGCAATGCTGGTCGGGTCGTCGATCGGCACCGGATCGGTGGCGAAGCGCTCCAGTCCCCGCCCGGCGACCATTCGCAGCGCGTGCCGTGATTCGTCGTAGACCATGATCGACGCGCGGCGCGCCCCGACGACGTCGGCGACCTCGCGACAGATGGTGCGCGTCGCTTCGTCGAGCCGCACCGTGCGGCCCAGGATGTCGGCGATGGTGTAGAGGAGATCGATTTCTTCGTAGCGCGTGGCCAGCTCGCCGGCAACGAGGCTCGCCTCGCGCTCGGCACGCATGACTTCGCCGAGCACCAGCGCCGCGGAACGGGCCCGGGCGGACTGCTCCTTCGCCTCGAGTTCCGACGGACCCAGCTGGAGCCAGTGCCCCCTCAGGTCGGCGATCGGCTCGAGCCAGGCGGCACCGGCGGGCGTGTCGATGGCGTGCGCCTCGGAGCCGAGAAGCTGCGGCTGCCAGGATCCTTCGATGTCACTGAGTGATTGCGCGCGACCCTGCTCGTTCCGCCAGACCTGGAGGGGTGCGCCGGTAAGCCGGCGCAGTGCGTCCAGGACCGGCGCGAGCCGGCCTAGGCGCGGCGGAGAATCATGCAGATTGCATTTCCCCGGTCATTGAAACGCACTTCATCTACCAGGCGGCGAATCAGGAAGATGCCGCGGCCGTCCGGACTCTCCAGCCGCTCGGGCGCGGTGGGATCGGGCAACGACGCGGGATTGAATCCATTGCCCTCGTCGCTGACTTCCATCTCGATCGCGGTCTTGCCGAAAAGCACGCGGACCGTCACCTGCTTGGAACGGTCGCCGCCATTGCCGTACTGGATGGCGTTGGCCAGCGCCTCGCTCAACGCGACGCGGCAGTTGAAGCGGATGGTACGCCGGTCGACGAAGTGGGCCTCGAGATGGCGCGCCACCAGCTCGACCGCCTCCTCGATGAAGGCGACATCGCTGGGCAGGTGCATCGCCAGCTGGGCCTCGAGTCCGCGCGTCGCCGGCGCCAGCGGGGCGACGTGGGCCGACAGCGGCTTCCGGCTCGCCGCGTTCAACTCACCTTGAGTGCGTCGGCGGCGGAGTCGCTGATCGCGAAGAGGGTATCGAGCTTGGTCAGCTCGAAGAGCGTCCGCAGATCCTCATTGAGACCGGCGAGGCGCAGCTCGCCTCCCTCGTCGCGGATCTTCTTGGAGAGCGAGACCAGGACGCCCAGCCCGGATGAGTCGATGTAACCGGTCCGGGTGAAGTCGACCAGGAACTTGCGGTCCCCGCCGTCGAGGGCGTCCAGGATCTTCTGCTTGAATTCCTGGCGGTTCCCGACGATGAGCTGGCCGTCCACCTCGACGATGAGGACGCCTTTGGGATCCTTGCGGCTGGTAAAACCCATGTCGCCTCCGCGCGGCGGTCGCGCTAGCGGGTGTCGGACTGGAGAATGGCGATCGCGGCGACGAGTACGATATCCTGGGCGGTGGCGCCGCGCGACAGGTCGCAGCAAGGCTTGGCCAGCCCCTGCACGATCGGGCCGAGCGCCACAACGCGCGCGATCCTCTGTACGAGTTTGTACGCGATATTGCCGCTG